>NZ_CP041242.1:230000-530000 GCF_006547045.1 Lysobacter alkalisoli
ATTGATGGGGTCAGCCGCAAGGCGAAGCTCTTGATCGAAGCCCCGGTAAACGGCGGCCGTAACTATAACGGTCCTAAGGTAGCGAAATTCCTTGTCGGGTAAGTTCCGACCTGCACGAATGGCGTAACGACAGCGGCGCTGTCTCCACCCGAGACTCAGTGAAATTGAAATCGCTGTGAAGATGCAGCGTTCCCGTGGCAAGACGGAAAGACCCCGTGAACCTTTACTATAGCTTTACACTGAACGTTGAGTTCGTCTGTGTAGGATAGGTGGGAGGCTTTGAAACCATGACGCCAGTTGTGGTGGAGCCAACCTTGAAATACCACCCTGTCGTGCTTGACGTTCTAACCTGGGCCCGTAATCCGGGTCGGGGACCGTGTATGGTGGGTAGTTTGACTGGGGCGGTCTCCTCCCAAAGAGTAACGGAGGAGCACGAAGGTACGCTCAGCGCGGTCGGACATCGCGCACTGTGTGCAAAGGCATAAGCGTGCTTGACTGCAAGATCGACGGATCAAGCAGGTACGAAAGTAGGTCTTAGTGATCCGGTGGTTCTGTATGGAAGGGCCATCGCTCAACGGATAAAAGGTACTCCGGGGATAACAGGCTGATACCGCCCAAGAGTTCATATCGACGGCGGTGTTTGGCACCTCGATGTCGGCTCATCACATCCTGGGGCTGTAGTCGGTCCCAAGGGTATGGCTGTTCGCCATTTAAAGTGGTACGCGAGCTGGGTTCAGAACGTCGTGAGACAGTTCGGTCCCTATCTGCCATGGGCGTTGGAGATTTGAGAGGGGCTGCTCCTAGTACGAGAGGACCGGAGTGGACGAACCTCTGGTGTTCCGGTTGTCACGCCAGTGGCACTGCCGGGTAGCTATGTTCGGAAGCGATAACCGCTGAAAGCATCTAAGCGGGAAGCGCGCCTCAAGATGAGATCTCCCGGGACACAAGTCCCCTAAAGGAACCATGAAGACTACGTGGTTGATAGGTCAGGTGTGTAAGCGCAGCAATGCGTTGAGCTAACTGATACTAATGATCCGTGCGGCTTGACCATATAACCTCAAGTGGCTTTTTTGTTTGCGCGTCCATTCGCGAATGTCCCGCACATCCCTGTGCGGACTCTTCAAAAAAGTGCTTTATCCTCGACGATACGTCGATGGCATTCATCTCACACTCGCTACTTCCCACCCCATGCAAGCTGGACGCAAGGTACTTCTGTCTCCCTGCGCCGCTTCACCAGCTTGTTCAGCGACCATAGCGCTGTGGTACCACCCGATCCCATTCCGAACTCGGAAGTGAAACGCAGCTGCGCCGATGGTAGTGTGGCCTAAGCCATGCAAGAGTAGGTCATCGCTGAACATTTACACCGAAGGCCGCCCCCTCATCAGGGGCGGCCTTCTTCTTTTGCGCCAATCAAAAATACCCAGCCGCCATCGTAAGCGTCCCCGTCAAGCAGACACCGCAACAGCAGGACCTCCGGCGGCTCGATTTCGGCGCTCGACGGACGTCGGGTCGCCCAAAGAGATTCTTCTCCCAATTGAGAAGGAACTCGCCTTCGACGAAGGCGTTGGCGTAGACGCCGCTGCCTGCGTTCGATCGCCGGTTTCGCCGTTACCTGGCTGTCCCGACGCGACCTGCCAGCCTTGACGGCGAATGTCCCCCGGCCGCCGCCCGTGGCGGCGGCGGCCTCCTTGATTTCGCCGTCAAGGCCGGCAGGCCTCGTCGGATCGCGCGGTCAAGCTGGAACGCGAAGCCGTCCTCCCCGGGATTCCCTGTCTGGAACCACCGGCCATGTCGGAACGCGGGGGGCAAAGGCCCTTGGGTGCGAAATCAAGGAGGAGGCGCCGGCCAGGGCCGGTGCCGGGGGACATTCGCATCCAAGGGCCTTTGCCCCCCGCGCCCCGGTCATCCAACAGACCCGGCGCTTTCCCCTCGATTGGGCGAAGAATCAAAAAAGAGCCCCGGACGCGCCGGGCTCTTCGATGCGGAACGTGCCGCAGTTGAAAATGCCGGTTTGATTATTGCGGATGACTGGGTCTTCTAATTACGGGGTTTTCAGCCAGAAGTCGTAGCTGCCACTACCGGAGTAGGACAGGATCCGCCAGTAGTAGTAGCCCGAGGTTCCGTTGTAGGAGATGTGCTCCTCGCTGGTGGAGCCGATCGAACGCGCGACCCGGCTCCAGGAAGAGCCGTTCCAGCGATACAGCTCGAGATCGAAGTCGGCGTTGCTCGGTCCTTTCAGCCAGCCCTGGTGAGTCCCGGCGGCGGCCTGGTAGTAGGTGCCGTTCGGCTGGACCTGGGAGTTGCCGCTGCCGGACAGCGAGCCGCTGTACTTGGTGCAGCCGGTGCATGGGGCGCCGCTGCTCGATTCGTAGCTGGCGACCAGGCTGACCCCCGAGTAGGCCGTGTACCCGCGCACCATCACATGCCAGGTCCCAGCCTGCGGGTTGTTGAACGAGCAGGTCTCATTGTTGCCGTTGAGGTAGGGTCGGCAATCGTAGCTGCCGGTGGTCGGTGCCGAGCCGTAGCGGACATACAGATCGGCGTCGCCGCTGCCGCCGCTGGTGGCGATGGTCAAGCCGCTGGCGCCGGACGGGACGGTGAAGGTGTAGCGGGTTTCCGAGCCGCTGGCGCCGGAAATCGTGACCGGCACACCGTTTTGCAGTTCACCGGGGGTGGGATCGGGATCCGGATCCGGGTCGGTGCCATCGAAGCGGCTGTACAGCAGCCGGTTCGGCGAGCCGCTGCCGGGGCTGGTGACCTTGTTGGGGGTCGAGCTGTTGATGATGGCGCTGGTCACCTGGCTCGGGGTGGCGCCGGGGTTGCCCGCCAGATACAGCGCCGCCACGCCGGCCACGTGCGGCGAGGCCATCGAGGTGCCGCTGATGGTGTTGGTGGCGGTGTTGCTGCTGCTCCAGGCCGAGGTGATCGACGAGCCGGGGGCGAAGATGTCCAGGCAGGAACCATAGTTGGAGAACGACGAACGCGCGTCACTGGAGGTGGTCGAGCCGACGGTGATCGCCGAGGTGGAGCGTGCCGGCGAGTAGTTGCAGGCGCTGGAGTTGTCGTTGCCCGCGGCCACGACCACGGTGACACCGGCATTGCGCATGCGGGTGACCGCATCGTCGGTCGAGGTGGAGGCACCGCCGCCCAGACTCATGTTGGCCACGGCCGGTTTGGTGTGATTGCTGGCCACCCAGTCCATGCCGGCGATCACGCCGGAATTGGTGCCCGAGCCGTTGCAGCCCAGCACGCGGACCGGATAAAGGCTGACCTGCTTGGCCACGCCCCAGGTGGTGCCACCGACGGTGCCGGCGACATGGGTGCCATGGCCGTGGCAGTCGTTGGTGCCATTGCCGTCATTGATCGCGGTATAGCCGCTGCCGACCCGGCCGCCAAAATCGTTGTGGCTGGAGCGGATGCCGGTATCGATGATGTAGGCATGCACGTTCGATGCGGTGGTGTCGTAGACGTAAGTGCTGTTGAGCGGGAGGTCGCGCTGGTCGATGCGGTCCAGGCCCCAGGTGGCGTTGTTCTGGGTGGCCCAGGCCTCGACGACGCCGTCTTCCTCGACATAGGCGACGCGATCGTCGGCGAGCAGTGCGGCCAGCGCATCGTCATCGGCCTCGACGACGAAGCCACGCAGCACCTTGTTGTAGGTGTGGACGACGTTGGCGCGGCTCTTGCCCTTGCCGCGGCTGGCGGCGAACTCGCGGGCGACGGTGGCGACGCTGGGCTTGCTACGACCGGTGGCGGTCTGGACTTCGCCGGACAAGGCGGCGGCATCCTCCTTGAGTACGACGATATAGCGGCCTTCGACCGGCTGCTTGGCGATGCGCAGCTCTGCATCGGCTGCGCTGGCAATGCCCATTCCGAGCATCAATACGCCACCTATACCGGTGGCGAGCATGGTTGGTTTGCGGATCACGTGACTACCCCTCATGGCTGTACATGGGAACCGCGACGCAGGCGTGCCGCGGTGCTGTGGACCGTCAGGCGTATATCGACGTCCCTGTGTGTCGGGGGGACCGGCCGTCGACATGCGTCGGTAGCCGGACGGGAAAACCTGTTTCGGGCAAAGGCCGCTGCGTGTTCGACGCATCCCCTGATGCGCCCTGTTTCCCCGCCGGCTCCACGAGTCAAGCTCGGTCGCCGGAGGGCGTCCAATACCGAAATCAGATGAACTTATGCAGCAATACGCTTTGCAGGTACTGCCGGCGGCGGATGACGGCCGCATTCATGCATGCGCCGACTGCGACCGGCTTCGCAAGTGTTTGAGTGCAGGGCGGAAACCGCTTGTGGCCCCGTTGCCGGCCGGCCGGGGTATCCAGAAATTTGATCTGCGTTGCAAAAAACTGGATCAGTGGAACTGAGAAAGGGGGGTGAACGACCGGGTCGGCGTTTTGTCAAGTGCATCCGGTTTACCCGTGCTGGCTGGAGTGCTATACCCATGTGCTCTTCTGCGGATGGAAGGGCGCCGTCGGAACGGCGTCCGCAGGGGCAAGTCGAGATGGGACGGTCGCGCCGTGGGTGAGGCGTGGCCGGTTTCGGGCTTTTTGGGCTTGTTGGACTTTGCAGGGATGATGCGATGACACTCAAAGAACTCCGCTGTCTGCTGGCGATTGTCGATGCCGAGTTGAACATCAGTGCGGCAGCTCAGCTCATGCACGCGACGCAGCCCAGTCTTTCACGCCACCTCAAGTTGCTGGAGGAAGAGCTCGGCTTCCGGCTGTTCTTTCGCCATGGCCGCAGCCTGACCGGGGTGACGCCGGCCGGCCACGAAGTGATCCGGATCGCGCGGCGGATCGTCAACGATGCCGCCAGCATCCGCAGTTACGCGGCCAACATCCGCGGCGAGGGCAGTGGCGAGCTGCTGTTGACCACGCCGCAGACCTACGCCCGTCACGTATTGCCGCCGGTGCTGGCGGAACTGGTCAAGCGCTATCCACGCCTGAACGTTCGCATCCAGACCCTGGGCGAGGGCGACTCGGCCGAGCGGCAGTTGCAGGGAGGCAGCGACATCGTGCTGGTCAGTACCGCCGGTGAGCGGGTGCCGCCCGGGGTTGCGATACCGCTGTTCTGCTGGAAGCGGGTGGTGCTGGTACCACGTGCCCACCGTTTCGCCGGTCTGCGGCGGCCGCTGACCCTGGAGGAAATGGCCTGCGAGGCGCTGGTGACCTACGACTCTTCGCGGCGGCAGGACTCGTCCTTGAGGCGGGCGCTGGCCCAGGCAGGCCTGGAAGCCCGCTTTGCGTGCTCGGCGCAGGACGCGGATCTGATCAAGGTCTATGTGCGCGCCGGGCTGGGCGTGGGCCTGCTCGGCGAGCTGGCGGTCGAGCAGGCCGACCGCGAGAACTTCGCCGTGCTCGAGGCCGCCCCGGCCTTGCCGGAGTGCGTGGCCTGGGCGCTGCTGCCACCGGGCTGCGTGGCGCGCGACTACACCCTGGACTTGATCAAGCTGCTGGCGCCGCAGCTGGACCTGGGCGAAATTCGCCAGGCTCTGGACGGCACGGCGCGGCCGGCGTGGCCACGGCCGCGACCCTGGTGGGGCCTCGATGCCTGGCCGGCGCCGGAGACCGTGGCCAAGGTGACGATGCGCGGGACCGACGGCGCGAGGATACCGCCGGCCTGCCTGTCATAGCGCGCGCATGATGCGCTGATGGACTCGCGGTCTACACCGCTGCGGCGCGCAGGGTGACGACGAGGACGTCGCGATGGGCCGGCTGCGCGGGGTCGAGCGGTTCGACTGCGGTGACGCCGTGGAGAACGCGGTGGTCGTCGACCAGGGCGGCATCGAACGGGGCGGTCAGGGTGAAGTGACCGAGCTCGCGACCGTCCAACGCGTGGATGCGGGTGGTGCCGCTGGCGATGTTCTGGCGCTCGATCAGCAGCACCAGTACGTGGTCGACGCCGTCGCGGTGCATGCCTTCCGGCGTCGGCTGTCCCGGCGCGTCGGCGCGGGCTTCGATGCGGAACTGGTGAACCTCGGCATGCCAGCGCGGGACCTGTGGCGACAGTGCGCCGAAGAACTGCTGGCAGCAGCGGAGCACGGTGTGCAGGCTGCGACTATCGCCCGCCGCGGCCTCGATCGGTTCGAACCAGCGCTCGATGTCGCCCTGCAGCGGGTTGTAGTCGAGGCTCTGGTAGTGCGGCTGGTGGGGTTCGCGACGGATCGCCGGAGCGGGATGGCCAATGCCATCGAGCGAGAACACCGCATGCCGCCGGCGGCGATGCCGGCCCAGTTTCGCGAGGTAGGTGTCGGGGGCCAGGTCACCCCAGCTCGCCGCGAAACGCGGCCAGTCGTCGAGCGGACCGGTCGCGGCCAGCCAGTCGCGCATCGCACCGGACTCGATGAAGTCGAAGCCCTGCTGGCGGAGGCGGTCCGCGTGCCGGGTGCCGGGATCTGTGGAAGACGTCATGGGCGCGGGATGGGCAGTTGGCCAAGCCCGGTGTCGGGACATACCGGGAGCAGCGCAGCGTAGCTGAAAAGCAGGTGCCTGCGCGTTGTCGTACTGAAAGCGATGACTCGAAAACAACGACGGCGCCACCTGGGCGCCGTCGTGCATGGAGCGGGGACGGAACGCCTACCGGGAGCGGACTTCGATCAGCTTGTCCTGCGCCGCACGGAAGGCATTGCCCTCGTACCAGCGCGGCCAGCGGTCGCTGCCGGCAAGGTCGCGGCCGACGCCGTACAACGCCTCCAGGTCCTGCATCACGCCGTCCATGTTCCAGTCAGCGCTGAACTCGTCGGCCGGCTTGTGATAACGGTTGTCGCGATAGTCGCGCTGGGCGGCCTGACCGGCTTCGACGCCGCCGTCGACCAGGTCGTCGCCACCCTTGGCGTACAGCGCCGGCACGCCGGCCTTGGCGAAGTTGAAGTGGTCGGAGCGGAAGTAGTAGCCGGCCTCCACCGCGCCTTCGGGCACGAGCACGCGGCCCTGGGCATCGGCGTGGGTCTTGAGGATGTCCTCCAGCTCGGAGTTGCCCAGGCCGACCACGCTCATGTCGCGCGAGGGGCCGATCACCGGCATCGCGTCGAGATTGATCACCCCGACGGTGTTGGCCAGCGGGATGCTCGGGTGGGCGACGTAGTACTTGGAGCCGAGCAGGCCGGACTCCTCCAGGGTCACCGCGATGAACAGCAGCGAGCGTTCCGGTGCCGGCTCCTGGGCGGCGAAGGCCTCGGCGATCTCCATGATGCCGGCCACGCCGGTCGCGTTGTCGACCGCGCCGTTGTAGATGTGATCCTCGCCTCCGGTCGCGCTGTCGGCATGGTTGCCGAGGTGGTCCCAGTGCGCCATGTAGACGACCGCCTCGTCGGGACGGCTGCTGCCGGGCAGCATCGCGACCACGTTCTTCGACTCCTTCTCGGCGATCGTGCTCTTCAGCTCCAGCGACATGCGGGCGTCGAGCGGGATCGGCCTGAAGCCGGGCTTGTTGGCCGCGGTGTACAGCGCGTCGAGGTCATGGTCGAGATCGGCCAGCAGGCTGCGGGCGACGTCGCCGGTGATCCAGCCCTGGGCGGCCAGGCGCGGTTCCGGGTCATCCTCGGCCTTGAGGTCGAATTGCGCCCCCGACCAGGAGTTCTTGACCACGCCCCAGCCGTAGGAAGCGCCGGCGTCGTCGTGGATGATGATCGCGGCGGCGGCGCCCTGGCGCGCGGCTTCCTCGTACTTGTAGGTCCAGCGGCCGTAGTAGGTCATCCGCTTGCCATCGAACAGCGACTCGTCGTTGGCATGGAAGCCGGGATCGTTGACGAACATGACCACGGTCTTGCCGGTGACGTCGATGCCTTCGTAGTCGTTCCAGTCGCGTTCGGGGGCGTTCACGCCGTAGCCGACGAAGACCAGGTCGCTGGCGTCGATCTTCACTTCCGGCTGGCCACTGCGGGTGCCGATGACCATGTCGTCGCCGAACGCCAGCGCGCGGCTCTCGCCCTTCACGTCGAGGGTGAGCGTGGTCTGCGCCTCGTCGGCGGTGGTCTCGACCATCGGCACGGTCTGGAACCAGCTGCCGTCATGGCCGGGCTGCAGGCCCATCGCCTCGAACTGGCCCTTGAGGTAGGCCAGGGTGCGCGACTCGCCGATGCTGCCCGGGGCACGGCCCTCGAATTCGTCGGAAGCCAGCGTCTTCACCCGCTCGGCGAAGTCGGCGACGTTGATGTCGGCGCTGAATGCGTGCGGGCTGCTGTCGGCGGCCGTTGCGATGTCGGTGGAGGTTTCCGGGGGCGTCGGGCTGCACGCCGACAGCACCAGCGCGGCGGCGACCAGGGAGGTCGCGGCGGAAAGGGGAGTTCGGGACATGGAGCCTCCGTGGTGCGAAATTGCAGGACGAAGGCTCGATGATACGACGTTTACCAAGCCCTGCTTGGTAAACCCCAAAACCTGCTGAGCAGGTTTTGGGCCCCGTCAATGCACTTCCACACCCCCATTCGCGCCTGTGGCGCGAATCGCCCCCTGACTCAGGGGGGACGTTCACCAAGCTGTGCTTGGTAAACCCCAGAACCTGCTACGCAGATTTTGGGCCCCGTCAATGCACTTCCACACCCCCATTCGCGCCTGTGGCGCGAATCGCCCCCTGACTCAGGGGGGACGTTCACCAAGCTGTGCTTGGTAAACCCCAAAACCTGCTACGCAGATTATGGGCCCCGTCAATGCGCTTCCACACCCCCATTCGCGCCTGTGGCGCGAATCGCCCCCTGACTCAGGGGGCTGCGGTTATTGGGTTCTGGATTGCTTTTGTTATTCGGCTGGTGCGCGGTCGGTGTCGTAGCGGATCGCGGTGGCGCCGGTGATCGCGCCGATGCGGGCGCTCGTATGCACGTACAGCTTGACCTCGCGTTCGAATACCAGCGGACCCTCGACCACCGCGTTCGGGCCGATGATGACCCGCGGCGGTCGCTGCTTCTTGCCGACGTTGAACCGGACCATGCTCGGCTTGTGGTAGCGGATGCCGCCGCGCACGTGCGAGCCGGCGCCGACGGTGAGGTCGCCGGTGACGGTTTCGATGTCGCCGCCGACACGCGCGGCGACCAGGCCGATGGCGCCATTCACGGTTTCGATGCCTTCGGCGATGCGGCCGTCACGGCCGACGAAGATGCTGCCGTTGACGGTTTCCAGGTCACCGTCGACCTCGACCTGCTCCTCCAGCCTGATGCTGCCGTTGACGGTTTCCAGGCTGCCGGTACGGGCCGAGTTTCCAGCCTTGATGCTGCCGTTGACGGTTTCGGCGTTGCGGACCCGGGCACCGGCGCCGATCCGGATGCTGCCGTTGACCGTTTCCAGTGAGCCGTATTCCTGCCCGGCCTCGGCGGTGATGCTGCCGTTGACCTTGCTGATGCTCTGCTGGGCGAATGCCGCCGAAGCCGGGGCAAGGGCGAGGATCAGGGCCAGTGGAAGGGCGTGGAAGCGGTGGCGTGTTGTCATGGCGGTGTCCGTCCTGTGTTGGGGCTGACTGCTGGGATGCGGCGGCGCAGGCAAGGGTTTAGTGGTTGCCGGGGAAACTTCATCCACGGTGGCTGCCGACCCTCCGATACAATCGCATTCTCATGCCTTCCGGCCCTCTGCCCTAAGTCACTAGGACCATCGACGTGCCCGAAAATCCTGCCTCCGCCATCCGCCCGGTCGTGCTGCTGATCCTCGATGGCTGGGGACATCGCGACGATCCGGCCGACAACGCGCTGGCCGCGGCCCATCTGCCGAACTGGGACGCCCTGCTCGCGGCGGCGCCGCACACCCTGATCCATACCGAAGGCCGGCATGTCGGCCTGCCGGACGGGCAGATGGGCAATTCAGAGGTCGGCCACATGAACCTCGGCGCCGGCCGCATCGTCTACCAGGACCTGACCCGGATCGATGCCGCGATCGAGGACGGCAGCTTCGAGAAGAACGCGGAGCTGCTGGCGGCCTGTGCCGCGGCCAAGGCCGGCGGCGGCACCCTGCACTTGATGGGCCTGCTCTCGCCCGGCGGCGTGCACAGTCACGAGTTGCATCTTCTTGCGATGATCGAGCTCGCCCGCCGCGAGGGCGTGCCGAAGGTCGCCGTGCACGGTTTCCTGGATGGCCGCGACACGCCGCCACGCTCGGCCGCAGCCAGCATCCGGGCCCTGCAGGCCGCCTGCGAGGCCGCAGGCAACGCGCGCATCGCCAGCCTTGGCGGCCGCTACTACGCGATGGACCGCGACAAGCGATGGGACCGCGTGCGCAAGGCATGGGATGCGATCGTCGAGGCGACCGGTCAATACCGTGCGCCGGATGCGGCCGCCGCCCTGGCCGAGGCCTACGCACGCGATGAGAACGACGAGTTCGTCACCCCGACCGTGATTGGCGACGGTGCTCCGGTGCATGATGGCGATGCGGTGGTGTTCATGAACTTCCGCGCCGACCGCGCACGCCAGCTGAGCGCGGCCTTCGTCGCGCCTGGTTTCGACGGCTTCGATGTCCGTCGCCCCGCGCTTTCGCGCTTCGTCTGCCTGAGCGAGTACGACGCCAGCCTGCCGGCACCGGTCGCATTCCCGCCCGAGGACCTGCGCAATACCCTTGGCGAGGTGCTGGAGAAGAACGGCATGGCCCAGCTGCGCATTGCCGAGACCGAGAAATACGCGCACGTGACCTTCTTCTTCAGCGGTGGCCGCGAGCTGCCGTACGCGGGCGAAGAGCGGATCCTGATCCCGAGCCCGCAGGTCGCCACCTACGACCTGCAGCCGGAGATGAGCTGCCCGGAGCTGACCGCGAAGCTGGTCGATGCGATCCGCTCCAGCCGTTTCGACATCGTCATCTGCAACATCGCCAACCCCGACATGGTCGGCCACACCGGCGTATTCGAGGCCGCGGTCAAGGCCGCCGAGGCGGTCGACACCGCGATCGGCTCGATTCGCGCGGCGGTGCACGAGGCCGGCGGCGCACTGCTGGTTACCGCCGACCACGGCAATCTGGAAATGATGCGCGACCCCGAGACCGGTCAACCGCACACCGCGCATACGGTCGGCCCGGTGCCGTTCGCCTATGACGGCCCGCGCAAGGCCACGCTGCGCAGCGGCGGCGCCCTGCGCGACGTTGCCCCGACCATCCTCGACCTGCTCGGCCTGCCGAAACCGGACGAGATGAGCGGGCAGAGCCTGCTGGAGGGCTGATGCGCCGGCCCTGCGCGATGGTGCTGGTGGCGATCGCGCTCGCATGCGCGACGCAGCTGGCCGGCGTGCTGCCGGCCGCCGCGCAGAACAGCCGCGAAACCGAGCGCAAGCTGCAGCAGATCAAGCGTGAACTGCAATCGGTTGCCGCTGAGCGCCGCAAGATCGAGGGCGAGCGCGGCGCGGCCAATCGCGAATTGCGTGCGGCCGACGAGAAGGTCGCCGCGTCCAGTCGCCGCCTGCGCGAGATCGAGTTGCAGCTGGCCGACGAACAGGCCTCGCTGGAATCCCTGCATGCGCGCCGGGCCGACATGCAGCAGGCGATGCAGGGACAGCGCGAGGAATTGGCCGTGCTGCTGCGCGCAGCCCATGCCCAGGGCGGCGAGGCGCCGTTGAAGGTGCTGCTGTCGCAGGACAGCGTGGCCGAGGCCCAGCGGGTGCTGACCTGGCATCGCTACCTGCAGCAGGACCGGGTCGCGCGGGTGCGCGAACTGACTGCCGGGCTGGAGGAACTGGACGCGGTGGAGCGCGATATCACCGCGCGCCAGCAGCAGTTGCAGGCCTCGCGGGAGGCATTGGACAAACAGCTCGTGCAGTTGCAGGCCGACCGCAGACAGCGCGCCGAACTGGTGGCCGGTCTCGATTCGCGCTACCGCGACCGCCGCGCGCGCGAGCAGGCGCTCGGGCGTGATGCCAAGGGACTGGAACAGTTGTTGACCCGGTTGCGCGCTGCCGCGGCCCGTGCCGAGGCCGAGCGCCGCGCCGCCGCCGAACGCGCCGCACGTGCCGATGGCAGGCCGGCACCGACACCGGCCACCGTCGCGCTGGGCGGGCCGCAGGTCGGCGGTGTCGGCTGGCCGCTCACTGGCGCCCTGCTTGCCGGCTACGGTGCGCGGATGCCCGATGGCCGCAAGAGCGATGGTCTGCTGCTCGGCGCCAACGCCGGTACCGCGGTCAAGGCAGTGGCCGATGGCCAGGTCGTCTATGCCGAATGGATGACCGGCTACGGCCTGTTGCTGATCGTCGACCACGGCAGCGGCTACATGAGCCTGTACGCCCACAACGATGCACTGCTCAAGGAGGCCGGCGACCGCATCAGGCGCGGCGACACGGTGGCCACCGTCGGCAACTCCGGCGGCCACGGTCGCCCGGCGCTGTATTTCGAGCTGCGCCGCAACGGCCAGCCGGTCAATCCGAGCGTGTGGTTGAAGCGCTGAACACGTGCTCGCATCATCGGCAGCGTTAACGAAAGCTTCCGCTGCCACCGCCTAACGTGTTCATATTCAAGACGGCGTTGCCGGCATCGGCAGCGGCCAGATCGCAATCGCACCCGAGGTCCGTGCATGAAGGTTCGTTTTCCAATCCCGCTTGCTGCCCTCCTGCTCGTCATCGCGCAGTGTCTTGGCGCCGTCCACGCCCAGGACACGGAGGCGCCGCCCACGATCGAGGAACAGGAAGCCGAGGATGGTGTCAGCGACGAGGCCGCCAGCGAGGCTGACGCCGGTGAAGCGGCAAGCTCGGCCATCCCGCTTGACGAGATCCGCCGCTATGTCGCCGTATACAGCGCGATCAAGCAGGCCTATGTCGAGCCGGTCAAGGACGGCGACCTGATGCAGTCGGCGATCCGCGGTCTGCTGTTCGACCTGGATCCGCACAGCGTCTATTTCGAGAAGAGCCGGGCCGAGGACTTCGACGAGCAGTCGCGCGGCGCCTACGAGGGGATTGGCGTCGAGTTGATGCGGCTGCCCGACGGCACCTTGCAGGTGATCGCACCGATCGACGACACCCCGGCCCAGCGTGCCGGCCTGCGTTCGGGCGATCTGATCACCGCCATCGACGGCAAGAGCTTCAAGCCCGACGAGGGCGACACCTCGGCGCCGCTGCGCGGGCCGGCGGGCAGCGAACTGACCCTCACCATCGTCCGCGAAGGCCGCGACAAACCGTTCGACGTGACACTCCAGCGCGAGGTCATCCGCATCACCAGCGTGCGCGGAAACATGCTCGAACCGGGCTACGGCTACGTCCGCATCAGCGCTTTCCAGGCCAGCACCGCGGCCGACTTCGAAAAGCAGCTGGGTGAACTCAAGGAGCAGGCCGGCGGACGCCTGCGCGGTCTGGTCATCGACCTGCGCAGCAATCCGGGCGGGCTGCTGACCTCGGCGGTGCAGATCGCCGACGATCTGCTCGAAGAGGGCGTGATCGTCAGCACCCGCGGGCGGCTGGCGATCAGCGATGCCGAGTTCTCCGCCACTCCGGGCGACCGCCTCGACGGCGCACCGGTGGTGGTGCTGGTCGATGCCGGTTCGGCCAGTGCTTCCGAGGTGCTGGCCGGTGCCCTGCGCGACAACGGCCGTGCCCGTGTGGTCGGCAGCCGGACCTTCGGCAAGGGTTCGGTGCAGACCTTGTTGCCGCTGGACAACGGCGATTCGGTCAAGCTGACCACCGCGCGCTACTACACCCCGAGCGGACGCTCGATCCAGGCCGCCGGCATCGTTCCTGACGTGCTGCTGCATCCGGACGCGGGCGCGACCAACGGCGGCCGCGCCCGCTATGTCGAAGCGACCCTGCCGGGCCACCTGTCCGGCAGCGACGAGGAAGTCGCAGACGAAGACCGCCCCAGCGAGGTGCTGGAGGGCGACCGCCATATCGACTCCGCGCTGGCCGAGCTGAAGAAGAACGTTGCGGTGTCGCCGGTGCCGGCGCAGCCGGCCCGGCGCTGAGAGCCTGTCCCGCCCTCCGCATCGACAGGCTCTGCCGGGTCCACTCAGAACCCGCGCGGATTGCGTGGATCGCCCAGCTGTCCGCGCAATTCACCAGCCGGGTAGGCGCTGGTGTGCACGTTGACATAGGCCGCGCTGGCCCGGATTGCGGCGACCAGGTCGTCGAATCCGCCGGCTGGTACGCCCTGGCCGGCCGGCCCGAGCACGCCGGCTGACGTGATCGTGCCGCTGACCGTGCCCGAGGCCGGACACATCGGTGACAACCCGGTCGGGTCGGGGTTGGCGGCGGTCTGGCACAGGAACACCATCACCCCGCCATTGACTCCGCGCATGCCCAGGTGGATATGGGCCTGGCGCACCTCGCCGGTCAGGCCGTCATAGCTCAGCTCGAAATGGATCTGCTGGCCCTTCACGTCGATATGCGCGCGGAACGCACCGCTCGCGGAGGTGGAGAGGGTCGGGACTTCCTCATAACCGCGCAGGTCGGTATGTACGGTTTGCGCCTGTACGGGCAGCCCGTACAGCGCGCCCGCCAGCAGGATGGGCAGGCAACAGGTGACATGTTTCATGGCATGGCCTCCAGGAAGTGGCCTTGCGGCCGCGGGAACCCAGAGCCTGCTCAGGTTGTCATCGCGCAGCCCGCGAGCAGGCTCGAAGCGAAGGCCCGTGACCTTAGCGCTACGGCCGTTGCAAGGCAGTGAAAAAACACGGCCCGACCATCCGGCTGTCGGGATGGCGGGAGTTCGCGACAAGTGGAGGCTTGATCAGTAACCGCTGCGTCGCCGCATCCGCCGGGCGATTCCGGCCCGGCTGACCAGCGCGAACACGCCGCCGAAGGCGAAGCCGGCCAGGTGCGCCGACCACGCCACCGCGCCGAAGGCCGGGCCGAACCAGGTGAACAGGATCTGCATCACCGCCCAGATGCCGATCAGCAGCGGCGCCGGCACCCGTACGAATTGCAGATACAGGCCGAGCGGCAGCACCACTCCGAGCTTGGCGTTCGGGAACAGCGCCAGATAGGCGCCGATCAGGGCCGAGACCGCGCCACTGGCGCCGATGATCAGCCCGTCCGGCGTGTGGATCGCGATCGTCGCGGCCAGGTTGGCGACCGCACCGCCGAGGAAGAACACCAGCAGCAGTCGCCACGCTCCCATGCTGCGTTCGGCCGGCAACCCGAAAATCAGCAGGAACACCAGGTTGCCGAGCAGATGGACCCAGTCCGCATGCAGGAACAGGGCCGTGAACAGGCGCTGCCAGCCGCCGCCGGAGGATGCCGCCAGCCCGCCCGACAACGCCCCCCATTCCAGCAGCAGATGGTGCTGGTCGCTGGCCGGCTGCAGGGTCACCCAGGCGAAGCACAGCCACAGGCTCGCCAGCAGCAGGGGCGTGGCCCAGCGCAATGGCTGTTTCTTGCGGGAAGGGACGGCAATGAACATCGGTGTGGCGGGTCGGATGCGGGCTCTGGGACGGATTGCCGGGCGGCCATGACCTGTGGGACTGGGGGCCGGCCGGCCTGTGGACGATAAGGCATCCGTGGCGGTGCTGTTCGCCTCCGTGGGGCGAAATGTGGCGGAGGATTGTTAGCGCCCGGTTAATCCCCGCGTTATAGTGCATACGGCGTCGTATGTCGGGAGGGGTTTCCGGCATGTGGAACTGTCAACGGTGCCGCGCACGACCCGGAAGACCTAATAACACTCCAATGGAGACTACACGCATGCAACACGTACACCGCATCACGCGCCTGTCGGCGCTCGCGCTGGGCATTACCGGCGCGCTGGCTCTCGGCCAGGCCCATGCTTCGGGCTTCCAGCTGAAGGAAAACAGCGTCAAGTCGATGGGCAGCGCATTCGCAGGCGCCGGTGTCCGCACCGACGATGCTTCGGTGGTCGTCAACAACCCGGCCACCATGACCCAGTTCTCGGGCACCACTGTGCAGGCCGACGTCACCGTCATCGACCTGAACTACAAGGCCGGCGATCTGGAAGGCTACGACGTCCTCGGCCGACCGCTGACCGGCGGCGATGGCGGCCAGGCCGGCGACGTGACCCCGGTGCCGGCTTTCTCGGTCGTGCACAAGTTCGACAACGGCACCGCGATCGGCGCCATGATCAGCGCGCCGTTCGGCCTGAAGACCGAATACGACCGCGACTGGGTCGGCCGCTACTACGCCGCCACCTCGGACGTGAAGATCGTCGACCTGACCCTGTCCGGCGCGGTCGACATCACCGACCACTTCTCGGTCGGCATCGGCGCGATCTTCTCGCATGCCGACGTGACCCTGTCCAAGGCGGTCGACTTCGGCACCATCCTGATGGGCCAGGGCGTGCCGCTGCCGTTCGCGCAGCCGCAGGCCGCCGACGGCTTCGCCAAGGTGCAGGGCGACGACACCAGCTTCGGCTGGCTGATCGGCGCGAACCTCCGCCCGACCGACAAGCTGGCCATCGGTCTGTCGTACCGCTCGGAGATCGACTACGAGCTGACCGGCAGCGTGGACTGGACCGTGCCGGGCAATGTGCGCGCGACCTTCGACGCGGTGGGTGCCGCCGCGCTGTTCCAGGACGGCGGCGTCAACGCCAAGCTGACCACGCCGTCGATCATGGCGCTGGACGTGCGCTACCAGGCCACCGACGCACTGTCGATCGGTGCCAGCTACACCGAGACCGACTGGAGCTCGCTGCGCGAAGTGCGCATCAACTTCGACGGTCCGGATGCGGATTCGGTCGAAGACTTCAACTGGGGCGACACCCGGTTCTGGTCGGTCGGCGTCGATTACAAGCTCAACGAGGCGTGGACCCTGCGTGCCGGCTATGCCTACGACGAGACCCCGACCACGTTCGCGACCCGCACCCCGCGCCTGCCGGACGAGGATCGCCGCTGGTACTCGCTGGGCGCGACCTGGACCCTCAGCGATGCGCTCGAGGTGAACTTCGCCTACACCTACATCGATCCGGACACTCCGAAGATCGGCCTGATCACTCCGCCGCAGGAAGGCGGCCATCGTCTGTTCGGCGACTTCAAGGGTGACGCCCATCTGTTCGGCGTTTCGGGTCAGTACCGCTTCTGACCGCGATCCCGCCCGATGTTTGACGAAAAACCCCGCCGCTGGCGGGGTTTTTTCTGGTTCTTCTCCCAAGTGAGGGGCGCTCGCCTTCAGCGAAAGCGTTTCCGCTTGCGCTCGATCTCTGGTTTTGTCGCTACCTGGCTGTCCCGACGCGACCTGCCGGCCTTGACGGCGAATGTCCCCCGGCCGCCGCCCGCGGCGGCGGCCTCCTCCTTGATTTCGCCGTCAAGGCCGGCAGGCCACGCCGGATCGCGCGGCCACGCTGTGGAATGCGAAGCCGGTCCTCCCCGGGATTCCGCTTCTGGAACCACCAGTCATGTCCGAACGCCGGGGGCGAAGGCCCTTGGGTGCGAAATCAAGGCGGAGGCACCGGCCCTGGCCGGTGCCGGGGGACATTCGCATCCAAGGGCCTTCGCCCCCGGCGCCCCGGTCACCGAACAGACCCGGCGCTTTCGCCTCGATTGAGCGAAGAACCTTCTTTCTTGGCTCTTCTTC
Source organism: Lysobacter alkalisoli (assembly GCF_006547045.1). Classification (NCBI taxonomy): domain Bacteria; kingdom Pseudomonadati; phylum Pseudomonadota; class Gammaproteobacteria; order Lysobacterales; family Lysobacteraceae; genus Marilutibacter; species Marilutibacter alkalisoli. The sequence continues at coordinate 247,402 of NZ_CP041242.1, forward strand.
CAAGGCACGGGAAATAACGTGTTTGCACCTTTAGTCGTAATTATTTGCCTTGTTTGTTGTCAACTCGTTCATTTGTCGTTAAAAGTTGTGCACAGGCTCTCGACGAGTCGTGCACCGGCAGACCTGGAACGGATGCCTTCCACCCATCCACAGATACGAACGAGGCGTGCTTCAAATGAGCGAGTTCCAGATGAGCAGACAGCGAAAGATCCACCGTGAGTTTGTGGCCAACCCGCTGGCATCCGGGGTGAAGGCGGCCCTGGTGGCGACCCTCCTCGCCACCGGCGGTGTGGCGGCGGCGCAGACCGCGGAAGAGCAGGCCACCACCCTCGACACGGTCTCGGTGCTGGGCACGCGCAGCCAGCCGCGCTCGGAGGCCTATTCGGCGGTGCCGATCGACATCATCAGCGGCGAGGAATTCCACAACCAGGGCGCCACCGACGTGCTCGACCAGCTGCGCGTGCTGGTCCCCTCGTTCAACGTCAGCACCATCCCGATCGATGACGGCGCGACCCTGGTGCGCCCGGCCAACCTGCGCGGCCTGCCGCCGGACAACACCCTGATCCTGGTCAACGGCAAGCGTCGCCACCGCGCCGCGGTCATCACCTTCCTCGGCCACGGCCTCTCGGACGGCGCGCAGGGTCCCGACGTGTCGGTCTACCCGTCGCTGGCGCTGGAACAGGTGGAAGTGCTGCGCGACGGCGCGGCGGCCCAGTACGGCTCCGACGCCATCGCCGGCGTGATCAACTTCGGCCTGAAGCGGTCGCGCGAGGGCGGCGCCGTCGAGGCGTTCGCCGGCGAGTACTACAAGGGCGATGGCTTTACCCAGCAGTACGCCGCGCAGATCGGCCTGCCGCTGACCGAAAGGGGCTTTGCCACCTTCACCGCGGAGTGGCGCTCGGCCGACCCGACCTCGCGCAGCGTGCAGCGCGACGACGCGGCGGAAGTGGCGGCCGCCGGCTATCCCGGCGTGCCCGATCCGGCGCAGATCTGGGGTTCGCCCGAGGTCAAGGAGGACTTCAAGTTCGTCGCCAACCTCGGCATCTCCGGCGAGAGCGCCGACTTCTACCTGTTCGGCAACTATGCCAAACGCGATGTCGACGGCGGTTTCTACTACCGCAACTCGACCACGCGCGGCGGCGTGTTTTCCAACGATGGCGGCGAGACGCTGCTGGTCGGTTCGCCGAGCGGCGCCGATTGCGGCCTCCCGATCCTGCTGCGCGACGCCGACGGCAACCTGCTGCCGTACGCCACGGTCAACGCCCAGCTCGCGGCCCTGCCCGGTGATTGCTTCACCTTCCTGTCGTTGTTCCCGGGTGGTTTCACTCCGCGCTTTGGCGGCGAGATGGAGGACAGCGGGATCACGGCCGGGGTGAAGGGCGTGTGGGCCGACAACCTGTACTGGGATCTGAGCGCCACCTACGGGCGCAACGAGATCGACTTCTACATGTACAACACGGTCAACGCCTCGTTGGGCGCCAACCAGCCCGCCGGATTCCGTTTCTCCCCGGGTGGCAACACGCAGACCGAGTACAGCTTCAACTTCGATCTGAGCAAGGGTTTCGATACCGGCTTCACCCATGGGCCGATGAACGTGGCGACGGGCGTGGAATGGCGTCGCGAAAGCTTCGAGATCGTCGCCGGCGATGCCGCTTCGACGGCCATCGGACCGCTGACCGAGCAGGGCTTCAGCATCGGCTCGAACGGCTTCCCCGGTTTCCACCCCGACACCGCCGGCAAGCATGACCGCGACAACTGGGCGGTGTACGTGGATGCCGAGGCGAACTTCACCGAACAGCTGCTGCTGGCGGCGGCGGTGCGCCATGAGGATTTCGACGACTTCGGCGGCACCACCAACTGGAAGCTGACCGGCCGCTTCGACTTCACCGACACTTTCGCCGCGCGCGCGGCGTACAGCACCGGCTTCCGTGCGCCGACGCCGGGTCAGGCCAACGTCAGCCAGATCACCACCGCCTTCATCGACGGTCGTCTGCAGGACACCGCCACGTTGCCGCCGACCGATCCCGTCGCCGAGTTCTACGGCGCCCGGGCGCTGACGCCAGAGAAGTCGCGCAACGCCTCGATGGGCCTGGTATGGAACACCGGCGACTGGCTGACCACGCTGGACTGGTACCGGATCAAGGTGAAGGACCGCATCGCGCGCAGCGCGGACTTCGAGATCACCGCCGAGGACCGTGCGGCGCTGATCGCGGCGGGGCATTCGGTGTCGCCCTCGCTGAACCAGGTCGCCTTCTTCGTCAACGATTTCGATACCACCACCACCGGTGTGGACCTGGTGACCAGCTACAAGAGCGATCACTTCGGCGGCGAGACCACCTACTCGCTGGCGGCCAACTGGAACCGCACCAAGGTCGACGACTTCACTCCAGGCATCATCAGCGAAGCGAGGGTGAAGAAGCTGGAGGACTCGCTGCCGAAGACCAAGGGCTACCTCACCCTCAACCACCAGCGCGAGATCTGGAGCGCCAACCTGCGCCTGAACTACTACAGCTCGTTCTACGAGGATCACTTGGACGGTGAAGGCGATCTGCCGATCTACGGCGGCAGCGCGCTCACGGTGGACGTGGACGTGGGCTGGAAGTTCGCCTCCGGCTTCTACTTTCAACGTTGGCGCGCAGAACCTGCTCGACAAGACCCCGGACGAGAATCCGTGGGGCGCCCCGGTCGCGGGCGCGAAGTATCCGGTGCACACGCCGTACGGCTTCAACGGCGGCTTCTACTACGCGCGGGTGGGTTTCAATTTCTGAGCCCGGCCTGCACGGAGCCACAAAAAACCCCGCGGAAGCGGGGTTTTTTGGTTGTTCGTCCAGCTGAGGGGAAAGCACCAGACCTGTTGGATGACCGGGGCACCGGGAGCGAAGGCCCTTGGATGCGAATGTCCCCCGGCACCGGCCAGGGCCGGCGCCTCCGCCTTGATTTCGCACCCAAGGGCCTTCGCTCCCGACGTTCCGACATGACTGATGGTCCTGGAAGCGCACTCCTGGGATGGGCTTGCTTCGCGTTCCAGCCTAACCGCGCGACCCGACGTGGCCTGCCGGCCTTGACGGCGAAATCAAGGAGGAGGCCGCCGCCACGGGCGGCGGCCGGGGGACATTCGCCGTCAAGGCCGGCAGGTCGCGTCGGGACAGCCAGGTAGCGGCGAGAACCGGCAAGCGGCAGCCCCCCGCCTTCGCTGAAGGTGGGGCTCCCCCTCACTTGGGAGAAGCCCCATTTTTCTGTGGGCTGCGATTGGTCGCGGCCTCAGTCCCCCAGTGTCAGCAGCGAGGCGTTGCCGCCGGCAGCGGTCGTGTTGATGGTGACCGTCTTCTCGGTGGTGAAGCGTGGCAGGTAGTGCGGGCCGCCGGCCTTGGGACCGGTGCCCGACAGGTTCTGGCCGCCGAAGGGCTGCACCCCGACCACCGCGCCGATCTGGTTGCGGTTGACGTAGCAGTTGCCGACTTTCGCCCGGGCCACGATCTTCTCGACCGTCTCGTCGATGCGCGAATGGATGCCGAGGGTCAGGCCGTAGCCGGTGGCGTTGATCGCGTCGATCACCGCGTCGAGCTGGCTGGCCTTCCAGCGGATCACGTGCAGGACAGGGCCGAACACCTCGCGGTGCAACTGGTCGAGCGACTTGAGTTCGTAGGCGCGCGGAGCGAAGAAGCAGCCGTTTGCGGTATCGGTATCGAGCGACACCTCGGCGATCCTCACTGCTTCCTTGTCCATGCGCGCGGCGTGCTCGACGAGGATCCGGTGCGCGTCCTCATCGATCACCGGGCCGACGTCGGTCGACAGCAGGCCGGGATCGCCGACCTTCAGCTCGGCCATCGCACCGGCCAGCATGGCGATCACCTTGTCGGCGATGTCTTCCTGCACGAACAGCACGCGCGCGGCCGAGCAGCGCTGGCCGGCGGAGGTGAACGCCGAACCGATCGCATCCTTGACCAGCTGCTCGGGCAGCGAGGAGGAGTCGGCGATCAGCGCGTTCTGGCCGCCGGTCTCGGCGATCAGCACACCGATGGCGGCATCGCGCGCGGCCAGTGCGCGATTGATCGCGCGCGCGGTCTCGGTCGAGCCGGTGAAGGCGACGCCGGCCACGCGCGGATCGCGGGTCAGTGCCGCACCGACGGTGGCGCCATCGCCAGGCAGGAGTTGCAGCGCCGCCTCGGGCACGCCGGCCTCGTGCAGCAGCTTGACCGCGTAGTAGCCGATCAGGCTGGTCTGCTCGGCTGGCTTGGCGATCACGCTGTTGCCGGCGGCCAGCGCCGCGGCGACCTGGCCGGTGAAGATCGCCAGCGGGAAGTTCCACGGGCTGATGCAGACGAACACGCCGCGGCCGGACAGCTGCAGGGTGTTGGACTCGCCGGTCGGGCCGGGCAGGGCCTCGGGCGTGAACAGTTGGCGCGCCTGGCCGGCGTAGTAGCGCAGGAAATCGACCGCCTCGCGCACCTCGGCGACGCCGTCGGGAATCGTCTTGCCGGCTTCCTTCGTGCACAGCGCGATGTACTGCGGCATGCGCGCCTCCAGCAGATCGGCGGCGTGTTCGAGGATCGCCGCGCGGCCGGCGGCCGGGGTCTCGTTCCAGCCGTCATGAGCGGCGACGGCATTGGCCAGCGCCTGCTCGACGGTATCGCTGTCGGCGGCCTGCCAGTGGCCGACGACCTCACGGCGGTCGGCCGGACTGGTCACGGCGACGTCCGCGCCGGTCGGCTTCGCGCCCGGCACCAACGGGGTGGCGCGCCAGGATTGCGTGGCGGCGTTGACCTGTTCGGCGAGCGCGCGCAGCTGATCGTCGTTGGCCAGGTTGACGCCCATGGAGTTGCTCCTTTCGAGACTGTAGCTGCGGTACAGGTCGACCGGCAGCGGAATGCGGGGGTGGGGAATGGGATCGAACGCGGACACCGTTTCGATCGGGTCGGCGACCAGGTCGTCGATTGCGATGTCCTCGTCGGTGATGCGGTTGACGAAGCTGGAGTTGGCGCCATTCTCGAGCAGGCGACGGACCAGGTACGGAAGCAGGTCCTCGTGCGAGCCGACCGGCGCGTACATGCGGCACGGCACGTCGAGGCGGTCGGCCGGGATCACCTCGGCGTAAAGGTCATCGCCCATGCCGTGCAGCTTCTGGAATTCGAACTGCTTCTCCTGGCCGAGCAGCTTCGCGCGCTGCCACACCGCGGCGATGGTCTGCGCGTTGTGGGTGGCGAACATCGGGTAGATCGCATCGCCGGCCTCGAGCATGCGACGCGCATTGGCCAGATAGCTGACGTCGGTGTTCGGCTTGCGGGTGAACACCGGGAAGCCGGGGTGGCCGTCGACCTGGGCCTTCTTGACCTCGCTGTCCCAGTAGGCGCCCTTGACCAGTCGTACCGGGATGCGGCGGCCGTGGCGACGGGCGAGGTCGGCGATGAAGTCGATCACCTCCGGCGCGCGCTTCTGGTAGGCCTGGATCGCAAGGCCATAGCCCTCCCAGCCATCCAGCGACGGGTCGGCGTAGGCGGCGGCGATCACGTCGAGCGAGAGTTCGAGCCGGTCGGCCTCCTCGGCATCGATGGTGAAGCCGATCGAATACGACTTCGCCAGCTGCGCCAGTTCCAGCACCCGCGGCACCAGCTCGCCCATCACCCGCGCGCGCTTGGCGTGCTCGTAGCGCGGGTGCAGTGCGGACAGCTTGACCGAGATGCTGGGAGCGGAAAAGACGTCGCTGCCGCTGAAGTCGCCGGGCTTGACGCTCTTGCCGATCGCATGGATCGCATCGCGGTAGGCCTGCAGGTAGCGCAGCGCGTCCTTGGTCGTCAGCGCGCCCTCGCCGAGCATGTCGAACGAATAGCGGTAAGCGGCATTGGCGCCCTTCCGCGAGCGGGAAAGAGCTTCGCCGATGGTCCGACCCATCACGAACTGGTGGCCCATGATCCGCATCGCCTGGCGCACCGCGAGCCGGATCACCGGTTCGCCGAGGCGGCCGACCAGGCGCTTGAACGCGCCGTGCACGTCGCGCTTGGTGTCGTCGTTCAGGTCGACCAGGTGGCCGGTCAGCATCAGGCCCCAGGTCGAGGCATTGACCAGCACCGACTCGGACTGGCCCATGTGGCGCTTCCAGTCGGCTTCGCCGAGCTTGTCGCGGATCAGCTTGTCGGCGGTGTCCTGGTCGGGAATGCGCAGCAGCGCCTCGGCCACGCACATCAGCAGTACGCCTTCCTCGCTGCCGAGGTCGTACTGGCGCATGAAGGCCTCGATCGCGCCCTGGTCGTGGACGCGGGCGCGAACCCGGGTGACCAGGTCGGCGGCGACGGTCTGGGGCGGCGGCGCAATCGGCCTCGGGCAGGCGCGCGGCTTCGAGCAGGTCGCGGACGTGGGCGGCCTCGTCCCGATCCCAGCCGGCGGTGATCGCGGCGCGTGGGGAGGCCGGAGCCGGTGGCAGTTCGGGGGACAGGATCGGGCGGGAAGACAGCGGGCCGTCGGGGTCGACGGCGGGGACGGGGGAGTTGACGGGCATCTGGACCACTGGACGGCCGGGAAAGCCCGTTAGTGTAGGGCCTTGCGCCGGATCGCACCCGTACGGGTGCGACTTGTCGCGGAGTACGCGCGTCGACAGACGACGAGCCGCATTGTGGGGTCTGGCGAGGAACTGCAAGGATCGGGCTAAACCCGAGCGTTTTCAGTTGCTTGCCGGCCCATCCGCGTGCCCGTCCGGTGCGGGCAGCTTGTCGCAGAGCCCCCCGCTCGCTACCATTTCCCGGTTTTTCCGTAGCGCCGGACGCGGCGTGATGGGCCCCCGCATGGCGGGATGGGCTCGCCAGCCACCTGTAATCGGACCGACTTCCGCGCGGCTTGCCCCTGGCACGCATGCGCGAACCGGGCCGGGCCGGGCAGCCCGCGGAGCAACCCATACACCAATGAACGATTCGATTTCTGGGGCTCGAAACTGGATGAAAGCCGGTTGTTTCAAGCAGTGGGCAACAGGCATCGCCGTGATGGCGCTGCCGATGCTTGCACAAGCGCAGGCGGCGGATCCCAAGCCGTGGCAGCTCAACATGGGCCGTGGCGTGACCCACCTGTCGCAGAATGCCTACGAGGCCCACATGCTGGCGCTGTGGATCTGCGTCGCCATCGGCATCCTGGTGTTCGGCGCGATGGCGGTGGCGATGGTCCGCTTCCGCCACTCCAAGGGCGCCAAGCCGGATACCGAATTCACCCACAGCACCAAGCTCGAGATCCTGTGGACCGTGGTCCCGGTCGCGTTGCTGGTGCTGATGGCGTTCCCGGCCACCAGCAAGCTGATCAACATGTACGACACCACCGAGTCGGAGATGACCGTCAAGGTCACCGGCTTCCAGTGGATGTGGAAGTACGAGTACCTGGGCGAAGGCGTGGAGTTCACCAGCCGCCTGGACCGCCGCAGCGGAGGCGCTGCGCCAGAACCGCAAGGCGACCCAGGAAGAGTTGTACGCGCATGAGCACTACCTGCTCGACGTCGACAACGTCCTGGTGCTGCCGACCGACACCAAGATCCGCTTCGTGATCACCGCCGACGACGTCATCCACGCCTGGTGGGTGCCGGCACTGGGCTGGAAGCAGGACGCGATCCCGGGCATCGTCAACGAGGCCTGGACCAAGATCGACGAGCCGGGCATCTACCGCGGCCAGTGCGCCGAGTTGTGCGGCAAGGACCACGGCTTCATGCCGATCGTGGTCAAGGCGGTGCCGAAGGACGAGTACCAGCAGTGGCTGGCCGCGCAGAAGCCGGCACCCGCTCCGGTTGAAGCCGTGCCTGCAGAAGCCGCGCCTGCCGATGAAGCCGCACCGGCCGATGCCGATGCACACGATACCGAAGCCACCGCCGCTGCCGACGTCGCCGACGCGGCAGTCGCCGGCTGACCATTCCCTTGCTTTCCGAAAACCTGGTTTCCGGAAACACGTTCCTTCGAGGTTAGGCCATGGCCGTCACCCAAGTTGATCACCACCACGACGACCACGCCCACAAGCAGGGCTTCATCGAGCGTTGGTTCTTCTCGACCAACCACAAGGACATCGGAACGCTGTACCTGGTGTTCAGCTTCATCATGTTCATCATCGGCGCGGCGATGAGCGTGGTCATCCGCACCGAGCTGGCGCAGCCGGGCCTGCAGCATGTCAGTCCCGAGTTCTTCAACACCATGACCACCATGCATGCGCTGGTCATGATCTTCGGTGGCGTGATGCCGGCCTTCGTCGGCCTGGCCAACTGGATGATCCCGCTGCAGATCGGCGCGCCGGACATGGCGCTGCCGCGCATGAACAACTGGTCGTTCTGGATCCTGCCGTTCGCCTTCACCCTGCTGCTGATGACGCTGTTCATGGAAGGCGGCGGCCCGGCCAGCGGCTGGACCCTGTACCCGCCGCTGTCGCTGCAGGGCGGCAACAGCGTGGCGTTCGTGATCTTCGCGATCCACATGATGGGCATCAGTTCGATCATGGGCGCGATCAACGTCATCGCCACCATCCTCAACATGCGCGCGCCGGGCATCGACCTGCTCAAGATGCCGATCTTCTGCTGGACCTGGCTGATCACCGCCTTCCTGCTGATCGCGGTGATGCCGGTGCTCGCCGGTGCGGTCACCATGCTGCTGACCGACAAGTTCTTCATGACCTCGTTCTTCAACGCGGCCGGCGGCGGCGATCCGGTGATGTACCAGCACATCTTCTGGTTCTTCGGCCATCCCGAGGTCTACATCATGATCCTGCCGGCGTTCGGCATCGTGTCGGAGATCATCCCGACCTTCAGCCGCAAGCCGCTGTTCGGCTACCAGGCCATGGTGTATGCGACCGCGTCGATCGCGTTCCTCTCGTTCATCGTGTGGGCGCACCACATGTTCACCGTCGGCATGCCGCTTGGTGGCGAGATCTACTTCATGTTCGCGACCATGCTGATCGCGGTGCCGACCGGGGTGAAGGTGTTCAACTGGGTCACCACCATGTGGCGCGGCTCGATCAGCTTCGAGGCGCCGATGCTGTGGGCCATCTCGTTCGTGATCCTGTTCACCATCGGCGGTTTCTCGGGGCTGATGCTGGCGATCGTCCCGGCCGACTTCCAGTACCACGACACCTATTTCGTGGTCGCGCATTTCCACTACGTGCTGGTGACCGGCGCGCTGTTCGCGATCATCGCCGCGGTCTACTACTGGTGGCCGAAGTGGACCGGCCGCATGTACAACGAGGGCATGGCCAAGTTCCACTTCTGGTGGACGATGATCTTCGTCAACCTGCTGTTCTTCCCGCAGCACTTCCTGGGCCTGGCCGGCATGCCGCGCCGCATCCCGGACTACAACGTGGTGTTTGCCGACTGGAACCTGATCAGCTCGATCGGCGCGTTCGGCATGTTCGTCACGCCATTCATGATGGGCTTCATCCTGTGGCGCTCGCTGAAGGCCGGCGCCAGGGCCGAGGCGCGTGCCTGGGGCAGCGCGAAGGGCCTGGAGTGGACCGTGCCGAGCCCGGCCCCGCACCATACCTTCAGCACCCCGCCGAAGATCAAGGATGGCGACCTCGCCCACGGCGACGTCACGCATTAAGTTTTCGCGAGTCCGTTCGCAAACCCCCGCACATCCGTGTGCGGACCGTTAACTGAAGAAGGCGCTTCTCCATTCAACATGGCCGCATCCACTGACCCGCGTAACGACCTCGACGCCCGCCGCAAGGCGGCGCGTCGCACGGCCGTGTGGGTGGCGCTGATCGCGGTGGGGGTCTACGTGGCGTTCCTGCTCAGCGGGGTGATCGGGCGATGAGCGCTTCCGGCTCGACCGGCCGCATGACCGTGATCATGGTCGGTGTCGGCCTGTGCGCGTTCGCGTTCTCGTTCGCGCTGGTGCCGCTGTACCGGATCGCCTGCGAGAAAGTGTTCGGCATCCGCCTGGAGCGTTCCGCCGTCGAGGGGCAGGTCGCAGCTCTTCCGGTCGAGGAGCGTTGGGTCACGGTCGAGTTCGACGGCGGCGTCAACTCCAAGCTGCCGTGGTCGTTCAGGCCCAACCAGACCACGATGCGGGTCCAGGTCGGCCAGCCCTACGACACCACCTACTACGCGCACAACGACAGCGATCGCATCATCGTCGGCAGTGCGGTGCCGTCGGTGGCGCCGGCGCGGGCCTCGGGCTACTTCAACAAGACAGAGTGCTTCTGCTTCACCGCGCAGACCCTGCATGCCGGCGAGACCCGCGACATGCCGGTGCGTTTCATCATCGATCCGGCGCTGCCGGCCGATGTCAGCACGGTCACGCTGTCGTACACGTTTTTCAAGAACGACGTTCTTACGGAACGTCTGGCTCTCTCCAACAATGACGTGCCGACCACGCAGCAGCTGGCAGCCTCCCCCCACGGGAACGCTGCCTCCGCTCCGCGTTCGGCACCCTGATACAAGCTCTGAACGGAACCGCCACCATGGCCCAAGCCCACTCGCCAGACGCCAACGTCTACTTCGTCCCGCACAGCAGCCGCTGGCCGTTCCTCGGCTCGATCGCGCTGTTCGTGACCATGATCGGCCTCGCCAGCTGGATGAACGACGCCGGCTGGGGCGGCCCGGTATTCCTGTTCGGCGCCGCGTTGATGATCGGCGTGCTGTTCGGCTGGTTCGGCGACGTGATCCGCGAGTCGATCGGCGGCCACTACAACAAGCAGGTCGACACCTCGTTCCGGATGGGCATGGTGTGGTTCATCTTCTCCGAGGTGATGTTCTTCGCGGCCTTCTTCGGCGCGCTGTTCTACGCCCGCCAGTTCGCGCTGCCGTGGCTGGGTGGCGAGGGCGACGGGATGATGACCCACAGCCTGCTGTGGGAGAGTTTCAGCAATGCCTGGCCGACCAGCGGCCCGGGCGCGGTCGGTGGCAGCTTCGAGACCATCCCCGCCTGGGGTCTGCCGTTGCTCAACACCCTGATCCTGCTGACCTCGGGCGTTACCGTCACCATTGCCCACCATGCGATCAAGGCCAACCACCGTGGCCAGCTGCTGCTGTTCCTGGGCCTGACCGTGCTGCTGGGCTGCGTGTTCCTGTTCTTCCAGGCCGAAGAGTACATCCACGCCTACAGGGATCTGAACCTGACCCTGGGTTCGGGCATCTACGGCTCGACCTTCTTCATGTTGACCGGCTTCCACGGCCTGCACGTCACCCTCGGCACGATCATGCTGGCGGTGATCTGGTTCCGTTGCCTGAAGGGTCATTTCAGCAAGGACGATCACTTCGCGTTCGAGGCAGTGGCCTGGTACTGGCACTTCGTCGATGTGGTCTGGCTGGGCCTGTTCCTGTTCGTGTACGTGCTGTAAGCGGTGAAGCCCGCCGCCAGCGCGGTCGCGGTCGGGAAAGACTGAGACCAGCCGCTGCGTAAATCGTAGCGATGAAAGGTAAAGGGTGAAGCGCCGACGCCTTCACCCTTTACCGTTTAAAGGCGGGCACGGCGGCCGGTTTCACAGCGTGCGACAGGCCGCTTCAGGGATTCCGCCCGACCCCGTGGAACTGGATCCAGCCCATGTAGTTGGCCAGCACGACCAGCAGGATCAGGGCGATGGACAGGGCGATGCGGCGGGTCAGTGCGTTGACGGTGCGCTTGCTTCCGCCCTTGTCGACGAGCATGTAGTAGAGGCCGGCACCGAGGTTCCAGAGAATGACGATCAGGAAGGCAATGACCAGCAGGGTCTTCAGTGAGTCGCTCATGGTGGCCTCCGGCCTGTGCCTGGACGGTACAGATAGGCGATTATCGCAGGCCGGGGCGTGGCCGTCGCGGGTGCTTGCGTGGTGAGCCGTCGACGCTCCCTGTGGACTGGCTGGACGCTGGCGCTGCTGGCGATCGTGCTGTTTGCCAACCTTGGCCTATGGCAGTCGCGACGGGCGGTGGAGAAGCAGGCCATGCTCGATGCCGCGAACGCGGTGCTGGAGCAGCGCAGTCCGCGTGCCTTGGCGATTGCGTCCGATCCGGCACGGGCACATGGGTATGACTGGGCGCAGGGGATGGGCGAATTCGTCGATACGCCAGCCCTGCTGCTCGACAACCAGCGACATGACGGGCGCGCCGGCGTGCGGGCCTACCGGCTGTTCGCCGACGACGATGGTGGCCTGCTGCTGGTCGACCTGGGCTGGTTGCCGTTGCCCGGCGACCGCCGGATGCCGGCGGTGCCGCGCGCGGACGGACGCATCGCGGTGCGCGGACTGTTGGCGCCACCGCCTTCGCCGGGGCTGGCGATTGGCCCGGCCATGGCAAGGACGGCGACCGTCGATGGTGAGGCCTGGCTGCTGACCCGGGTCGAGTTGGCTACGATCGCCGAATCTCTGGCACTGCAGGCGCCTCCGGCAGCCCGGGTGCTGCGGCTGGATCCGGCATTGCCACTGGGTCATGCGCGCGATCTGGAGTTGTTGCCCAACACGCTGCCGCCGGACAAGCATCGTGGCTATGCCGTGCAATGGTTCGCGCTGGCACTGGCGGTACTGGCCACCGCGCTGGTGCTGACGTTCCGGCGGTTCAAGTGAATCGACGGTACATGCCCGATCAACATGACCAGAAGGTCAAGACGATGAACGACAACACCTCGCTTGGTAGAACCACGTCCGATACCGCCCGCCGCAATCGCAATCGCGTCATGCTGGTCGCGATCGCCGCGCTGTTCCTCGGCAGCATGCTGGTGGCCGGCCTGCTGCGCTTCTCGGGCTGGCGTCCGCAGGGCATGCAGAATCATGGCGAGTTGTTGCAGCCGCCGATCGATACGCGCGATGTGGTTCCACGGATGCTGGACGGCAACGAATATCATTGGCGACCGGTCGAACGGACCTGGCGCATCCTCGCCGCGCCGCCGGCGCAGTGCGATGACGCATGCCGACAGATCGCGCGCGATGTCGAGGTGGTCTGGGAGCTGTTCGGCAAGGATGCGGACCGGGTCGACGTGCTGTGGCTGGGCGGATATCCGGATGGCGTGAAGCGTCCGGACAGCCTGGTCGAGATCGCGGCAGACGACGCCCTGCGTGGGCGCCTGCCACAGGCTGACGTGACGGCCGGCACCCCGGTCTACGTGCTGGACCCGAACGGCTTCGTGGTTCTGCGTTACGCTCCGGGCTTCGATCCGGCCGGTCTGCGCAAGGACGTGGCCAGGCTGCTCAAGCTCCGCTGAGCCGGCAAGGGCAGGATGCGGAAACCCTCATAACCAGAACACTGATGAATACTCCTTTCAAGGCCGCGGCCTTTTCCAAGCATCTGCACCGCATCGCCTGGCTGGCGGTGGCGCTGACGGCGTGCGTGATCGTGTTCGGCGCCTTCGTTCGCCTGTCCGATGCCGGCCTGAGCTGCCCCGACTGGCCGACCTGCTATGGCCGCGCGACCTGGCCAGGCGCGCACGTGGAGGCGGCAGACCATGCGGCGAGTGCGATCCGCCCGTTCGAATCCCACAAGGCCTGGCGCGAGCAGGTCCACCGCCACCTCGCCGCGATCCTCGGCCTGCTGGTGCTCGCGCTGACCCTGCTGGCGGTGCGCAAGCGCCGTCTCGGCATGACACAGGTGCTGGCCGCGTCCGGCCTGGTCGCGGCCGCGATCCCGCTCTACATGCACGGCGAGCACGTGACGGCTGCGCTGCTGGCGATCTCTGGCGAGGCGATCCTGTTGTTCGCTGCGCTGCGCTGGAGCAACAAGGATCTTTCGCGGGTAGCCGCGTTCACGCTCGCGGTGATCATTTTCCAGGCCTTGCTCGGGATGTGGACGGTCACCTGGCTGCTCAAGCCGATCGTGGTGATGGGGCATCTGCTTGGTGGCCTGCTCACGTTTTCGCTGCTGTTGTGGATGGCCTGGCGCGCGACCGGCGCACCGATCCGCCTGGCCGATGCGCCGCAGTTGCACCGTTGGGTGGTCGTGGCGCTGGTCCTGGTTGGCGTGCAGATCGCGCTGGGCGGCTGGGTCAGTGCCAACTATGCCGCGCTGGCCTGTGGCAATGATTTTCCAACCTGCGTCGGCCAGTGGTGGCCTGGCACCAACTTCCGCGAAGGCTTCGTGCTCTGGCGCGGGATCGGCGGCGACTATGAAGGCGGTATCCTCGACGGCGAGTCGCGCATCGCGATCCAGCTCGCGCACCGGATCATGGCCGTGGCCGTGTTCGCCTGGCTGCTCGCGTGCGCGCTGCGGCTGATGAGGTTGCCGGGCATGCGCGGCTGGGGCGTGTTCGTGCTGGTGGCGCTGCTGCTGCAGGTCGGCCTCGGCATCGCCAACGTCAAGCTTGGCCTGCCGCTTTCGGTGGCGGTATTGCACAACGCCGGCGCGGTGCTGCTGCTGTTCGTGCTGGTATCGCTGCTGGCGCGGCTGAAGGCACCGGAGCACTGACGGTGGGCGCAGCCGGCCAAGGCTTCGCCATTGTCGCGAAGCAGTACTGGGACCTGACCAAGCCGCGGGTGGTCGCGTTGATCGTGTTCACCGCGCTGGTCGGCATGTTCCTCGCCGTGCCCGGTTTGCCACCGCTGCGCGAATCGGTGCTCGGCTTCCTCGGCATCTGGCTGGCGGCGTCGAGCGCGGCGGCGATCAACCAGCTGCTCGACTCGCGCATCGACGCCAAGATGGCGCGCACCGCGTGGCGGCCGATCGTGGTCGGCCAGATCACCCCGGCCAGGGCGCTGGTATTCGCGCTGGCGCTGGCGGCATTGTCGATGGCGGTGCTGGTGCTGTGGGTCAACACGATCACCGCGGTGCTGACCTTCGCCTCGCTGATCGGCTACGCGATCGTCTACACCGTGTTCCTCAAGCGCGCGACGCCGCAGAACATCGTCATCGGCGGCATCGCCGGCGCGGCGCCGCCGCTGCTGGGCTGGGCCGCGGTGACCGGCATGCAGGGCGAGTGGGACTGGCCGCATGCCTTGCTGCTGGTGCTGATCATCTTCGTCTGGACGCCGCCGCACTTCTGGGCGCTGGCGATCTTCCGCCGCGAGGACTACGCGCGCGCGCTGGTGCCGATGCTGCCGGTGACGCATGGCGTCGAATACACCCGCTGGCAGATCCTGTTCTACACCGTGCTGCTGGTGGTGGTCAGCGTGCTGCCGGTGGTGTTCGGCATGAGCGGGCTGTTCTACCTCGGCGGCGCGTTGGTGCTCGGCCTGGTGTTCCTCGGGTACGCCTGGAGGCTGATGGACCCGCCGGACGAGCTCTACGCGATGAAGGTGTTCAACTACTCCATCGTCTACCTGATGGTGCTGTTCGCCTTCCTGCTGGTCGACCATTGGCTGTTGCCGTGGCTGCGGCCGGCAGCCGGGATCGGAATGCAGCCGGTGGGGTGACCGGGCTGCTCCAGTCGATGCCGGTCATGTGTGGTCAGGACTGGCGCCGCCCATCCCGGGTGCCGACGGTGAGGGCAAAGTAGCTGGCCACGGCCAATGCCAGGGGGGGCGAGGTAGTAGATCGCGCGATAGGCCAACAGCGCCGCGAGCAGTTCCGCCTGCGACAGGCGATCTCCCAGCAGGGTCAGGAAGATGACCTCCAGCGCACCCAGTCCGGCCGGAATATGCGTGATGGCGGCTGCGACGGCGCCGAGCAGGACCACCCCGAGCAGCGTCGGATAGTCGACCTGATAGCGCAGAAGCACGAACAGGATCGCGGCGATCGCCAGCCAGTTCGGCACCGACAGGGACAGCTGCAGCAGCGCCAGGCGCGGGGAAGGCAGCTCGAACGTATGTCCGCGCAGCTGCCATGTGCGATGGCGCCAGCGGACAGTGGCCAACAGGTAGGAAACCACCGTCGCCAGCATCGCAAGACCCACGACCAGCCCCACGGTGGCCGTCATTCCGCCTGGCAATGGCGCCAGCCCGGAGACGAGCAGGGTTCCGGCCAGAACACCATATCCCAGCCAATTTGTGGCAAACACGAACGTGACGATGCGGCTGATGGTGCCGAGCCGAAGGCCGGCATGTGAATACAGGCGCAGGCGCGCGCCGCCGCCGCCGAGCAGCCCGCCCCAGGTTGAAGCCGAGCGCGTAGCTGGTGAAGCCGACAAGCATCACTTTTGTTTTCGGCAGATCGTGCCCGGTGTAGCAACGTGCCGCCAGTTCGTAGCCGCAATACAGCAGGTAGCTGGTCGCTGCCAATGCACTGCACCAGACAAGTGCAGGCCCGCGATATGCCGACATGGCGTCTCCGACGGCCGGCCAGTCCACCGACAGCGCATAGCGGGCAAGGAGTGCGACAACCAGAGCCGTGAGCGCCAGCGTGATCCCGTGTACGAGGCGATGGCGCAAGCGGCGATTCATCATTGCTCGAGCGAATCTTCGGCCGGCGGTGCCAGTTGCACGACGCGGGGAGTATGCGCCGGCAACAAGCCGGCCCAGGCGGGAAAGCGGCGCAGCGCGTGGTACAGCAAGGGCGCCGGCACGTGCCACATCCGGCGCCTGGGGAGGCTGCGTGGATCGATCGCCTGGCAATGCTCGTCACGCAGGGTCTGAAGCCGCTCGCGCAGTTCGCTGTTGAAGGCCCGGTCCCGGATGAAGACATTGGCTTCCAGGTTCAGCGAAAGGCTGAGCGGGTCGAGGTTGCTGGAGCCGATCGTGGCCCACTCATCGTCGAACACCGCGACCTTGCCGTGGAACGGACGCGTGCAGTATTCGTGGATGAGCACGCCGTCGGCGATCAGGTGTCGGTACAGCGTGCGTGCCGCCAACATCGCAAACGGCATGTCGGGCTCGCCCTGGACGATCAGCGATACCCGGACCCCGCGCCGCGCGGCATGGCGCAGATCGCGCAACAGGCCGTAGCCCGGGAAGAAATAGGCGTTGGCGATGATGATCTCGCGCTGCGCCGCGCGTATGGCAGCGCGATAGCGGCGCTCGATGTCGTTCGAGTGCGAGCCGTTGTCGCGTACCAGGAAAAGCGCCTCCGCATCGCCGGGCCCGTCGGTGCCGACCTCGCCTGAGCGTGGATGCGACCAGTGCGAGCCATCGTTGCCCATGGCGGAGGCGACGAAGTCGTGGATATCGGCCACGATCGGTCCCTCCAGCTCCACCGCGTAATCCTGCTTGGAGCACGGTCCGAAATCACCGAGATGGTCGGCAGCGAAGTTGATGCCGCCGACGAACGCTCGTTTTCCGTCCACCACCAGCAACTTGCGGTGCAGGCGTCGGAAGATGTGCAGGCGCAGGCCGAGCAGCGGACGATGGGGATCGAAGACGCGGAAGGTCACCCCGGCTTCGGCCATGTCCTCGAGGAACTCGGGCGAGAAAGCGGGCGACCCGTAGCCGTCGACGGTGACTTCGACACGCACTCCCCGGCGCGCCGCGTTCACCAGCTCGCGTTTCAACTCCATTCCCACCTTGTCCTCGAAGAAGATGAAAGTCTCCAGCAGGACCTCATGGTCAGCCGCCGCGATCGTACTGAACGCACGTGCGAAGAATGCCTCGCCGTTCTCGAGCAAGGTGACGCGGTTGGCCGCGCGCCAGGGGCCGTCGCGGCTCATGACTGCCCTCCGGACGGTGGGGCAGGGACCTGCGCCTCGATGCGGGCGAACAGGGCTGCATGATCGGACAGGTGCGACCAGGGCCGCGACGACAGCACCGACATCTCGCGCGCATGCGCATTGCGCAGGTAGATGCGGTCGAGCGGCAGCAATGGGAATCGCGCAGGAAAGGTACGGGCAAGCCGTCCCTGGCCGGTGAGGAAGACTTCGTGCAGGCCGCACCTCGACAACAGGGCATGGCCGCGGCAAGTCCAATCGTTGAAGTCGCCCGCCACCACCAGCGGTGCGGAGGGCGGGATCTCCTCATCGACGATGTCGCACAGCAGGTTCAGTTGCCGGTGGCGGTGGCTCGCACGCAGCCCGAGATGCACGCACAACGTGTGTACCTCCGTGGAGGTGCCCGGTATCTCGAGCACGCAATGCAGCAGGCCGCGATTCTCGTGTCCGGCGATCGACACATCGCGGTTCCGCTGCCGCACGATCGGAAACTTGGAAAGCAGTGCGTTGCCATGATGTCCGGCCGGATACGCCGCGTTGCGGCCGTAGGCGAACTGTGGCCAGAGGCTGTCGGCGAGAAACTCGTAGTGAGGCGCCTCAGGCCACCGTGCCTGGCGCTGCGAGTGTCCGCTGTGCGCACCCAGGACTTCCTGGAGGAACACGAGGTCGGCGGAGACCTCGCGTATCGCATCGCGCAACTCGGGCAGCACGAACCGGCGTCGCGAGAAGCTGAAACCCATATGGATGTTGGCGGTGAGCAGATTGAGCGCGAGCATCCAAAGACCGTGTCGGCCATCCACGCGGCCACCATCGCATGGGGTCGGGTTCAAACAAGGTGATGGAGCGGTTCACATGGCCTTAGCGCCGGATACGGAGAGGCCTTCAGGCAGGGAGACATGTCCCGGAACGCCAGCCGGCGTTCCGGGAAAATCGGGGCGCTACTCCTGGATGAACCGATGTCAGGAGCAGGTTCACTCAGCTGCGCCGAGCAGGTGCTGCTGCCAGAACAGCATCGTCGCCGCGGTGAAGTAGTCGCTGTTGGTTTTCTTGCGGAAGCCGTGGCCTTCGTCGTTGAACAGCACGTACCAGACTGGTTGGCCGTTGCCGCGCACGGCCTCGACGATCTGCTCGGCCTCGGTCCACGGCACCCGCGGGTCGTTCTTGCCTTGCGCGACGAACAGTGGCGCGCTGATCTTCGCGGCGTTGTTGAGTGGCGAGATGCGGTCGAAGAACGCCGCCATCTCCGGGTCGCGCTCGTCGCCGTACTCGGCGCGGCGCAGGTCGCGGCGATAGTCCTCGGTGTTCTTGAGGAAGGTGCCGAAGTGGGAGATGCCGACGATGTCGACGCCGGCGCGGATCCGCTCGGGGTAGTTCGTCATCGTCGCCAGCACCATGTAGCCGCCGTAGCTGCCGCCGTAGACACCGACGCGGTCTAAGTCGAGGTCCGGCTGGGTGGCGATCCAGTCGAGCAGGGCGCCGATGTCGCGCACCGAGTCCTCGCGCTTTTCGGCGTTGTCGAGCGACAGGTACGTCTTGCCGTAGCCGGCCGAACCGCGCACGTTCGGCACCAGCAGCGCGATACCCAGCTCGTTGACCAGGAACTGGGCGAACGGGCTGAAGCCGGGTCGTGACTGCGCTTCCGGGCCGCCGTGGATCTGGATCACCACCGGCAGTTTCTTGCCGGCCGGGACGTTGGCGGGGCGGTAGTAGAACGCCGGGATCATCCGTCGGCTTTCACCCGCAGGGTCGCCGTCCACCTGATCGAAGGTCGGGTAGTGCACGAGAGTTGGTGCGACAAAGGTGTCGGCGTCGAGTCCGCCGACTTCGCTGCGGGTCCAGCGTTCCAGCTTGCGGCCGGCCAGGTCGATCACGTAGGCATCGCTGGGCGAGGTCGCGCTGTTGAGAGTCAGTGCCAGCCGCTTGCCGTCGGGCGAGAACGCGATGCCGCCGATCAGGCCGACCGGCAACTCCGGCAGCGCGACCGGACGATGTCGTGGCAGCGACAGCACATGCAGCTTGCCGATGCCGTCCTCGTTGGTGACGAAGGCGAGGTGGCGGCCGTCGTCGGCAAGGATGAAGTCGCTGACGTCCCACGGTATGGCGCGACTGAGGATCTCGACCTTGCCGCTGGCGGGATCGTGGTGGCGCAGGGTACGGAACTGCTCGGCCTGGCCGTCGACCGGCTCATCGGATACGTAGTAGACCGACCGGCCATCGGGTGCATAGGCGAAGCGGCCGAACGCGGCGGTGCCGCCATCGACCGGGAACAGGCGCAGCTCGCCGGTCTGCAGGTCGACCTCGCCTGGATACGATTCGGCGATCGAGACGTAGCGGCTGACCAGCAGGCGCTTGCCGTCCGGCGAGAAGTCCAGCGCCTGCCAGCGGCCACCTTCGGCGACCACCGTGCGCGACTCGCCGCTACGGGTGTCGCGGACCAGAATGTCGTAGTCGGTGCCGTTGCGGGCGGTGCTGCTGTACGCCATCAGGCCGCCGTCGCGGCTGACCACCACGCCGTTGTTCTGGGTGCGGCCGCCGTCGGTGAGCAAAGTAGTGGAACGGGTTTCGTCATCGAACCAGTACAACTGGGTGAACTCGTCGCCGCCGGTGTCCTTGGCAAACACGAACCCGCTGCGCCAGGCGGCGGCTGGTGAAGGCACCATGCCGGCGATCGGCTCCGGGTAGAAGGTCAGCTGCTCGCGCATGCCCATCGGTGCGCAGACGCGGTGCGCCTGCGCGGTCTCGGCGAAGCGGGTCGAGACCAGCAGGCAGTCGCCGCCGCTCCATCCGGCGACATTCGCGCCGCGGGTGTTCTGGTAGCGGTTGAGCTGCTCGATCAAGGCGGCGGGAATCGCCGGGATGTTCTCGCTGATGCGGTTGCCCTGTTCCTCCCTCGTCACCTCGGGGGCAGGGCGGGTTTGGGCGGAAGTGGCGGCCCAGGCCAGCGAAAGCACGGCCAGCAGGCAGGTACGACGCAGAGACATGATGTTCTCCCCTTGAGACGAACCCGAAGCTTAGCCGGGGATCACGGTTGGCGTGAGTCGAGGGGCGGGCTGGGATACAGTGGCGCGGAACTCCCGCACGGAGAGGATGCATGCGCGGCAGGCGCGAGTTCCTGAAACAGGTGACCTGGAGTGCGGCGGCGCCGATCGCGGCGACGCCCCTGCTCGGCGCAATGGCGGGCCCCTCGACGGCATGGCCACCGTATGCCGATACGATGGCGATCGATGGCGCTTCCGGATTGCAGATCGTCTACATGGAGGAGGGCGATCCGGCGATCGAAGCCGAACTGCAGGCCGGCAGGGCCTCGGGCCTGACCGCCACCCTGTTGACGGTGGCGCCTTCCGGCCGGTTCTGGTTGAACGATGCGGCTTTTGAGGCGACCCGGGCCAACATCCGCAAGTGGCAGGGCATCATCGACCGGTATCCCGATCATCTGTCGCTGGTGCGAAGGCATGACGACCTTGTCCAGGCCCGGGCCTCGCGTCGCCTGGGCGTGATCTTCGGATTCCAGGGCACCGAGCCGCTTGGTGAGGACGTCGACCGCATTCCCCTGTTCCGTGACATGGGCGTACGTGTGATCCAGTTGACCCACAACCGACGCAACCTGGTCGGCGACGGCTGCATGGAGCCTGGCAACGCGGGACTGAGCAACTATGGGCGGCAGGTCGTGGAGCGGCTCAATGCCGAGCGCATTGTGGTCGATCTCGCGCACGGTTCGCAGCGCACCATGCGGGAAGGCATCGAAGCGTCGCAGGCGCCAGTGCTGATCAGTCACACGGGCTGTCGTGCGCTGGCGGACCTGCCGCGCAACACCGGGGACGAGGAACTGCGCGCCATGGCCGAGCGCGGTGGCGTGGCCGGCATCATCTTCTGGCCTTACCTGCGTACCGACACCCAGCCGATGGCGATCGACGTGGTCCACCACATCGAACACGCGGTCAATGTATGTGGGGAAGAACACGTGGGCATCGGCACCGACATTCCGATCGCGGCGGTGGAGCGCACGGAAGAGTTCGAACGCAACAATCGCGAGTTCATGCGAGGCATGAAGGAGCAGGGCATCTTCGCCCGACACCGGCCGGACGATCTTTACACCTTCATCCCCGATCTCAACACCGCCGATCGTTTCGACACGCTCGCGATGCTGTTGTCGCGACGCGGACATTCCGATCGCAGGATTGCCGGGATCCTCGGCGGCAATTTCGCCCGGGTCATGCGGGACGTGTGGGGCTAGCGGACGACCGTCAAGCGAACACGTAGCCCGGGTAAGCGGAGCGCACCCGGGGTTTGGCGGTGCCCCGGGTGCGCTCCGCTTACCCGGGCTACACAATGGGTTGGCGCGCAGTCTCGCAGGCGTGCGATTCTCGCTGGTGGACACGAAATGCCCGCCTGCAGTTATCGGCGCAGACTCGCCAGCGTTTCGCCGAGCTCGGTTCTCTCCTGCGCGGTCAGCGCGGCATGGCCGCCTTCGCGCAGGCGCTGTTGAAGCTCCTCGACACGCTGCAGCAGGGTCTGGTGTTCAAGGCGGGCGATGGCTTCGTGAAACTCGGTGCGCCAGGCGGCTTCCTCGCCGGGCAGTGACTGTGCGGCGAGTTTCTGCAACGCGGCCTGCTCTTCGCGGCCCGCAAAATGCTCGATCAGGCTGCCGATGCCGATCCCGGGGCGCTCGTAGACGAGTTGCAGCAGCTCGCAAAGCAGGTCGACGCCGGGCTGACGCAGCTGGGCGAAGCGGTAGGGCGGCAGCAGTTCCAGGCCGAGCGCGGGCGACTGCAGCAGCAGGGCGATCACGCCGCGGACCAGGCTGCGCTTGGCCGGATGTTGGCCGCCGCGGGTGTGGGCGCGCTGGGTGGGCACGTGCGTATCGGGCGCGCTGGCACGGGCGCCGACGCCGGTCAGCTCGGTCAGGCGCTGGCGCATCAGGTCGGCGAAGGCGCCGTCGGGAATCTGCGCCAGCAGCGGCTTGGCGCGCTCGGCCAGCCGGCCCTTGCCTTCCAGCGTGCCAAGGTTGACGTCGACAGCGAGCGAGTCGAACAGGAACTGCGACAGCGGTGTCGCCTCCTTCAGCCGTGCGTTGAAGCCGTCGGCGCCTTCCTGGCGGACCAGTGAATCCGGATCCTCGCCGTCGGGCAGGAACAGGAAGAAGGCCTGGCGGCCGTCCTTCATCCGCGGCAGCACCGATTCGACCGCCTTCCACGCCGCGGCGCGTCCGGCGCGGTCGCCGTCGAAGCAGAAGTACACGTCGGGCGCGTTGCGGAACAGCAGTTCTGCGTGGTCGGGCGTGGTCGCGGTGCCGAGGGTCGCCACCGCGGTGTCGACGCCGTGCTGGAACAGCGCGACCACGTCCATGTAGCCCTCGACCACGACGATGTGCGGAATCTTGTTGTGTGCCTGCCGCACCTGCCACAGGCCGTAGAGTTCGCGACCCTTGTGGAACAGCGGGGTTTCGGGCGAGTTGAGGTACTTCGGCCCGTCGTCGGCGCCCATCACCCGGCCGCCGAAGGCGATCGTGCGGCCGCGGCGGTCGAGGATCGGGAACATCACCCGGTCGCGGAACTTGTCGTAGACCCGGCCGCTGTCGTTGCGCGACATCATGCCGCCGCGTTCGAGCAGCTTGAGCCGGCGCTCGTCGCTGCCGAGCGCATCGCGCAGGGCATTGAAGCCGGCCGGTGCGTAGCCGATGCCGAAGCGTTCGCGGGTGCCGGCATCGACCCCACGGCCGTCGAGGTAGGCCTGCGCCTGCGGGCTCGTTTCGAGCTGCTTGCGGAAGAAGCGCGCCGAGGCGTCGAGGATGTCGTAGGTGGCCTGGGTGTCCGGGTTGATGTTGTGTTGCCGGGTCTCGCGCGGCACTTCCATGCCCGCGGCGCGGGCCAGCTCCTCGACCGCGTCGAGGAATTCGAGCCGGTCGTACTCCATCAGGAACTTGAGCGCGGTGCCGTGCGCGCCGCAGCCGAAGCAGTGATAGAACTGCTTGTTCGGCGAGACGGTGAAGCTGGGCGAGCGCTCGTCGTGGAACGGGCAGCGCGCGGAGTACTCCTTGCCCTGGCGCTTGAGCGGCACGCGCGCGTTGATCACCTCGACAATGTCGGTGCGCGCGAGCAGGTCGTCGATGAATGCGTCGGGGATGCGGGCCATGCGTCCTGTCCGCTACGGACAGCGGGAGTGGAGTAGCGGTCCGCTAGGATGCCATGCGCAGCGCCACACGGGGTCTGGTGCGGGCTCTTCGACCCGGCCTTTCAGCGTGGAGATCCCGGTCCGGCCCGGCGTTCATCCGCCTGAGCGGAGACCGCCATCGCAGGCGCGCCGCCAAGTCTGGCCAGGGCCTTAGCCAGACGCCTTGCGCGGGCCGCCTCATCCAGCATCGCGGTGATCAGTGCCCCGGCCAGGAACACCACCGCACAGTAGTAAAGCCATACCAGCATCACTACCAGGCCACCGGCAGGTCCGTACGCGCTGCCCAGGCTGGCCTGGCCCAGGTACAGGCCGATCGCCCAGCGGCCCAGCATGAACATCGCCGCGGTCAGTGCGCCACCCAGCAGCGAGCGCCTGCGCGATACCGGCCGGTCCGGCAGCCATCGGTACATCAACGCGAACACGAGGCTGTACAGCAGGAACGAGACGGTGGCGGCGAACACCGGCAACAGCTCGGGCAGCCACGCCATCAGCAGCGAGAGCGCGGCCTGTACCGCCATCGACACCACCAGCAGGAACCCCACCCCCAGCACCATGCCGAACGACAGCAGCCGCTTGCGCAGCCATGCGAACCTGCCGCCCAGCCGACTTGCATCGGAATGGAACACCCGGTTGAGCGCCACCTGCAACTGCCCGAACACCACCGATGCCCCTGCCAGCAGGGCCCCGGTGCCAAGCAACGCGGCCATCGACCCGGTGCCCGGGTCGCGCTCGGCGTTGGCGATGATCAGGCGGGCAGTCGATTCCACCTGCGGGCCGGCGAGCAGCCCGATCTGGCGGAAGAATTCGCCCTGGGCTGTCGGGTACAGGGTCGTGGTCAGCCACAGCAGCAGCATCACCAGCGGCGCCAGCGACAGCAGGGTGTAGAAGGACAGCGCAGCGGACAGCGCGAGAATCTCGTACTCGAAGAAGCGCCGGATGAACCGGGCGGGGGCGCTGTCGGAGACATATTGCTGGACGGCATTCCAGCGGCTCCGCAGGTCGGGACGGGCACCCGTGGATGCCGGGGTGTTCGGCTGGATGGGGGATCGGGTTGGAGGTTGGCGTTCGCTCAAGCCGGGCTCTTCATCGACCGGGACTGCCTGCAGTATCGCGTTGCAGGGGTGATCGCCACGAAAAACGCCGCCCGGGGGCGGCGTTCGATCTGATCGAGTGGCGGTCAGCCCGCCAGCCGCTGTTTGACCAGCTTCGAGACCAGACCCATGTCGGCCTGGCCGGCCAGTTGCGGCTTCAGCGCGCCCATCAGCTTGCCGATGTCGGCCGGGCCTGTCGCGCCGGTCTGTGCGATGGCGGTGTCGATCGCGGCCAGGATCTCGGCCTCGCCCAGCTTGGCTGGCAGGTAGCGCTCGATCACCCCGATCTCGGCCTGCTCGATATCGGCCAGGTCGTCGCGGCCGGCGGCCTGGTACTGCTGGACCGAGTCCTTGCGCTGCTTGACCATCTTGTCGAGCACGGCGATCACCGCGGTGTCGTCGAGTTCGATGCGCTCGTCGACCTCCTTCTGCTTGATCGCGGCGTTGACCAGCCGGATCACGCCGAGGCTGTGCTTGTCGCCGGCCTTCATGGCCGTCTTCATGTCATCGGTCAGTCGTTGCTTGAGGGTCATGTGCGGACTCCTGGAACGTCATTCAGGAACACAAAAAGCCGGCGGCGCAGAGGCGCGGCCGGCTTGTTGCTGCGAGCGGCTTGCTGAATGCCTTCCTGAGAAAAGTCCGGCCATGGATGGCCGGGCTCTTGCGCAGGACGTGCGATCAGTAAAACGGATCAGTACAACCGCTGACGCTTGGTCACATCGCGCGAAGCGCGACGGGCCTGACGCTTCACCGCCGCGGCAGCCTTGCGCTTGCGCTCCTGGGTCGGCTTCTCGTAGTACTCGCGCTTGCGGGTCTCGGCGAGGACGCCGGCCTTCTCGCAGGTGCGCTTGAAGCGGCGCAGGGCAAACTCGAAAGGCTCGTTTTCGCGGACTTTGACGCTGGGCATGTGTTATCTCTATTCGGGTTCCGGCCCGGCTGGAGCCGGGAGAGCCGCGTATGATAGCGGCCCCCTGTGGGGCGATGCAAGCGGCCGCCTGAACTGGCGCCCGGGCTGGTGAAATCCGGCCGCCGCCCCGACATCATGGACTCCTCTTTCCGCCGCTCCGCCCAGGTCCGCCCGATGAAAGTCCTCGGTATCGAAACCAGTTGCGACGAAACCGGTGTGGCGGTCTACGACACCGACGCTGGGCTGCGCGCGCACGCGCTGTACAGCCAGATCGCCCTGCACGCCGAGTACGGCGGGGTGGTGCCCGAGCTGGCCAGCCGCGACCACGTCCGCAAGCTGCTGCCACTGATCCGCCAGACCCTGGCCGAGGCCGGGCTGGCGACCGGCGATCTGGACGGCGTCGCCTACACCGCCGGTCCGGGCCTGGTCGGGGCGCTGCTGGTCGGGGCCGGGGTGGCACGGGCGCTGGCCTGGGCGCTGGAGGTGCCGGCGATCGGCGTCCATCACATGGAGGGCCATCTGCTGGCGCCATTGCTGGAGAATGACCCGCAAGGACGGCCCGAGCCGCCGTTCGTGGCCCTGCTGGTGTCTGGCGGACATACCCAACTGGTCCACGTGGAGGCGATCGGCCGCTACCGCCTGCTCGGCGAGACCCTCGACGACGCCGCTGGCGAGGCCTTCGACAAGACCGCCAAGCTGATGGGCCTGCCGTACCCGGGCGGGCCGCAGCTGGCCGCCTTGGCGGAGCGGTCCGACAAGCTGCCGGGACACCCGGGCGCGTTCAGGTTCTCGCGACCGATGACCGACCGGCCCGGGCTCGATTTCAGCTTCAGCGGACTGAAGACCCAGGTGCTGCTGGCCTGGCGGAACAGCGACCAGAGCGACGAAACCCGCGCCGACATCGCCCGCGGCTTCGAGGACGCGGTGGTCGAGACGCTGGCGATCAAGTGCGGCCGCGCGCTCGATGCAGCCGGCTGCGGCACCTTGGTCGTTGCCGGTGGCGTCGGCGCCAACAAGCGCCTGCGCGTGCGGCTGGAAGAGATGGCGCGCGAGCGCGGCGGCCGGGTCAGCTTCCCGCGGCCGGAGTTCTGCACCGACAACGGCGCGATGATCGCCTTCGCCGGTGCCCTGCGCCTGCAGGCCGGGCAGCATGACGATGCATCGGTGCGGGTCGCGCCACGCTGGGACATGGCTGCTTTGCAGCCAGTGCAGAGTGCGGAGGCGTGAGAAAAGAGTGAAAGCGGACTAGCATGCCTGGCTGTTACTCGTTCCTCACTCCTCTCCACTCTCACTCGCCCCCCATGGATCACGTTTTCATCGAAGGCCTCGAGATCGACGCCCTGATCGGCATCTACGATTGGGAGCGGCGGGTGCGGCAGGCGCTGGTGTTCGACATCGAGATGGCGTTCGACAACCGCGTGCCCGCGGCCAGCGACGACATCGCCGACACACTCAACTACAAAGCGGTCAGCAAGCGCGTGATCGAGTACGTGCGGCAATCCGACTTCGGTCTGGTCGAGACATTGGCCGAGCGGGTCGCAGCGATCATCCTCGATGAGTTCGGCGTGCACAGGCTGCGGCTCAAGCTCAGCAAGCCCGGCGCGGTGCGCGGCGCGCGCGCGGTCGGGGTGGTGATCGAGCGCGAGCGCCAGCCGCTCAACGGGGCCTGAGCCCCAACCCTGCATGCCTGCCCCGTTGTTCGTCGTCCAGAATTCCATCATCCAGAACATGTCCGTTACCGAATCTCCGTCTCCGCCTGCCAGCCCCGTCGCCGAGTCGCTGCAGAAGATGCTCGATCCGGTGCTCGATCCGCTGGTCGAAGCCGGTTCCAGCGGCGACTGGACCCATACGCTGATGTTCGTCGGCATCCTGCTGGGCATCGCCCTGGTCGTCGACTTGCTGACCCAGCGCATCCTGCGGCCGCTGGTGGTCAGGGCGGTCAAGGCCACGCCGACCCAGATCGATGACCTGATCCTTGCGCGCGGCGTGCTCAAACGGCTCGCGCATGTGGTGCCGGCGCTGGTGATCTATTACGGCATCGCGCTCGTTCCCAACATCCACAGCGCGCTGGTGGTGTGGGTCGGCAAGGCGGCGCAGGTCTACATCGTGCTCAACATCGCGATGGCGATCAGCGCCTTCCTGTCCGCGCTCAACGACCTCTACGAGCGCCGTCCGCGTGCGCACAGCCGGCCGATCAAGGGCTATGTCCAGCTGGTCAAGATCGTCGTCTACACGGTGGCGCTGGTGATCATCGTCTCGGTGCTGATCAGCCGTTCGCCGTTGACGATGCTGGCCGGCCTGGGTGCGATGGGCGCGGTGCTGATGCTGGTGTTCAAGGACACCATCCTGTCGCTCGTGGCCAGCGTGCAGATCGCGTCCAACGACATGGTCCGGGTCGGCGACTGGATCGAGATGCCCTCGCAGGGGGTGGACGGCGACGTGGTCGATGTCGCCCTGCACACGGTCAAGGTGCAGAACTTCGACAAGACCATCGTCACCGTGCCGACCCACCGATTGATTGAGGACAGCGTCAAGAACTGGCGTGGCATGAGCGAGTCGGGCGGGCGCCGGATCAAGCGCGCGCTGCACCTCGACCAGGCTGCGGTGCGTTTCCTCGATGACGACCAGTACCGGCGACTGCAGCGCTTCGTGCTGCTGGAGCGCCACTTCAAGCGCAAGCGGGAAGAGCTGGGCGAGTGGAACGCGGAAATGACCGAACGCCATGCCGATCCGGTCAACACCCGCCGGCTGACCAACCTCGGTTGTTTCCGCGCCTATGTCACCGCCTACCTGGAGTCGCACCCGAAGATCGATCACGGCAAGACCCTGATGGTGCGACAGTTGGCGCCGGGGCCGACCGGACTGCCGCTGGAGATCTATTGCTTCGCCGCGACCACCGAGTGGGGCGCCTACGAGGGCATCCAGGCCGACATCTTCGACCACCTGCTGGCGATCCTGCCCGAGTTCGGCCTGCGCCTGTTCCAGCAGCCGGGTGGAGCCGACCTGATGGCCGGGCTGTCGGCGCTGCGTGGCGACGTGCCGGCCGGGCAGCCCGAAACATGAGCCGTGCCTGCCTGAGCCTGGGCAGCAATCTCGACGCCGAGACCAACCTGCGCAGCGGTATCGAGGCGTTGCGCGAACGCTTCGGCGAGATCCTGTTGTCGTCGGCGTACCGCACCCGCGCGGTCGGCTTCGATGGACACGACTTCCTCAATGCGGCCGCAGCGATCGAGACCGACATGGATCCACATGCGCTCAATGCCTGGCTGCATGCGCTGGAGGACGCGCACGGTCGCGACCGCAGCGGTCCGCGCTACGGCGACCGCAGCCTCGACATCGATATCGTGCTGTTCGACGACCGCATCCTCGACGGGCCCGGTCACCTGCGGATTCCCAGGCCCGAACTCAGGCATGCCTTCGTATTGCGGCCGTTGGCCGAGATCGTGCCTGACATGGTGGTGCCCGGCGATGGCCGCAGCCTGGCCGAGCTGTGGAATGCGCATCCGGACCGGCATCTGCCGATGGACGTCGTCCCGCTTTGAGAGCCCGTTCGCATGATGCGACTGCGGTCGCGCAAGCGACATCGACTCCGGGCATAATCCGCCCCTGATCCCGGGGAGGCGGACGACCATGTTCGAGAAGTTCTCGCGCAGTTGGCAGCTGGTGAAGGCCAGCGCATCGGTGTTGCGCTCCGACAAGGAACTGATGCTGTTTCCGCTGGTTTCCGGCGCCGCGACGCTGCTGGTGCTGGCGACCTTTGCGATACCGACCTTCGCGCTGCGCGTATTCGAGGACGGCTTCGGCGTGATCGGCGCGTTCTGGGCGTTCCTGTTCTACTTCTGCCAGTACACGGTGATCATCTTTTTCAATTGCGCCCTGGTCGGTGCCGCGCTGATCCGGCTCGAAGGCGGCGATCCAACTCTGGCCGATGGTCTCAACGCGGCGAAGTCGAGGCTCGGTGCGATCCTCGGCTATGCGGCCATCGCCGCCACTGTCGGCGTGCTGCTCAAGGCGCTGAAGAACCGCGACAACAATTTCATCGTGCGCCTGATCGGCAGCGGCCTGGGCGCGATGTGGACGCTGGCGACCTTCCTGGTGGTGCCGGTGCTGGTCAGCACCGACGTCGGCCCGGTCGATGCGCTCAAGAGCAGTGTCAACCTGCTCAGGCGGACCTGGGGCGAGAACGCGATCGGCCAGGTCGGCATCGGCATGGCATTCGGGCTGATCATTTTCGGCGTGATCCTGGTCGGCCTCCTGTGCGCCTTCCTGGCCGCGCAGGTGTCGACGGGGCTGATGGTCGCGGTGGTGGTGCTGTTCGCGCTCGCGGTTCTGACGCTGGGTATCTTCCAGGCCGCGCTGAGCGGGGTGTATTCGGCGGCGCTGTACCAGTACGTCACCCGTGGCGAAACGCCGGCAGGCTTCGAGAACATCCATCTCGAGCAGGCCTTCGCCGCGAAGTAACCCGCAACAGCGATTGCTGGACCCCAGCCCCTGAGCCAGGGGGCGATTCGCGTCGCAGGCGCGAATGGGGGTGTGGCGGTGCAGGGCGAGGCCCAGATGTTTGGTTCTTCGCCCAATTGAGGGAAAAGCGCCGGATCTGTTGGATGACCGGGGCGCCGGGAGCGAAGGCCCTTGGATGCGAATGTCCCCCGGCGCCGGCCAAGGCCGGCGCCTCCTCCTTGATTTCGCACCCAAGGGCCTTCACCCCCGGCGTTCCGACATGACCGGTGGCTCCAGAAGCGCACTCCCAGGGAGGGTCTGCTTCGCGTTCCAGCGTGGCCGCGCGATCCCGACGCGACCTGCCGGCCTGGACGGCGAAATCAAGGAGGAGGCCGCCGCCACGGGCGTCGGCCGGGGGACATTCGCCGTCCAGGCCGGCAGGTCGCGTCGGGACAGCCAGACAGCGGCGAGAACCGGCGATCGAACGCAAGCGGCAGCGTCCACGCCTTCGCTGAAAGCGAGCCCCCTCACTTGGGAGAAGAACCAAACTTTGGCAATGCCCGGCCACAGCCCGGGCATCGCCTCAGGTCGACAGCATTCGTCCACCGTCCAGATGCAGCACCTGGCCGGTGCAGTAGCGGGCGTCCATGAGCAGCCAGCGCACCGCTTCGGCGACTTCCTCCGGGGTGCCGGTGCGACCGAGCGGAGTGCGCGCGAGCATGGCCACCTGCGCCGTGCTGCAGCTGTCGCCGCCGTCCTGGGCCTCAGGCCACAGGATCGCGCCCGGCGCGACCGCGTTGACCCGCACTTCCGGGGCCAATTCGACCGCCAGTGAACGGGTCATCGCCAGCAGCGCGGCCTTGGCCATGCAGTAGACAGTGTGTTCACGCAGTGGGCGATCGGCGTAGATGTCGGTCAGATTGACGATCGCGCCGCCTGCGGCCTTGAGGTGCGGTGCCGCGGCCTGGGCGAGGAAGAACGGTGCGTGCGCGTTGCTCGCGAACAGCCGGTCCCACTGCGCTGGCGTGGTGGTGCCGATGGGCGTCGGTTCGAAAGCCGAAGCGTTGTTGACCAGTGCGTCGAGGCGGCCGAAGCGGCCGATGGCCTGCGCGACCAGTTCGGGCAGGCGATCGAATTCGGCCAGGTCGGCCTGCAGAAGCAGCACGCTGCCTTCGCGCATGGCTTCGAGCTCGCCCGCCAGCGCTTCGGCCTCGGTCGCCGAGCCGCGGTAGTGCAGGGCGATGTCATGACCGGCCGCGTGCAGCCGGCGGACGATGGCGGCACCGATACGGCGGGCGGCGCCGGTGACAAGGGCGACGGGGCGTTGGGTGGGCATGGTCGGCATCAGTAGGAGTCGTCATCCCGAGCGTAGCGAGGGAGCTGCTGTTCCGCCATCGTGCAACAAGTAGCCCGGGTAAGGCGAAGCCGCACCCGGGAGGGCGTCTCGAATCTCCGGGCTACGCGTTCCGAGCCTGCGATAATCCGCGCATGCAGACACTCCCCGCCCCCGATACCGATGCGCTCGCCCACAGCGCCCGCCTGAGCGCCCACCTGCGCGCCGAGATCGAGCACAACGACGGTGCGATCCCGTTCTCGCGCTTCATGGAGCTGGCGCTGTACGCGCCCGGCCTGGGCTACTACAGCGCCGGCGCGAGCAAGTTCGGCGAGGCCGGCGACTTCGTCACCGCGCCCGAGCTCGGCCCGGTATTCGCCGCCTGCGTGGCCGAGGCGCTGGCGCCGGTGATGCAGCAGGTGGGGCCGGACGGGCTGTTCCTGGAGCTGGGCGGCGGCACCGGCGCGTTCGCCGAGGTGGTGCTCAAGCGGCTGACCGAGCTCGATGCGCTGCCGGACCGCTACGCGATCCTCGAACCCAGCGCGCAGCTGCGCCAGCGCCAGCGCGAACGCTTGCAGGAGCGCCTGCCGCCGCCGCTGTTCGACCTGGTCGAATGGCTGGACGGGCCGTTCCAGCATGACTGGCAAGGCGTGCTGTTCGCCAACGAGGTGATCGATGCGTTGCCGACGCCGCGCTTCGCGATCGTCGACGGCGAAGTGCACGAGGAGTTCGTGGTTGTCGACAGCGAGGCGGTGGCTGGCGGCGACGGTTTCGCCCGCATCACCCGCCCGGCCGACGGCTTCCTGGCCAACGCCGTGCACCACATCGAACAGAAACTCGAACGGAAACTGCCCGATGGCTACCGCTCCGAACTGCTGCCGCAACTGCCGTACTGGATCCAGGCGGTTTCGGGCGGGATGAAGCGCGGCGCGATGCTGTTCGTCGACTATGGCTATCCACGCGGCGAGTACTACCTGCCCGAACGCAGCGACGGAACCCTGCGCGCGTTCCATCGCCAGCACATGCACGCCGATCCGCTGTTGTGGCCGGGCCTGCAGGACATCACCGCCTCGGTCGATTTCACCGCCCTGGCCGAGGCCGGGGTCGGCGCCGGCTTCGACTTTGCCGGCTACTGCTCGCAGGCCAGTTTCCTGGTGGGGAATGGTCTTGCCGGCGTGCTCGAACGGATCGAGCGCATCGCCGACGACGGCGAGCGCCTGCGTCGCACCGAGGAGGTCAAGAAGCTGACCCTGCCCAGCGCGATGGGCGAACGCTTCCAGGTCATGGGGTTCGAGAAGGATGTCGAGTTCGGCGCCGCCTTCCTGGCCGGCGACCTGAGTTTCAGGCTTTGACGGGGCCATCCGTGAGCCGTGCACTGCGGCCGTTCCGCCGGCCGTGGCTGTGGTTCGGCGGCTGGCTGGCGCTGGTCGCGCTGGTGGTCGCGGCTTCGCTGATGCCGGCGGGCAATCTGCCGCCGGCGCCGTTCGAGAACGTCGACAAGATCGAACACTTCCTCGCCTACGCCGTGCTCGCGGCCGGGGCGGTGATGCTGTTCCAGCGGCGAGGGATGCATGCCGCGCTGGCGATCGCGTTGATCGGGCTTGGCGTCGGTCTGGAGTTCGCCCAGGGTGCGCTGACCGCGGCGCGTACGGCCTCGGTGGCCGACGCGCTGGCCAATCTGCTGGGTGTGCTGGCCGGCTGGGCACTGGGGTGGACCCGCTTGCGCTTCTGGTTGCAGAAGGTCGACGCGCGCCTGCCCTGACCGTGCGGTATTGCAACAAAAATGCAATTGCGTGATCAGTGTCACGAAGGCAGATTGAGCAAGAGATTCCCGCCGATTGCGAAAAAGTTAAGAAAGGGTAAGCCTCGATTCCGGCCCCATCGTAGCGGGCCCCGTCTGTCACTGCGCAAGGAATCGAGTTCATGTCCGTTATTCGTCACCATCGCCTGGCCCTGGCCGTAACCGCCACTCTCGCCGCCAGCGTCACGCCCGTCGGGTTCGGGTCCGCCCAGGCCCAGGAGTCCGCCACCACCCTCGACCGCATCGAGGTAGTCGGCTCGCGCGTGCCCGGCCGCACCGCCGAGGACACCGCAGCCCCGGTCGACATCATCGGCCGCGAGGAGATCGCCGCCACCGGCGCGATGGAGGTCGGCCAGATCCTGCAGATGCTCGAGCCCTCGTTCAATTTCTCGCGCACCTTCGTGTCCGACGGCACCGACATCCTGCGCCCGGCCACCCTGCGCGCGCTGGGTCCGGACCAGGTCCTGGTGCTGGTCAACGGCAAGCGCCGCCACCAGCAGGCGCTTGTCAACGTGCAGCAGACCATCGGCCGCGGCTCGGCCGGCACCGACATCAACGCGATCCCGGTCTCGGCGATCGAGCGCATCGAAGTGCTGCGCGACGGCGCCGCCGCGCAGTACGGCTCGGACGCGATCAGCGGCGTGATCAACATCATCCTGAAGAAACAGACCGACCACACCGAGCTCATGGTTCAAGGTTCGCAGTACTACGCCGGCGACGGCGAGATGCTGCACGGCTCGGTCAACACCGGCTTCAAGCTCGGCGGCGACGGCTTCATCAACCTGTCGGCCGAAGCGCGCAACCGCAACGAGACCAACCGCGCCGGTCCCGACAGCCTGCGCGTCGACCCGCCGCGGGTGACCCAGCGGCTCGGCGACGCCGACGCCAAGGACTACTACCTGTGGTTCAACAGTGGCATCCCGGCCGGCGCTGGCGAGCTGTACGCGTTCGGTGGCCTGTCGCGGCGCGAGGGCGATTCGTCGGGCTTCTTCCGCAGTGCCGGCGACAACCGCACCGTGCCGGAGCTGTACCCGGACGGCTTCCTGCCCAACATCCTGACCACGGTCGAGGACGGCTCGCTCGCGGTCGGTTTCCGCGCGCCGATCGGCGACAACTGGGACTGGGACATCTCGGTCAACCACGGCCGCAGCAAGTTCGGCTTCGAGGAGAGCAATTCGGTCAACGTCAGCTGGTGGTACGAGCCGATCGATCCGGCCAATCCAGCCGCCGGCATCCACGCCGCCTCGCCGACCTCGGCCGACACCGGCACCCTGGAATACGACCAGACCACCTTCAACCTCGATTTCCGCGGCAGCGTCGGCGGCTTCAACGGCGAACCGGTCTACCTCGGCACCGGCCTGGAATACCGCCGCGAGAACTACGCGATCCGCGCCGGCGACCCGGTGTCCTACACCTACGGCCGCACCAACAACCGCGACATCGAGATCATCGGCCAGGCCGGCGAGACGGCGCAGCCGGGCATCCAGGGCTTCCCCGGCTTCTCGCCGATGGAGGCAGTCGACAAGGGCCGCCACAACATCGCCGTCTATCTCGATGCGGAAACCAACCTGAGCGAGAAGTTCCTGGTCGGTGCCGCGGTCCGTTTCGAGGACTACTCCGACTTCGGCAACACCACCACCGGCAAGCTGTCGGCGCGCTTCGACGCGACCGAGACATTCGCGGTGCGCGGCACGCTTGCCAGCGGCTTCCGCGCACCGGGCGTGCAGCAGCTGTTCTACAGCCAGCGCTCGACCAACCTCAATGCCGAAGGCGTGCTGACCGACACCCTGACCGCACGCCAGGACAGCGAGGTGACCCGTGCGTTCGGCATCGAGCCGCTGCAGGAGGAAACCTCGAGGAGCGGTTCGCTCGGCGTGGTGATCCGGCCCAACGAGCGCTTCTCGCTGACCGTGGACATGTTCCGCGTCGACATCGACGACCGCATCATCTTCTCCAGCAACATCCAGCCCGAGGCGGTCGGGACCGACGGCAACCCGTGCGCGGTCGACAATGCCAACTGCCCGATCCGCGCGATCCTCGATCCGGTCGGCGTCGGCCAGGTGCTGTTCTTCACCAACGCGATCGACACCCGCACCACCGGCGTCGATGTCGTCGCCAACCACAGCACCGAATTCGCCGGCGGCTCCACCCTCGACCTGACCGCGCTGCTGCACTTCAACAAGACCGAGGTGACCGCGCGCCGGTCGCAGTCGGCGATCCTGTCGCCGGAAGCGCTGTTCGACGACACCCAGGTGACCCTTCTGGAGGAAGGCCAGCCGCGCCAGCAACACTCCTTGCAGGCGATCTGGCGCCAGGATGCCTGGCAGGTCACCGGTCGCGCCAACTACTACGGCAAGGTCGCCGGCGAGGGCTTCACCCCGGGGGTCAAGCAGACCTGGGGCGGCAAGACCCTGTTCGACCTGAGCGTGCGCTACGCGTTCTCCGACGCGCTCTCGGTCACCGTCGGTGGCAACAACATCTTCGACGAGTACCCGGACAAGTGGGACGAGCAGGACGGCTTCCCGTTCCCGCAGCTGGGCTTCAAGTACGGCTGGGAGACGATGCCGTTCGGCATGAATGGCGGCAGCTACTACGCCCGGATCGATTACCGGTTCTGAGCGCGCGGGCATCGGATCGCCGTCGCGGTCCGGTGCCCGTTCCGGATCGGCCATGCCGACCGCGGTCGAAGTGGGACGCGGTGCGTGAATCCGGCAGCCGGACCGCACCATGCCCCGGACGGGGATTGCAATTTGTTCAGGAAACGCTACATTTCGGCCTGAACGCCGGCTGACGGAATGATTGGGGGATCGCCCGCGCTGCGTTCAAGCGACAGGGGGGAGAGATGCCGGGCGGTGGGGAGACCGCCCGGCATCGCTTTTTCTGGACCCCGTCGGACCGGCTATCCGTCTTGCCTTGTTGCCGCTATTGCCGCGATCCGTGCCTTGCGCAACGCTTCGCCGATGGCGGGGCCGTTGAGTCCCTTCGCCACGTCCTGCGCCTTCACCGCCAGCGCGGCGGCGTGGGCGGTACGCAATGCGTCGGCCTGCGGGTAGGCGTCTTCGCCACGACCGGCACGGCCGCGTTTGTCGGCCTCGCAGACGGTGGCGAGGCGGCCAATGCGTTCCGGCTTGCGGAAACCATCACAGCGCGCGATCAGGTCGTGCACGGTGGTCGCGCGCAGTTCGTTGAAGCGATGCACGTTGAGGTGCTCACGGCAGGCGATTTCGGCCAGCGCACGGTGCTCGTTCGGCACCTTGAGCCGTTCGCACAGCGCCTGCAGCGGCTTCAGGCCGGCGTGCTCGTGACCGACGTGGGCGGGCAGTTTACCGGCCGGCGTCAGCGCCTTGCCCAGGTCATGCGTCAACGCTGCGAAACCGATCATGTCGTCGCCGGGTGCAAGCCGCGCGGCCATGTCGCAGACCAGTTCGATGTGGACGCCGGTATCGACCTCGGGGTGGTATTCGGCGCGTTGCGGCACGCCGTACAAAGCGTCGACCTCGGGCAGCACCACGGCCAGCGCACCGCAGTCGTGCAGCGTGCGCAGGAACGCCGACGGCATGGCCGCGACCAGTGCGCGACGCAGTTCCTGCCACACCCGCTCGGCGGTCAGCTCGGCCAGCTCGCCACTGGCTGCCATCTCGCGCATCAGCTGGACGGTTTCCGGCGCGACGTTGAAGCCCAGCGGCGCCAGCCGCGCCATGAAGCGCGCCGCGCGCAACACTCGCAGCGGATCCTCGGCGAACGCCGGGCCGACATGGCGCAGCACCCGCGCCTCGATGTCGCGCGCACCGCCGAACGGATCGACCAGATGACCGTCCGCGTCCTCGGCGATCGCATTGATGGTGAAGTCGCGCCGCGCCAGGTCCTGCTCCAGCGTCACCGACGGATCGGCGTGGGCGACGAAGCCGCCATGCCCGCGCCCGCTCTTGCGCTCGGTGCGCGCGAGTGCGTGCTCCTCGCCGGTGTCCGGGTGCAGGAACACCGGGAAATCGCGGCCGACCTGCTGGAAGCCGGCGGCCCGCATCGCCTCCGGCGTCGAGCCGACCACCACCCAGTCGCGATCACCCGGCGTCAAACCGAGCAGGCGGTCGCGGACCGCGCCGCCGACGAGGTAGGTGGTGGGGGTGGGAGGGTTGGGACTGGGCGACATACTGGGAAGCGTTGCGGGCATCTAGGAAATGGGGATATAACACGCCCTTGTCTGTCGTCTACAGGTCTGGGGAGACATAGGGCGGCAGGGGAAGGGAACAGGACATTCACGGAATGCGGCCCGCAACGGGCGGCAACAGGAAGAAGATCAATGGGAACAAGCCGGCCGATGGACGATTGTCGCGGTGCTGACTGCGGCGCGGGTTTTCAGCTTGGGCGCGCAGACCGGGGAGTTGGGGAAGCGCCTCAGAGAGGTGTGCGAGGCTTAATTACCTCCGTTCCCCTTTCACCCTTGAGCTATCGGTATTCCGCGAAGCCGAAGCTTCTAGGGTGGGTACTGCTACTGTCCGCGTATTATTTTGCATCGAGTATCGCCGCGGCTCAGGAATATGATCCGAAGATGGCCTACAAGATCGTGACGCAGAATTCTGCAGTAAAGGCCATGGAAATTGCGGGCGAGTCGATCAGTCTCGTGGACCGCAAGGTGCAATGGAATGTGACTGACATGGTGATTCCTGGAAATGGATTGCCTATTGAAGTTAGTCGCAGTCACCGTCTACCTGTTGGCGGCTTGTACGATAACTGGAGAGGGGACATGTACAACTGGGAGTTGAGTGTTCCCAGGATTGCAATGTCTCACTCAATTTACGGGTTGAATGATCACAAGCTCGAATCCCTTGGCTGTATTACAACAGCGAAGCAAGTCAATGTAATGGTCAATGGCGAGGGTGATTTCAGGCCCATTGCCATGAATGCTTCGATCAACTACCCGAAGCTTTCATCAAAATCTCCGCATGCTCAATTCAATAATAATTGGCTGATGTACTGCGGTCAGAGCCTGACGACTCGGTCGAACAGCATCGATGAGTTGGGTCAGCCGCTTCCCAAGAGTACAAATAGCGCCATTACATTGGTTTCTCCGGATGGAGTCAAATACCACTTTGCCTACTTTTCAAGTGAAACCAAGTCCATACCAGGGCCCAAGGATCCGGATGATCCGAGTTGGGGTAATGTGGTGGATAGGGTGGCTTCTCACTATGTAACGGACATTGAGGATCGCTTTGGAAATCACCTGACTTTTCATTACGAGAAGCGATCAGATAACTGGCGTGGCTGGGTCCTGCGCTTGCAGGAGGTCAGTGCTAGTGATGGTCGCAGGGTGACGCTCGACTATCACGTTGACGATCACGGACAGACGGGAAAGCCTGGGAGCGGTCGTCATCTGAAGTCAATCACTTCCGGAAACAGGACTGTAAGTTACGCATACAGATCTGGAGATAGTGGTCAGCCGCAACTGCATCGTGTAACCGATGCCGATGGCCGATTTTGGGAGTACAACTACTATCCGTTGGGAAGTGAGCATGGACTGGATGTTATTCGAAGTGTCACTATTCCTTCAGGGGCTGTAATTTCATATGAGTACGAGTTGCTTGCGTCACTCAACTCGGATGAATGTAAAAAAATAATCGGGGTTATGTCCGGAACAAGGCTTGGGCCTGGGAGTAATTCGCCGGGAGCCCCCTATGTCGAAAAACATCCGGCGGTTCTGAAGAGAAGCGTGGCTGATGGCTCAAGCAATGTGTTGACGCAGGATTATTCCACGTCGTGGAATCAGGATGCCAACGAGTCGGGCAAGCATTACATTGTTACCAGGGTGACGGGGCCTCAAGCCCAGGATGTCTATCATCATGTTTGCTATGACGTATGGAAAAGCGATACGAATCGAGTGGACGCAAGGCAGCTCGCGCTTGTAAAGCACGAGACCTTCGGTGGCAGCAATTACGCGACCTTGTTGCGCAATGTGGAAACCGAATGGAAAACGAGTTCCTATTCCGGGGACTACCGCCTGACCATTGGCTATCAACACATACTCTCCACTGATCGTCTCTGGCAGAGCAAGGTGATTACTCGGCTGGGTTCGGACGCCTTTACCAGAGTGGGCTCATCACCCAATGCATATGGGCAGTTGATGTCTATCACGCGTAACAGCTCGATCGGGTACAGCCGAAGCGACAGGATCGATTACCACAATAGTCCATCAGAATGGATTATTGGACAGGTCAAGTCGGTGACCAATGTCGAAACCGGCAAGGTTGTCAGCCAGACCGACTATGATTGGAAGTCTTTGCCGTGGAAAGCCTACGAGTTCACGCTCCTCAAGCAGACCTTCAGCTATAGCACCACCGACGGCATGCTCAAGAGCATCACCGACGGTCTGGGCAATGTCACCACTCTGGCGAACTGGAAACGCGGCATCCCACAGAAGATCACCTACGCCGACGGCAAGACCCAGTCGGCGGT
This sequence comes from Lysobacter alkalisoli, assembly GCF_006547045.1. NCBI lineage: Bacteria > Pseudomonadati > Pseudomonadota > Gammaproteobacteria > Lysobacterales > Lysobacteraceae > Marilutibacter > Marilutibacter alkalisoli. The sequence goes on from NZ_CP041242.1 coordinate 287,019, forward strand.
GGTCAACAACGACGGCACGATCGCCTCGGTCACCGACGAGAACGGCTACAAGACCTGCTACGCCTACGACGCGATGGGGCGGCTGAGCAATATCACCTATCCATCGGAATCGTCCAGCGGCGTCTGCGACGCCACCACCTGGAATGCGACCACGCTTGATTTCTCGGTCAAGGCGGGAGTGTACGGCCTGCCCAATCATTGGCGCCGGCTTGAACGTACCGGTAGCGGTTACAAAATCACACGCTACGACGCGCTGTGGCGCCCCGTCGTGGAGGAAAGCTACGACAATGGCAATTCCGCCAGCACTCGTAGCATCGTGGTCAAGCGCTACGACGCCGCCGGACGGCTCGCGTTTCAATCCTATCCAGTTCGAACGCTGGGCAACTGGACAGATACCTCGCTCAAGGGCATCAAGACTAGCTATGACGCCTTAGACCGGGTCACTTACGTCAAGCAGGACTCGGAGCTGGACCTGAACCAGGACGGCATTCCAGATGAACTGGTTACCCGCATCGAGTACCTCAGCAATGCCGACGGCTACTACACCCGGGTGACCAACCCGCGCGGTCAGCAGACCCTGACCTGGTACCAGGCCTTCGACCAGCCGAGCTACGACAGCCCTGTCACCATCCGGCACCCGGCCGGCGCCCGCACCCACATCACCCGCGACGTGTTCGGCAAGCCGACCAAGATCCGGCGCAGCAACAGCAACAGCGCCACCGACGGTACGGTTGCCCTCGATCGCACCTATACCTACAACAGCAACCAAGAACTGTGCCGTGTCGTTGAACCGGAAACCGGTGCGACTCTGATGGGTTACGACGCGGCCGGCAACCTGGCTTGGTCGGCCGCTGGCCTGCCCGCCAGCACCGCCTGCCATGCGACCGGCAACACCACCGCGATCAGCGCCCGGCGGGCAATCCGCACCTACGATGAGCGTAATCGGATCAAGTCGCTGAGTTTCCCGGACAACAACGGCAACACTACTCACACCTATACCGCGGATGGCTTGCCCGACACGGTCACCGTCAACAACAACGGCGGAAGCGATCAGATTGTTACCACGACCTACGGGTACAATCGCCGCCGGCTGCTGACCAGCGAACAAATGGCATTGAACGCCTTCTCGTGGCCCAACACGTATCGGTACAACGCCAACGGTCACTTGATCGAACAGGGCTACCCCGCCGGACAGACCATCAAGTACGCAGTCAATGCACTGGGTCAGACCACGCGGGTATACAACAGCAGCGGCGCGAACTATGCCAGTGGCGTTTCCTATCACCCCAATGGGGCCATCGCGCAGTTCACCTATGGCAATGGCATCACCCACACCCTGACCCAGAATGCACGGGGACTGCCGGATACCAGCACCGATGCCTATGGCACCACCAAGTTCCTGGCCGACAGTTACGACTACGACGGCAACGCCAATGTCGCCGCGATCACCGACGGAGCGACCGGCCGCAACCAGCGCGGCAACCGTGACATGGTCTATGACGGGCTGAACCGGCTGACCAGCGTGTCCTCGCCCATGTTTGGTACCGCCACGTATGCCTACAACGTGCTCGACGACCTGACCCGGGTCAAGCTGAGCGGAGGTGCGGCGGCGCGGGATCACTACTACTGCTATGGCAGTGGGAGCCGCTTGGCCTTCGTGCGCAGTGGCTCGGTGTGCTCGGGCAGTTCAGCTAGCCCGGCGGTGCATGCGTTGAGTTACGACGTGCAGGGCAATCTGAAGAGCAAGGACAACCATAACTTCAGCTTCGACTACGGCAACCGCCTGCGCAGCGCGAAGGTGGGTAGTACGACTTCGGCCTACGTGTACGACGGCCAAGGGCGCCGGATGCGTGATAGCGTCAATGGCGACAAGTTCAGCGCGTACATACAGGACGGCAAGCTGGTCTACGACTTCAACAGCCGCCAGAAAAAGCGCCATTGGTATGTGTACTTGAGCGGCAGCTTGGTGGCGGTACACGAGAAAGACAGCAGCACCAACGCCGAAGCCATCAAGTACCAGCATACCGATGCACTGGGCAGCCCGGTGGCGGTGACGGATGAAAGCCGTGTCGTCATCGAGCGCAGCGAGTACGAGCCCTATGGCAAGGTGCTGAACCGGCCATTGAAGGACGGGCCGGGGTACACCGGGCATGTGGAGGATGCGGCGACGGGGTTGATCTATGCGCAGCAGCGCTACTATGACGATGACATCGGAAGGTTCCTGAGTGTCGATCCGGTGACGCCGTATGACCAACCCGTGATCGCGTTTAATCGCTATCGTTACGCCAACAACAACCCTTATGGGTTCACTGATCCTGATGGGCGACAAAGTTTTGGACATCGGAAAGATATTTCGTGGTGGAATATTCCTGCGCACGTAGGGAACTGGTTCGCCGAGACTCGTGACTTAAGCGTAAACGCTGCATTCGGAACCCAAGCGGCGCCGGAGGGCGCGCTAGTTGAACAGTATGAAAAGGCAGGGGATGCAATCCTGATATCGCAAACCCTCTTCCTCCCGGGTTTGGCAGGTGTGACAGCCGAAGCGCAAGGCGCCAGGTATTTCTCTGCTGGGGTCGGCTCTTGGTCAAAGAGGTTCTTTGAGGGCGCAAAGTACTCTGAGCGAACACTGTCTCAGACGGATAAGTACCATGCGTTTCCAAAGTCAGTTGATGGGTTTGCGCGCGAGTTCGGTAAGGTCACTTTCTCAAAGGATAGTCGTGGCGTAACAGTGGAGAAGCTGACATTGCGAGGCCAGATGGAGGGTTCGAAAGGGTGGGTAAGAGGAACTTTTGAATACGTCAAGAATCAGAAAAATGAGATATACCATCGTCTCTTTAAGCCGGATAAGGTGAAATAATGGTTAAGGAGAGCAATTGCTACTCTGTGCTGGCGGATTTTATTGGCACGCACGGAAAGTTTGTGGAGGACGATTTTCCTGTTACGGGCTTGACAAATTCTGATGCTCGCTTGTTCTTGGGTCTATTGAGGGAGTGCCGCATTAGGCCATTAGGTATCGAGCTTTGGCGTGCGACTGCTCATGGTTATGACGTGGATGGAGCAAAAGGCTGGTATTCGGAACGCGGAACGATTGAGGCTGACTATCAAGGCGCATTGGCCTACCTTAATTCAGAATGGCTCGGTTCTCGCGATTTATTCGTCTTCCAGTATTGAGCGGAAAAGGGCCAGATTGGACTGCCCCGGCTTCCACAGACAGGTAGTCAGGATACAAGCCTGACCGATAGATAGTTCCTCTCCGCCTGCACCGGTGATTGGTAGCCCAGTGCCGAGTGCATGCGGATGCGGTTGTAGAAGAGCTCGACATACTCGAACACCGCCGTGCGTGCGGAGTAAAGGGGACGTAGCCAATTAACCGACCCCAACGAAGCCCGGCCCTCGCCCGGCGGGGCTTCTTGTTTAGCTGCGAGAACAAACGGGACGGAGCAACTGTCTTGTGATCACCGGGTCTGTCAAACGGACTGTGTAACCTTGGTTTTCACAGCGCATCCAGTGGCTCGGCGACTACCGCGCGCGCCTCAGCACGCTCATCGCGTCGATGCTTCGGTACCGATGGCCTCGGCGCCGATGCGCCACAACTCGGCGTCGCCGACCGCATCGACCCGCTGTGCGCCGGCCAAGGCTAGCCCTTTGTGCAGCGGTGGCGACGCGCTCGCCGGCACCACCAGGGCCCAGCGCGCTCCGCTGGCTTGGAGCAGGCCCCGCCATTGCTGCCCGCTGGGATCGGCCTCGGCGCGCATGCGTGCGGCGCTCAGTTCCGGGTCGTGGTCGAGCACGCTGCGACCGCGCAGCCCCAGCTCGGCGATGTAGGCACGGCCCGGCTCGGTGGCCAGCACGATGCCGTCGTCGCCCCGCGGCAGGCGCCCGATCAGGGTCCGTTCCGGTACGTAGTGCGGAAAGATCGCCTCGGCGTCGCCAAGCGTACGGATGGTGCGCTTGAGCGCGGCGGAATGGTGCAGCCAGCTCGAATTGGCCTGGAAGGCGAGGTTGAGCACGCACACGCCGGCGAGCAGCCACGCGAAGCCGCGACGGCCGAGCGTGCCTTCACCACGAACGACGAGCAGCGCCGAGAGTAGAATCAAGCCCGGATACGCGTAGCGGACGTACTGCATCGGCACCAGCGGCAACCAGGCGACCAGGGTGACCGCGATCGCGATGCCGCGGCCCGAACGTCGCGCCAGCGCCAGCAGCCAGACGCCAGCCAGTGCGACCAGGGTGAAGCCGAGGCCGCCGTTGAACGCCTCGACATAACGCGGGGTATCGAAGCTCATCAGCCACGGCAATGCCAGACTGAAACCGGTGAACCAGCGCGGGTCGCGATAGGCCTCGTCCGGCAGGTATGGCGAGTGGAACAGGTTATTGAACAGCGGCATCAGCGGATTGCCGGTATGCCACCAAGCCTGGACGTAGCTGGAGGCGGCCACCAGCAGCGCCAGTACACAGGCAGCTGCGGCCGTTTTCCAGTCCAGGCGCGTGCGGTGGTGCCACAACGCATAGACGGCGAGCGGGGCGGCGGCGAACGAATGCATGGTCTTCAGTGCGGCCATGCCGGCGAACAGCACCGCGGCCGGCAACAGCCAGCGCGGCTCGCGCGAGGTCGCCACCACCATCGCCGCCAGCAGCAGCACGGTGGCCGGCAGTTCGGTCTGCATACCCGCGGCCATCCACACCAGCGGCGGAAAGCTGGCGACGAGGGCGGCGCAGGCCCAGCGCTCGGCCGGCTTCGCGCCGATCGCCGCGCTGGCCGTCCACGACAGCGGCGCGATCAGCGCCAGCCACAGCGCGTTGACCGCGCCGCGTGCGTCCTCGCGGGCCAACAGGGCGGCGACGGCCTGCAGCACGTCGCCGAGCCAGGGTGCGAACGACCAGACCTGGTGCGCGGGGTCGGGCCGGTAGTGTCCGTACAGCAGCAGGTGGCTGGGCAGGCCGAGATGGTAGGCGAGGTCGTCGACCTGCATCGTCGGGATCCAGCACGCGGTCGATGCCAGGCCGAACAGAGTCGTCGCGAACGTGGCCCAGCGTGGCGCCTGTTCGACCGCTTCGCGCAGCCTGCGGGCCGCATCGCCGAGCGTGGACACGAGGCTACGACGGCGCAGCAGGACCAGGGCCAGCAGCACAACCGCCCAGGCCGGCGTCGAGTGGACCGGCCAGCTCAAGGTCCAGCCGGCGAGGCCGGCGATCAGCACCAGCCCCACGCACAAGGCGACCGCTGCCCGTGCCGGCATGCCTGCCGGTACCAGCCACGTACCCAGGGCCAGCGCCGCCAAGGCCAGCAACAGCACCGCGAGGACCGGAAGCGGGCCGGCGAACAGCGGCAATGCCGCGAGCCAGACCAGGGCCAGCGCCAATGCCCATGGCAGCCTTGCGTAACGTCGCAGCGGCCAGGCGATCGCCGAGGCCGTCAGCGCGAGTACCAGCGTCAGCACCAGCCGCTCCCACGGCAGCACCTGCCACATCCGTGCATGGACGAAGCCGATCGCGAGCGCGACCGGGCCGCTCGCGATCAACGCAATCGCGGCAAGCGAGCGGGGAGAGCTCGCAGCGATGGCGCACGCGTCCTCGGATACCGAAGCGTCACCGTCGGCGCCTCGCAAACTGGTTGTGGTCGTCATGTGCGCCGACCCCGTCTCTTCTGATGCCCGCTAGAATCCGCACCGGCTCCATTCATTCCGCCACCAACGCCATGCCCTCTCCGTTGAGCGCCATCATACTCGTCGTCGGCGATGGCAAGCGCATGAAATCCAAGGCAACCTCAGAGTCAGGTTCATTCGACATAGCCAAGAACAAACGGAACGGAGGCAATTAATCCGATCCCATGAAACACAAGGCCCGCATTGCGGGCCTTGTCATTGTTGGGGTGTGGATGTCAACGCCCGGCTTGTGCGAGCAGCGAGTCGAGGACTTCGCTGACCAGGCGCTGCTTGGACTTGGGCAATGCCTGCAGACGTTCGAGTTGTTGCTGCAGCTTCGGTGCCGGGCCGCGCTTGCCGCGTGCGGGGGGGTATGCCGACGAGTCCTTCGATGCTGACACCGAGCGCCCGCGCCAGCAGCGGCAGCGTCGAGATCGGCGTGCGTCGGCGGCCGGTCTCGAACGAGGCGATCTGTTGTTGGGTCACGTCGACCAGTTCGCCGAGTTGGACTTGGGTCAGGCCCAGTCCCTTGCGGCGGTAGCGCAACGATTTTTGCATCTTGCCTTGACGATGGTGGGCGTGGTCATGCTTCGGAGTCGGGGTCCCGGGGTCCGGATGCCGCAGTTTCGAGTCCGAGGATTTCCTCCACCCGGCCCGCCACCGGCGTGGCACTGATTCCCAGCCGCGCCAAGCCATCCTCGATGCTGATCGAGTCCAGCTGCAGCGAGCGCCAGTTGTCGCGGCTGATCGGTTTGCCGGGCAGGAGTTCGCCGATGTCGGCCTGCAGCTTGCCGAGGGCTTCCGGCAGCGGCAGCACCATGCGCCAGCGGCGGCGGGCCTTTGCGGTCAGGCGGATGATGTCGGCGAGGCTGAGGACGTCGGGACCGACCAGCGGGTAGGTCTGGCCGTATGTGGCCGGGGCGTCGATGGCGCGGGCGAAGGCCTCGACCACGTCGCCGATCCAGACCGGCTGGAAGCGCGCCTCGGCGCGTCCGACCGGCAGTACCGGCGCCAGTTTGAGCAGCTTGTCGAAGCGACAGAACAGGCCGTCGCCGGGGCCGGCGATCACCGAGGGGCGGAAGATCGTCCAGTCCAGCCTTGACGCACGCACCTCGCGTTCGGCATGGCCGCGTGCCTGCAGGTAGTGGCTGTCGCCGAGGCCGGCGTTGAGCGCGCTCATCTGCAGCAGCCGGCGCACGCCATTGTCGTGCATGGCGGTCAGCAGCGAGCGGGTCAATTCGGTGAATACCTGCTCGAAGCCTTCACCGCTGTCGCCCTTCTCGTTGAGGATGCCGACCAGGTTGACCACCGTGTCGGCGTCGTCGAGCACCGCGCGCAGGAAGTCGACGTCATGCACGTCGCCTTCGAGCCGGCTGGCGTCGCGGCTCAGCTGGGCGACTTTCGCCTGGTGTGCGTGCGGATCGGAGCCGGGGCCGCGACTGAGTACGGTGACCCGGTAGCCGTCGTCGAGCAGGCGCTGCACCAGCGGCCGGCCGACGAAGCCGGTGCCGCCGAGGACGACGACATGCTGCATCGAGGCTCGCCTGCTCGGTTCGGGCGTGCCTGGTTCGGGCCGGGACGCGGTGCTCATGATTCAACCTGCGGGCGGGGGCGTGGCTTCGATGGTAGCGGCCGGGTCCGCGGACGTCGCTGGACAGATGAAGTTTTTGCGAGGCCCGTCAACGCGGCCGCGAAGGCGGTCGGCCAGGGTGCGCGCGCTGTTGTCGAGTTTCCAGTCGTAGATCACGCTGAAGGCGAGCACGCGGGCGACGTATTCGCGGGTCTCCTTGTAGCTGATGGTCTCGATCCAGAAGTCCGGGTCCATGCCGGGGCGCTGGGTGCGCCAGCGCAGCAGCGGCGTGGGGCCGGCGTTGTAGCCGGCGATAGCGAAATACGGCATGCCGCCGTTGTCGTCGATCATCTGCCGCAGGTAGGCGGTGCCGAGGATGATGTTGGTGTCCGGGTCGTACAGGCTCGACGCGCCGCCCCAGGGCAGGCCAAGACGGCGGGCGACAGCGGCGCCGGTGGCGGGCAGGATCTGCATCAGCCCCATCGCATTGGCCGACGAGCGCGCGCGCGGATTGAACGTGCTCTCGGCGCGGGTCTGGGCCGCGACCCAGGCCGGGTCGAGGCGGTTCTTCGCCGCCTCGCGACGGATCGTGGCGTCGTGGCGCAACGGGAAGCGCAGGTCGTACAACCGGCGCTGGTCCGGGCTGGACAGGTCAAGACCGAACACCGCGCGGTCGTGCCAGCCGTTGGCCTGCGCGTAGTCCACCGCGAGCACGCGTTCGGTCTCGTTGAAGCGGGTCAGCGCGTCGCGCCATTCGGCGGCGGCCCAGCCGGCCTTCTCCAGCCGCGCCAGCGACACCGCGCGCTGCAGTGCCGGATCGGCGATGACCTTGTTCATCGCGGCCGTGCCGGCATCCGGCTGCCACGGGCACAACGTGTAGGGCCGCTCGAGACGGTCGGCGGCCATGAAGCCGTGGAAGTCGCTTTCCAGTGCGACCTGGCGGAACAGCCGTTGCGCGGTGGCGGTGTCTCCGGTCTTCTCGCTCAGGCGTGCCTGGAAGTAGGCCCAGCGCGATTGGTTGCGCTGCTCGTCGCCCATCTTGCCGATCGCGGCCAGTGCGGCCGACCAGTCGGAACGCGACAGCGCTTCGCGTACACGCCATTCGTGCAGGCGCGGGTCGTAGCTGGCCTCGGGGACGGCGTTGAGCCGGCGCGCCGAGTCGGGCAGGTAGGAGGCCACCGTCCACAGTGCGATCTGGTACAGCGCGCGGCCGCGGTCGGCCTCGGTGAACTGCAGCGCCTGCGCGTACTGCGGCAACAGCTGTTCGGCCCGGTCGGGGTCGGCCTTGCCCAGTTTCGCCAGCCCGTGCGAGGCGACATGCCGGCTGCGGTCGGTCTTGGGCCAGTTCAACGCGCGTGGGTGCGGGTTGTCGATGAAGGCCGCGTAGTCGTTCGCCAATGCCTGCTGATCGGCCGGCAGGCCGCGCGCGATGCTGCGCATCACCCCCGGCTGCCAGGCTTCGGCGGCCTTGTCGAAACGCTGCCAGCGCAACTCGGGCGTCAGTCCGCCACGCGCGGCGAGCGCATTGAACACCGGGTCGCAGGCATTGGGCAGGGATTCGCCGCTGCTCAGCCAGAGCGCCTGCGCGCGCGCGCCCCAGTCGTTGCCGACCTTGCCGGTAGCCAGCTCGGCATTGAGCGCGTGGCACTGCAGGGCGGTGCTGTCGATGCCCTCGCGCCAGGCGTCGAGGAAGCTCGGCCAGTCCTCGCGTTTGGCGACCTGGGCCAGCCACGCGCTGCGGAAGGTTTCGCCGGCCGGCTCGCCGGCACGGCGCTTGAGGAAGGCTTGCGCCTGTGCGCTCGGCAGCGCATCGAGGTTGCGGCGCAGGCTGGCGAATTCGACCCAGCCGTACAGCGGGTGGTTGGCGAGGTCGCCGTATGCGGTGGCATCGAAACGTCCGGCTTCGGCGGCTTCGATCGCCTGCCCGACGCGCGGCAGGCGCGGGTCGGACAGAGGCGCCATGGTATTGCCCGGCCGGGCGGCGGGTGCGGCCATCGATGGTGCGGCGGTGGCCGGTTCGGCAGCTGGCGCCGACTGTGCGCAGGCGGCGGCGACGAGTATGGCGAGGGTGGGGAGAAGGAGGTGGGGATGCATGGGGACCGAATATAGCCGAGCGAATCGGAATGGCCGGTGAGGGTGGCGAAGGGCCGCGCCTTGCATCGGAGCAGGCGTCCACCGAGATGTAGAACGCATCGGCGATGCGTTGCGCGCCTGCTTCAGATCGCTGCCGGTTGTGGTGCCAGGCGCGCCAGGAACCGTCCGCCCTTGCAGGCCTGCTCTACCATGCGCCGGGTCATGCTGATCCGGTCCAGCATGCGCACCAGTGACGTGGCCGGCAGCATGCCGCGACTGCCGGCGCGCAGCAGTTCCGCCTTGGCGTCCTGGTAGACCTGTTCGAACCTGCCCGCCGCGGTGTCGATGGCCGCCCTGTCCAGTGGCGCATCGGTGGTCGGGTCCGATGCGGCCAGGACCTGCGCGGCCATGTCCTGCAGTGCCTGCAGGGGTGTGGCCAGCTGTGCGGGTGGCGCGGGCGAGGGCAGCGGCATCCGCGCCAGTTCGAGCGCCAGTTCGGCGACGGCACGGTAGTACTGCACCACCCGTACCGCGTCCGGCAGCGCGGCATCCACCTCCGGATCGCCGCCGCTGTTGACCCGGCTGGTGAACTCGATCGCGGCGGTGCCGAGGCTTTCGATGGTGCGCTGTTGGCGCTGCAGGCCGGTGTCGTCACCGGCTGCGGTGCCCGTGGAGAGCGCGCTGCGGGCCATCTGCAGGGCGAGGCCGCCCATCCTGCCGGTTTCGAGCACCAACGCGTCGATCGCCAGTCGCGGGGTCGCGGCGACCGCGCGATCGAGGTGGTGCGGCACGGCCGGGTCCCGTTCGCGTTCGCCGAAATGCCGTTCGAGCATGGCGACCATCCGGTCGGTGAACGGCCAGATCAGCAGCACGCCGAGCAGGTTGCTCAGGGTGTGGAAGATCGCGAGCAGGGTCGAGGGCGGGCCGTCATGCCCGGCGATCATCTTGGCCAGGGCGAGCAGCCATGGCAGCGTTGCCAGCGTGCCGAGCGCCGCGACCAGGTTGAACGCGACATGCGCGGCGGCGACCCGGCGCGCCGGCGAGGTCGCGCCGATGGTGGCGAACACCGCGGTCGAGGTGGTGCCGACGTTGGCGCCGACCACCATCGCGGCCGCGGCCGGCAACGGCAGCATGCCGCTCGCGGCGGCGGTGAGGGTGACCGCGAGCGCCGCGCTCGAAGACTGCATCAGCAGGGTCATCAGCGCGCCGATGACGGTGAACAGGCCAATCCGCAGCGGGCCATCGCCGGCGCGCTCGGCCAGCGCGAACATGCCTTCGGCCCCGGTGAACGCGCCCTTGAGCACATCCAGGCCAAGGAAGAACACACCGAAGCCGACCAGCGCCTGCCCCATCGCGACGCCGCGCCCACGCCCTGCGATCCAGCCGGCCATGCCTATCGCCACCGCCGGCAATGCCAGTGCCTGCAGGTTCACGTTGAATCCGGCGATGGCGACGATCCACGAGGTCAGCGTGGTGCCGAGGTTGGCGCCGAAGATGATGCCGATCGCTTGTCCCAGCGTCAGCAGGCCGGCATTGACGAAGCCGATGGTGGAGAAGATCATCGCGCTGGAGGATTGCACCAGGGCGGTGATCAGTGCGCCGGAACCGAGTGCGCGCAGGCGCGACTTCGTCGCGCGTGCCAGCAGCTCGCGCAGCGCCGGTCCGGCCGCGACCTTCAGGCCGTCGCTCATCAGCCGCATTCCGAGCAGGAACAGGCCGATACCGCCGGCGAAAGTGATGAAGGTGGTGATGTTCAAGTCGACGACGCACGAGGAAATCGACAGCAGTGTATGGCGATCCGCGGCCGACCGGCTCAGTGCAACGCTGAAGAAGCCGTCACCCCGGCTGTCGCCGGGGCGGCAACCGTTTCGGCATTGCCTTGGCAAGCCACCGATCGCTTACCCTGCGTTTCCTGTCCTGCCACGCAAGGGTTGTCGATGTCGCTTCCGCTATCGCTGCTGCTGTTCCTTGGCCTCGGTGCGGTCGCCGGCGTGCTGGCCGGCCTGCTCGGCATCGGCGGCGGGCTGGTGCTGGTGGCGGCGCTGGCCTGGCTGCTGCCGTTGATGGGGGTGCCGCAGGAGGCGGCGATGCATGCGGCGTTGGCCAGTTCGCTGGCGAGCATCGTGCTGACCGCCGCGGCCTCGGCGCGCGCACACCACCGGCGTGGCAGCGTGCTGTGGCCGACGGTGGCCTGGATGGTGCCGGGACTGCTGCTCGGCGGCTGGCTCGGCAGCGGCCTGGCGGTACGGATAGATGACGGCGTGCTGCGCTGGATCGTGGCCGGCTATTGCCTGCTGGCGGCCGCGCAGATGGCGTTCGGGCGTCGGCGCCCGCAGCGGCCCGATGGCACGCCGCCGCCGCGCGGGCTCGGGATGAGCGTGGCCGGCACCGGCATCGGCGCGCTGTCGGCGGTGGTGGGCATCGGCGGCGGCAGCATGACCGTGCCGTTGCTGGTCGCGCTGGGCACGGCGCCGGTGCGTGCGGTCGGGACTTCGTCGGCATGTGGGGTCGCGATTGGTTTCGCCAGCGCGGCCGGCTATGCGTTGCATGCACCGCCGGGCGCGCTGCCCGCGCATGCGGTCGGCTATGTCTACCTGCCGGCCGCGATCGGCGTGGCCGCGGCTTCGGTGCTGGCGGCGCCGTATGGCACCCGGCTGGCCCATTACCTGTCCGGCGAGACGCTCAGGCGCGTGTTCGCCGGCTTCATGGTGCTGGTCGGCATCAGTCTGCTGCTGGGCGGCTGAGAGGGCGCGTGCCGGCCCTTGATGTGCAGCGCAGAGGCCCGGTCATCGCCATATTTGTGATGGCAGTCACGACCAGCCTGTCTGCCGGGCTCAGGGAGCGCTTTTGCCCGTTGTGGCTTGTTTACAGAAAGTTTACAAACGCATTGGCGCCGTAGGGACGCAACAGGGGAGCGGCGTGCATTTCGATATGTGGCCCATCTGCATTTCTTAGGGAGAGAGATTCGATGAAAGCGCGACGACGCAATACTCTGACGCACGCCATCCAGGCGGCGTTGCTGGCCGGACTGGCGATGCCGATGTTGGCCGTGGCCCAGGACGAGGCCGGCGAACAGGCCAGGACCCTTGATACGGTCACCGTCACCGGCACCCGCATCAAGAAGGCCGAGATCGAAGGCCAGGTGCCGATCAACACCATCACCCGCGAGGACCTCGACCGCACCGGCCTGACCTCGCTCGGCGACATCATCCAGGAGCTGACCGGTTCGGGCTCCGCGCTCAACACCAAGTTCAACTCGTCCGGCAACTTCGGCTTCCCGCCCGACGGCGGTGGCGTCGGTGCCGGTTCGGCCCAGGTCGACCTGCGCCATCTCGGCTCCAAGCGCGTGCTGGTGCTGGTCGACGGCGTGCGCTGGGTCAGTGAGGCCTCGGCATCGGGCGTGGGCGCCTCGACCGACCTCAACACCATCCCGCTGGCCATCGTCGAGCGCATCGAGGTGCTGGAGGATGGCGCCTCGTCGCTGTACGGCTCCGACGCGATTGCCGGCGTGGTCAACATCATCACCCGCCGCAACCTCGACGGTGGCCAGATCAGCGTCGGCTACGGCGAATACGGCAAGGGCGACGGTGGCAACACCAACATCGACCTGTCGTGGGGCATGACCACCGACCGCAGCAGCCTGTTCCTCGGGCTGAGCCATGTCGACCAGAGGCGGATCAGCGCCGCCGACCGCGAGCAGTCGCGATTCCCGGTGCCGGGGACCGGGCTGGCCTTCGGCAGTTCGGGCACGCCGACCGGGCGTTTCATTTTCTGCGATCCCGCACGCGCGGCTGGAACCCCCGGGTTTTGTGGCGATGACGACAATCCGGGCATGGCGTACGACATCACGCCAGACTCTGGCGTCACATCGCCTGTCTTTGACCCGAACGATCCCAACGGCGGTGATTTTCATCAGTTCAGCACCGCCGACCGGTTCAACTATTCGCCATACAACCTGCTGCTGACCCCGTCCAAACGCACCGGCCTGTTCGGTCAGTTCCGCTTCGACATCACCGACAACCTGCAGTGGTACGTCAAGGCGCTGGGCAATCGCCGCGAGTCGACCAATCAGGCCGCGCCGGAGCCGATCTTCCTCGGTCCCGCCGCCGGCACCGGCAATCCGCTGTCGGACAACATCGTCATTTCCGCGGCGAATCCGTACAACCCGTTCGGTATCGATCTCGACTCGTCCAGTAACCTGGTCCTGATCGGTCGCCGCCCGGTCGAAGGCGGGCCGCGCGTGTTCGAGCAGGAGGTCGACACCCAGTACCTCGCCACCGGCCTGGAAGGCACATTCGATGTCGGCACGCGCAGCTGGTTCTGGGACGTCAACCTGGCCTACAGCAAGAACAAGGCCGAGCAGACCAACTACGGCAGCTACAACATCTTCAACATCGCGCTGGCGCTCGGCGACCCGGCCGCCTGCGCGGCGGTGGCCGGCTGCGTGCCGCTGGACATCTTCGGCGAGGGCACCATCACCAACGAAATGCTGGCCTTCATCCAGCCGGTGGTGCGCGACCGCAGCGAGCAGGAGCTGAGCCTGTTCTCGGCCAACCTGTCCGGCGACCTGTTCGACAACTGGGCCGGCACGGTGGCATTCGCCACCGGCTACGAGTACCGCAAGTACGAGGGCTGGTACCGGCCCGATCCGCTGACCGTGGCCGGCCACTACAACGGCGTGCCTTCGCTGCCGACCGCGGGCGACTACGACGTCAACGAGCTCTATGCCGAGTTCAGTGTGCCGCTGTTCGACAATGGTGCGGGCCAGAAGCTCGACCTGAGCCTGGCCGGGCGTTATTCGGACTACTCCACCTTCGGCGGCGAGTTCACGCCCAAATACGGCCTGCGCTGGCAGGTGGCCGACGAGCTGGTGCTGCGTGCGACCTATGCCGAAGGTTTCCGCGCGCCGTCAATCGGCGAACTGTTCGGTTCCGACAGCCGTTTCGACGCCCAGTTGCGCGACCCCTGCCTGATCGGTACCGACGGCTCGCCGCCGACCGGCAACGCGGCCAACTGTGCCGCCCTCGGCGTGCCGACAGGCGCGATCCAGGTCAACCCGCAGATCTCGGTGGTCACCGGCGGCAATCCCGACCTGGAGCCGGAGCGCTCGCGCAGCTTCAGCACCGGCTTCGTCTACAGCCCGGCCTTCGTCGTCGACGCGGGCATCGCCGAGCGGCTGGACCTGGAAGTCACCTTCTACCGTCACAACCTGGAAGGTGCGGTGCAGGCGATCGATGCCCAGACCCAGCTCGACCTGTGCGTGGCGACGCTCGATCCCCTGTTCTGCGGCGGCATCACCCGCGCCAGCACCGGCGGCATCAGCAGCTTCAACAACCGCCTGACCAATCTCGGTTCGATCAAGACCGACGGCTGGGATTTCGATGTGTTCTGGACCCTGCCCGAGACCACCGCGGGCCGCTTCAAGGTCGCCTGGCAGAACACCTGGGTGACCCGTTACGAGGCGGTCGGCGCAGCCGGCCAGGTGCAGCCGCGCCGGATCGGCGTGGAGGTCAACGACAGTGCGGTTCCGGACTGGACCAGCAACTTCGTGGTCGACTGGACGCGCAACGCCTGGAACGCATCGTGGACCGTGCGCCACATCAGCGAGCTGAAGGAGCAGTGCGGCGATGCGTCGTTCTCGCCGTTCTGCAGCGATCCGGCCGCGGGCACCAACACCCTCGATGCGACCACCTACCACGACCTGCAGGTGGGCTATCGCTTCGACTGGCTGAAGGGGCTGAACCTGACCGCCGGCGCCAACAACGTGTTCGACAAGGATCCGCCGATCTGCCTGTCGTGCTCGTTGAACGGCTACGACGCGTCGACCTACGACATCCCGGGCGGGCGGTTCTTCTACGTCCGCGCGAACCTGCAGTTCTGAGGCCTGTCATGTAAAAAAACGGCCCCGGTCTCCACCGGGGCCGTTCGCATTGCGCGGGGGAGGGGGCGCTTACGGCGCCGGTTGTTCGCGCTTGCGGTAAACGATGAAGATCACCAGGTCTTCGCTGCCGCGCTGGTACAGCGCGTGGGTGCTGCCGTCGCGGGTCAGGATTGCGTCGCCGGGACCGACCTTGCGGCGATTGCCGTCGAGCATCAGCTCGCCTTCGCCGGACAGGACGTAGTAGATCTCGTCCTTGTCGTTGCGGTGCTCGCCGATGCTCGCGCCCGGGTGCAGGGCACGCTTGCGGAAGACGGTCTCGAAGCCCTCGGCGTCCGCAAAGAACGGATACGCGGTGGTGGTGCCGGTGCCTTCGTGCGGGCCCGGCTGCTGCACCGCGATGTCGCGTTCCTGTTCGACGTAGGAATCGCTGCGTGGCTCACCGGCGTATGCGCAGGCGGCGAGCGCGGGAATGGCAAAGGAAACAATGACTCGAATGTTCATGGGGCTTTACCCTCGTAGCCCGGGTAAGGCGAAGCCGCACCCGGGTTCATCGATCCCGGGTGTGCTCCGCTTACCCGGGCTACGGGGGCATTCACATGCGTCTCAGCGTGCCAGCCAGCCGCCGTCGATCGGGATGACCGCGCCGTTGACGTAGTCCGAGGCCTTGGAGGCCAGGAATACCGCCGCGCCACCAAGGTCGGCCGGGGTGCCCCAGCGCCCGGCCGGGATGCGGCCGAGAATCTCGGCGCTACGCGCTTCGTCGGCACGCAGCTGGGCGGTGTTGTCGGTGGCCATGTAGCCGGGCGCGATCGCGTTGACGGTGATGCCCTTGGCGGCCCATTCGTTGGCCAGCAGCTTGGTGATGCCGGCGATGCCGCTCTTGCTGGCGGTGTACGACGGCACCCGGATGCCGCCCTGGAACGACAGCATCGAGGCGATGTTGATGATCTTGCCGCCGCCGTTGGCGATGAAGTGCCTGCCGGCGGCCTGCGACATGAAGAATGCCGACTTGATGTTCACGTTCATCACGTCGTCCCAGTCCTTCTCGCTGAACTCGACCGCGTCGGCGCGGCGGATCAGACCGGCGTTGTTGACCAGGATGTCGAGGTGGCCGAGGCCTGCCACCGTTTCCTCGACAATGCGGCCTACCGGCTCGATGCTGATCAGGTTGGCATCGATGTTGAGGAAGCGGCGGCCGAGCGCCTTGACCTTCTCGCCGGTTTCATCGGCCGGGACGATGCCGGCGGCAGCGATGTCGGCGCCGGCTTCGGCCAGCGCCAGGGCGATGCCCTGACCCAGACCGGTGTTGGCGCCGGTGACCAGCGCGACCTTGCCTTCGAGACTGAACGGATTGGACATGTGCTTTTCCTCTTCGCTATGCGTTGTCTCAATTCGTCATCCCCGCGAAGGCGGGGATCCATGGACTTTGCTTTGTCGCGAGAACGTCCATGGATTCCCGCCTTCGCGGGAATGACGCGGTGATCGGATTACTTCAGCTGGCAGATATCCAGCTGGTTCATGTCGGTGTAGTCGAGGTTCTCGCCGCCCATGGCCCAGATGAAGCAGTAGTTGCTGGTGCCCGAGCCCATGTGGATCGACCACGGTGGGGAGATCACCGCTTCGTTGTTGGCGATCACGAGGTGGCGCATGTCGGCCGGGTCGCCCATGAAGTGCATGACCCGGTCCTCGCCGAGATCGAAGTAGAAGTAGATCTCCGAGCGGCGGTCGTGCAGGTGCGGCGGCATGGTGTTCCACACGCTGCCCGGCTTGAGGATGGTCAGACCCAGCAGCAGCTGGCAGGACTTGCAGGTGGCCGGGACGATGTACTGATAGATGGTGCGCTCGTTGCTGGTCTCCAGCGCGCCGCGCTCCAGCGGCACCGCGTCGGCGATCGAGATGTGCTTGACCTCGAGGCGGGCATGGGCCGGGGTCGAGGCGAGGTAGTACAGCGCCGGGTTGGCGGCGTCGCTGGAGGCGAAGCTGACCTCGCTGCCCATCGGCACGTACAGGCCGTCCTTCGGTTGCAGGGTGTGATCGGTGCCGTCGACGGTGACCGTGCCGGCACCGGCGCCGACGTTGACCACCCCCAGTTCGCGTCGCTCCAGGAACGGCTTGCCGGCGGCCGAGGCCGGCTCGGTCTGCGCGGGCAGGCTGATCGGGGTGTCGGTGGGCGCGGCGCCACCGATCACGAAGCGCTCGTTGTGCGAGTAGTTCAGCGTCACCTGGCCGGGCTGGAACAGGTCGCCGACCAGGTAGCGGTCGCGCAGTTGCTGGTTGCTGACGCTTTCCATCATGTCCGGATGGGTGGCGTGATAGGTCTTGCGGAACATGCGGTTGAAGCCTCCGTTGTTTCCTGCCTCGCCGCGTGTCGCGGTCGGGCGTGCGTCTGGATGTCTGGCAGGGTGATCCTACCCTTTTGGTTAACCGGTGTCATTTCGCATTGCGACATGGGTCCCGGCCGGGGTCGGGGGGGAGCGGCGGATCGATCGGGGCTCAGTCCTCGGGCGGCTGGCAGGAATCGCGCACGACCAGGTGCGGGCGCACGCTGGCGACCGTGCGGGTGCCATGGTTGCCCTCGTCGGGCTGGATCAGCATCGCCGCGGCAATGCGGCCGGTGTCGCGGGTGTCGCGGCGGACCGAGGTCAGCGGCGGCCACAGCCGTGAGGCCAGCGGGCTGTCGTCGTAGCCGATGACGGAGAGCTGTTGCGGGATGCGGATGCCGGCGCGCAGTGCGACCCGGTACACGCCGGCGGCCATCTCGTCGTTGGCGCAGAAGATCGCGGTCGGTCGTTTCTTCGCCGACAGCAGTTTCTCGGCGGCGGCGACGCCGGACTCGAAGGTATAACCGGCTTCGATGATCCTGGACTTCGGCAGCTCGATGCCCCGGTTGGCGAGCGCGCCGGTGAAGCCGGCCGTGCGCTCCACGGCCGAACGGTAGTGGCCGGGACCGGTGATCATCGCGATGTCGCGGTGGCCAAGCGTCTGCAGGTAGTCGGCGGCCTCGGCGGCGCCGTCACGGTCGTGGGTGACGACCATCTTCGACTTCTCGCCCAGTGGCAGCGCGGC
Source organism: Lysobacter alkalisoli (assembly GCF_006547045.1). Classification (NCBI taxonomy): domain Bacteria; kingdom Pseudomonadati; phylum Pseudomonadota; class Gammaproteobacteria; order Lysobacterales; family Lysobacteraceae; genus Marilutibacter; species Marilutibacter alkalisoli. Next base: position 305,254 of record NZ_CP041242.1, read on the forward strand.
GATGCGGGTGTAGCGGCAGCCGATCTCGTCGAGCATGTCGGCCAGCGCCTGGTCCTCGGAGACGCGCGGGACCAGCATCACGCCATGCAGCTTCTGCTGCTGGACGAAGCGGCGCACGCCGTCGATGTAGCCGGGACTGCGGCTGTCGCAGGGGTGGACGACCAGCTCAAAGCCGGAATCGCGCAGGGCATCCAGGGCGCCGTACTGCATGTTGACGATGAACTGCGCGGTCGGGTTGTCGTAGACCATGCCGATCAGGAACGATCGACGGAAGGCCAGTCCGCGTGCCAGTGGATCGGGCACGTAGCCGACTTCCCGCATCAGCGCCTCGACCCGTTCGCGGGTGTCCTGGCGGACCAGCGGCGAGTGGTTGATGATGCGCGACACCGTCTTCTTGGAGACGCCTGCCAGACGCGCGATATCGTTGATAGTCGCGTTCTTGCCGTGCGGCAGCGCGATGCCGGCAGTGCTCTTCTTGGGTTTGCTGGAGGCGGGCATCCGCAGTCGGTCCGGGCCTGGTGTGGGGGGAGTCGGGAATCGCGTCCGATTCTAGCCGGTTGTCAATCCAGTGCACGGTAGCGGAAATCGCGGAAGCGGACCTGTCCATCGCCGGCGGCATAGAGCCCCGGTCGCAGCGACAGGAACTTGCCGGCGACATTGTGGTGGTAGCCGGAGACCTCCATCTGCACGCCGTACTTGGTCCACTCGCGACCGTCGCGGCTGTGGTGGATGGTCAGCACCTGGTCCTCCAGCCGCATCCGCAGCCACAGCGTGCCGCCCGGGCCCGGGGCAAGCCGCTTCGGCCGTTCCTCGCCATAGCGGTGCATGATGAAGTCCCTGCCGTTGCTGCCGAGGCCGGCATACAGGCGGTCGCTGTAGAACAGCAGCGCGCCGCCGATCGCACCGGGCGCGATCTCCATCTCGATCTCGAACTCGTAGCCGTGGTCGCCTGCGATCGCGGTCAGCGGTGAGGCATCGCGCGGCACCTCGCCCTTGCCCTGCAGCACCAGGGCGCCATCTTCGAAGCCGATCCGCGCCATCTCGCCCGGTGCCGGGTCGTAGAACGCCCACTGTGGGCCGAGCGCGGGGCCGTCGAAGGTATCGGACAACGGCAGTCCGTGTGCATCGACCGGTTCGCCGGCCGGCATCGGCAGCGGCTTGCTGAGGTCGCCGCCGCTGGCGACGAACCAGCCGTCGTCGGTCCACTCGATCGGATCGAGCAGGGCCTGGCGGCCCAGCGTCCACAGGCCGTTCTCGTAACCGTGGTACATCATCCACCACTGGCCGGCGGTGTCCTCGACCAGGGTCGCGTGGCCGCGCGACCACCACTGCTCGTCGCGCGTCTGCGTGCGCACGACCGGGTTGTTGGGATCGTTCTCCCATGGGCCGTGGATCGAGCGCGAGCGTGCCACGATCACCATGTGCCCGGTCGGCGGACCGGCGGTGCCGCCAACCGCGGTGATCATGTAGTACCAGTCGCCGCGGCGGGTGATCTTCGGGCCCTCCTGCGAATAGCTTTCGACCACCCATTGCTCCGGGTAGTGCCAGCCGTCGTAGACGTGCCTGATCTCGCCGACCGTGCGCAGACCGTCGTCGCTGAGCTGTACGTAGTCGCCGGCACTGAGGAACAGGTAACGCTTGCCGTCCTCGCCGACCGCGTGGCCGGGATCGATATGGTCGGGCAGGTGCAGGTCGATCGGCTCGCTCCACGGGCCGTTGATGTTGTCGGCCCAGACCACGTAGTTGCTGCGGCCTTCGTCGGTGCGGCCGGGGAAGTAGATGTAGTAGCGCCCCTCGTGCTTGATCAGGTCGGGTGCCCAGATCGAACCGACACTGGTGGTGATCGCGTGACCGATCGGCGCCCAGTTGATCAGGTCGCGCGAGTGCCACAGCGGCAGGCCGGGGTAGGCGTCGAACGAGGACAGGGTCAGGTAGTAGTCGTCGCCGTCGCGCAGCACCGACGGGTCCGGGTGGTCGCCGGCGAGGATCGGGTTGAGGAAGGTGCCGTCACCGAGATCGGCCTTGCGCTGGTTCTCGACGCCTCGGGCCCAGCCATACGCGTCGGGAGTGGCGTTGGTGGCCTTGCCGCCGGGGTCGGTGGCACTGCTGCAGGAGCTTGCGGCAAAGCCGAGGCCGGCGGCCAGCAGCAGGGTGGTCAGAAGGCGGGCACGTCCGCGAAACCGGGCCAGTCGGTGCATGGCGGTCCTCGTTGGTGGGGATGGGACAGGTGTCCGGAAGAAATATGACACCGATGGTCATTCCAACTTAGCAAAGCCTCCTTGTCCGGGCATCGTGCAATGCAACAAGGCCCTGCAGGGCATCGAGATGCGCTCGCCAATGGCGAGCCGGGTCGGGTCAGCGGCCACCGCGAGCGTTATGAAAACCTATTCAACCGGGTCCTGCCCCGCTGAGCGCCCTGATTGCGGCCACACTCGAACGACCGGCAATCCTGGGAGGGATTCGATGAGCACGATCACCACCGCCGCCCCATCGGCGGCTCCGGCGGACAACACCCGCTTCATTGTCATGGTGAGCCTGGTCGCCACCATCGGCGGTTTCCTGTTCGGTTTCGACAGCGGCGTCATCAACGGTACCGTGGACGGCCTGCGAACCGCGTTCGACTCCGATTCGATCGGCACCGGCTTCAACGTCGCCTCGATGCTGCTGGGTTGTGCGATCGGTGCGTTCTTTGCCGGCCGCCTGGCCGACTACTACGGCCGCCGGACGGTACTGATCGTAGCCGCGCTGCTGTTTCTTGTCTCGGCCTGGGGCTCGGGCGTGGCCGGGGGCTCGTTCGAGTTCGTGTTCTACCGCGTGCTGGGCGGGCTGGCCGTCGGCGCGGCCAGCGTGATGTCGCCGGCCTACATCAGCGAGGTGTCCTCGGCGCGCTATCGCGGACGGCTGGCGACGATGCAGCAGATCGCGATCATCACCGGCTTGTTCGCGGCGTTCCTGAGCAACTACCTGCTGGCCAAGTTCGCCGGCGCCTCGACCCGGCCGCTGTGGGCGGGCTTCGATGCCTGGCGGTGGATGTTCTGGATCGAGATCGTGCCGGCGGCGGTGTTCTTCGTGGCGCTGCTGTTCATCCCGGAGAGCCCGCGCTTCCTGGTGGTGAAGGGGCGCAAGGCGCAGGCGCAGGCGGTGCTGATCCGGCTGTACGGCGAGGCGGCGGGCAAGGCGAAGCTGGCCGAAATCGAAGCCAGCCTGGCGGCGGACCATCACCGTCCGCGGCTCTCGGACCTGATCAGCAAGGCGACCGGCCGGGTGCGGCCGATCGTCTGGGTCGGGATCGGCCTGGCAACGTTCCAACAGCTGGTCGGCATCAACGTGGTGTTCTACTACGGCGCGGTGCTGTGGCAGGCGGTGGGCTTCTCGGAAAGCGACGCGCTGCTGATCAACGTGCTGTCGGGGGCGCTGAGCATCGGCGCCTGCATCCTGACTGTGTTGCTGATCGACCGGATCGGCCGCAAGCCACTGCTGTGGATCGGCTCGGCCGGCATGGCGGTGTCGTTGGGCCTGGTGACGGTCGCGTTCGCCAGCGGGAACCTGGAGCATGGCCAAGTGGGGCCGGGCAAGCTGGTGCTGAGCGACACCATGGGTGTGCTGGCGCTGGTGGCGGCCAATGTCTATGTGATCTTCTTCAACCTGTCGTGGGGCCCGGTGATGTGGGTGATGCTGGGCGAGATGTTCCCGAACCAGATCCGCGGCTCGGGCCTGGCGGTGGCGGGGCTGTTCCAATGGGGCAGCAACTTCGCGATCACGATGACCTTCCCGATCATGCTGGCGGGCATCGGCCTGGCGGCGACATACGGCTTCTATGCGCTGTCGGCGGTGGTGTCGATCTTCTTCGTGCTCAGGTTCGTGCACGAGACGCGCGGGCGTGAGCTGGAGCAGATGGAGGGCTGAGGGTAGCCGGAATCATCGGCTCCGGACGCAGTCGCCGCCCGCCGGGGGGGGGTGGCTCCACCCTCCTGACGACGTCGTGTCTTCAAGTCGGGTCGCAGGCCATCCATGGCCTGCTCTCCGCCACCCCACCCCGCCGGTCGTCGCCTTCGCGAGCGAGGAGGCCTGCCACTTCGGGTGGGCTTGCTTGCAGGCGCCAGCCACGTGTCCAGAAGCCGGTGGCCCTGCCATTGCGGGACCTTCCGAAACATGGATGTTTCGGAAGAGCCTACATGGACGTATTCACGGCGTGTCCCGCAATGGCAGGGCCACCGGCTTCCTCGGTGGAGGCGAACGGCAGCTTCGACATTCCACCCTCGCCGGCTTCAGTCGAGCATCTCCATTGCCCTGGCGTGTTCCGACACGAGCTGCAGTGTGGAGGCGTCGCTGTCGAACAGTGAGAACAGCCCTTGCGGTTCCTGTGGCGGGTCGCCGGTGAACGGGTCGCCGGTCTTCCACATGAAATCAGGATTCGTGGTGCGGCCACGGCCGCCCCAGGCCCAGAAATTGGAGCCGGCGATGGCGTCGCCGGCCCGCGCGCGTTCGAGTAGGCGGGCGAAGATCGCACGGTAGAAACGGTCGCGCGCGGTGACCGTCGAGGCCGGGTCGTAGGAACCGCCGTCGCGGTTGAGGCCGAACTCCGACAGCACGGTCGGCTTGTCGAGTTTGTTGGCGATGTCGATGTGGCGGTCGATATAGGCCAGCGATGTTTCCAGTCCTGATTCCAGCCGTGCGGCCGGATCATCGTGGTCGATCCAGCTCCAGTTCGAGGGCCACAGGTGGAAGGTCAAGTAGTCCACGTTCGGAGTGGCGTGCGCGATGATGTACAGGTCATCGTCGCGCAGCGAACCCATCGCGCCTTCGCTGCCGGTGCTGACCAGTTGCTTCGGCGCCAGGCTGCGGATGTAGCCCGCGGTGTCGTGGATCCATTGCCGGTAGGCGGGGAAGTTGGGGTGGCCGTCGGCATCGCTGCCCGGGCGCGGTTCGTTGGCAAGCTGCCAGGACATCACGGTCGGATCGTCAGCATAGGCTCTGCCGTTGACGCTGTTGCGGCGGGTGATGACGGTCCTGATCACGTCGCGGTACAGCTTCTGTGCCTCGGGGATCGCGTAGAAGCGCGCCGAATTCTGCATGAAGCCGTTCCAGTCGCCGGTCTCGTCGGGGTCGAACACCGGCTCGCCGGTGAACCACGACACGTACTGAGACATGCCGCCGGACCATTGCCAGAAATTGTTGAGGTACAGCACCGCCTTCATGTCGCGCCGGGCCATCTCGTCGAGCAATACGTCCAGGCCCTGCAGCAGGGCTTCGTCGAACACCCCCTCGTGGAGCGGTCCCGGCACGGTCATGATCGCGGGATCGACGCCGCGCTTGAAGCCGCTGGCCTCGGACATCGCCAGCACGCGCAGGTTGTCGATGCCGGCGGCCTTGAGCTGGTCGAGCTCGGCGCGCAGCCGCTCACGGTCGCCGATGCCGTCCGCCGTGCCGAGGTAGGCGCCGTACCAGAAATTGGCGCCGGCGAACCGGTAGGGCTTGCCATCGAGCATGAAGCGCGTGCCTTCGACGCGCACGAAACCGCTGCGGTCCTCGCCTGCCGGCGCCAGCCCCGGCAGGGCCAGCAGCACGCCGAGCAGCAGGGCGCGCCATACGGCGACACCGCGAAGCCAAGTGCTGTGTGTGGTCATCCCCGTCCCCTTTGCATGGAGCCCCGAGTGGGCCCGGTGCCCGGCAGGATACTCAATTGGAACGATTTGATTTGTAACCAACAACAAGGGCGCGATGCGGACATCGCGCCCTTGTTCAGTCCAGCGGGCCGGAGAGAGATCAGCCCCTGAACAACGCCGGCAACCACAGCGACAGCTGCGGGAACAGGGTCACCAGCAGCAATACCGCGATCGCTGCCAGCCAGAACGGCCAGATCGACTTCATGCTTTCGCCGATACCGATCTTGCCGATCGCGGTGCCGACGAACAGAACCGAGCCAACGGGTGGCGTCACCAGGCCGATGCCGCCGGCCAGCACCAGCACCGTGCCGAAATGCAGCGGGTCGACGCCGAATGCCTTCGCCACTGGCAGGAAGATCGGCGTGCAGATCAGGATCATCGGCGCCAGGTCCATGAAGGTACCCAGCAACAACAGGATCAGCACGATCAGCAGCAGCACCGCGTACCGGTTGTCGGCCAGTGCCTGCAGCAACTCGACCGCTGCCGCCGGCACCTCCAGATAGGCCAGCAGCCAGCCGAACAGTGCCGCCGTGGCGATCACGAACAGGATCACACCGGTGGTGCGTGCTGCGTGCGCGACGGCGCCGATGAAGGCTTTCCACCTCATCATCCGGTAGACCGCGATCGTTACCAGCAGCGCGTACAGGACCGCCATCGCCGCGCTCTCCACCGCGGTGAAGATGCCGGCGCGGATGCCGACGAAGATCAGTGCCACCAGCCCCAGCCCCGGCAACGCCGCCACCAGCCGCACCAGCACCGCGCGCATGCCCGGGAACGGCTCGGTGCCGTAGCCGCGACGACGCGCGACCAGGTAGCCGGTGAACATCAGCACCACCGTCATCAGCACCGCGGGGACGATGCCGGCCGCGAACAGGTCGGCGATCGAGATGCCGCCGCCGACCGCGGCCGAGTACAGGATCAAATTATGTGAGGGAGGCACGAGTAGTGCGACAAGAGCGGCGGTGATGCTGACGTTGACCGCAAAATCGCGGTCGTAACCGCGGTTGACCATCTGCGGGATCATCGTGCCGCCGACCGCGGAGACGTCGGCGATCGCCGAGCCCGACACGCCACCGAAGAACAGCGACGACAGGATGCTGACCTGGCCAAGACCGCCGCGGATGCGGCCGACCAGCGCCGCGGCGAGACTGATCAGGCGGTCGGAAATGCCGCCGCGCATCATCAGCTCGCCGGCGAAGATGAAGAGCGGGATCGCGATCAATGATGCGGTGCCGATCCCGGCGCCGACCTGCTGCACCAGCACGATCGACGGCAGGTCCAGATACAGCAGCACCACCAGCGCGGCCGCGGCGAGTGAGTAGGCCACCGGCACGCCGAGCAGCAGGAGCAGCATGAACACGCCGAACAGAAGGAAGATATCCATGCTCAGGCCTCCTTTTCCGGGCTGGCGGCGCTTGTCGGGGCGGTGCCTCCGGCGAGCAGGCGCGCGGCGGCGAACACCACCATCAGCACGCCGCCGACGGTGAGTGGCAGGAACGGAATGCTCTGCGGCAGCGGTGCGCCGGCCATGCGGATGTCGAAGCCATCCACCAGCAGCCGTGCGCCCCACGTCGCCAGCACACCGCCGATCGCGATCACCACCAGCGCGGCCAGCGCATCGGCGGCGCGGTGCAGCGACGGGGGCAGCAGTTGCACCAGCAGGTGGAAGCGGAAGTGGCGATCCTCGCGCACCGCGGCGGCGGCGCCCAGGCTCATGCAGGTGGCCAGCAACAGCAGGGTCACCGGCTCGGTCCAGCTCGGCGAACTGTTCAGCACGTAGCGTGCGAATACCTGCCAGCCCTGTACCACGACCAGGCCGAGCAGGGAGGCGCCGGCGATGCCGATGGACAGGGAGGCAATGCGATCGAGCACGCGCGCATGCAACGGGCGCGGCGTGTCGACGGTGTCCGGGGATGTGGCGTTGTTCATCGTTCTCCTCAGGCTCGGTCGCGGGCCGCCTGCTCGCGGATCAGGCGGTACAGCGGGGCGATCCGCTCACGGTTCAGGTAGTCGTCGAGCAGCGGGCGAGCGGCGGCCTCGAAGGCCTGCATGTCGACCTCGTTGAAGCTCACGCCGGACTCGGCAACGGCCTTGCGCGCCTCGATTTCCGAGGCGTCCCACAGCTTGCGCATGACCGCCACCGAGCTGCGCGCGACGTCCATGACCAGCGCGCGGTCGGACGGCGACAGTGCCTCCAGGCTGCGTCGCGAGATCAGCAGCACGTCCGGTGCATAGGAGTGCTCGCTCTGCGACCAGTGCCGCGCCACCTCGAAGTGGCGGCTGGAATGGAAGCTGCGCATGTTGTTCTCGGCGCCGTCGATCAGGCGCGTCTCCAGCGACGAGAACACCGCGCCGTAGCCCAGTGGCGTCGGGTTGGCACCGAACAGCTTCAGCAACTGGATGAAGATGTCCGAGGCCGGCACGCGGAATTTCAATCCGCGCATGTCCTGCGGCGTCACCAGCGGCCGCTGGGTGTTGTAGAAGCAGCGCGCGCCGCTGTCGTAGATCGCCAGCCCGACCAGGTCGCGCGACTCGAAGCCGCGCAATACGGTGTCGCCGACCTCGCCGTCGCACACGCGGCGCATGTGCTCGACCGAGTCGAACACGTACGGCAGGCACAGGGCCTGGGTCAGCGGGAAGGCGTTGTTGAGCGCACCGGTGTAGACGCGGGTGATGTCGATCGCGCCGAAGCGCGCCATGTCGATCGCCTCCGATTCGCGGCCAAGCTGGCCGGAGTGGTAGAGGCGGATTCGCAGGCGGCCATCGGTCTCCCGCTCGAGCGTCTCGCCGATCCATTTGACCGCTTCGACCGTCGGGTAGCCGTCGACATGGACGTCAGTGGCGGTCAGCACGCCATCCGGGGTCCTGGCCAGCGCCGGCAGAATCGGGATGGTGCTGGCGATACCCAGGCTGGTGGCGCCGAGGCTGGCGGCCAGGAAGCGCCGCCGGCTGTTGTTGCCGGGAATCATGCCGCGTCACCTCCCGCCGCCACCGCGCGGCCCTGGATTTCACCGTAGCCTTCGAAACGCACTGTCGCTACCTGGCCGGCGACGATGTCATGGATACCGGTGGCATTCCCGGTCGCGATCAGGGTGCCGGCCTTGAGCGGGCGGCCGCGACGGGCCGAACGCGACAGCGCGAACGCATACGCCGCGCGCAGGCCGCCGGGCAGGGTGGTGGCGCCGCCGGTGCCGACCACCTCGCCGTCGATCAGGGTTTCCGCGCGCAGCTCCGGTTCGGGGATGTCGAGCCAGCCCGGGATCTCGCCGCCGAGGAGCAGGCCGTTGTGGTTGCCGAAGTCGGATATCACCACCCGCGGGCCGAGCTGGTTGATCGTCGCCAGCGGGCTGCTGGCGACCTCGATGCCGGTGAACAGGCGGGCCGGCAGCGCAGCGGCCTCCTCCGGGGTCCAATCGGTTTTATCCACCGGTGCGTCAGCTTCCAGGCGCAGCACGTATTCGGCCTCGACCGCGGCGAAACCGGCTGTATAGACCGGAAAATCCACGCATCCGGTGGCCGGCCAGAACGCGCGGGCGAAGATCGGCCCGAGCAGGCGGTCGTCGCCGGAGCCGTCGCGGCGGTCGGGCGGGATGAAGCCGACCTTCCAGCCGATCACCTCATCCGGCCACTGGCCGATGGCGATGTCCTGCACCCCGTAGGCGGCGACCAGGTCGTCCGGGATCTCGCCCGGGAAGTCCGGGAGCGAATGTCCCTCGCGGCGGGCCTGGACAAAGGCGGCGGCGACCGCTGCCGCGTTGGTTTCACGGTGCGGTGCGGCGCCCGCGCTGTCGTTGTCCTTGCTGTCGTTGTCCATGCTCAAGCTGTTCCCCTTCTGGATGGGATGTCGGTGTTGCGGGTCCTGCTGCGATGTTGCGGTGCACATGGCGGCCCGGCTCTGTATTCGTATATGGTAAACCGGTGTCATTTTCAATGTGCAGTGCGGCAATCGTCCTGTCAGGATGGCGGCCGCCATGTTCCCGGAGGAATTCATGCAGTCGTACAAGTCATTGCGGGCGCCCGCTTTGAGCGCCCTTGCCCTGTTGCTTTCGCTGCTGCTGGTAACGGCCTGCGCAGAGCGCGCGGACACCGCCGTGGCGGACGCCGATGCCGGCGCTGCCGACACCGCGGGGGTTGAAACCGCGGTCGAACAATTGCCCGAAGGGGGCACGCTGGCATTTTCGGGCGCCATGGGCTGGGCCGCACAGACGCCAGGCGGCCGCGGCGGGCGCATCATCCGCGTCACCACCCTCGATGCCGAAGGCCCCGGCTCGTTCGCGGAAGCGGTGCAGGCCAAGGGGCCGCGCATCGTGGTGTTCGAGGTCGGTGGCGTGATCGATCTGGGCATGAAGGAGTTGCGCATCGACGAACCCTTCCTGACCATCGCCGGACAGACCGCTCCGCAACCGGGCATCACCCTCATCAAGGGCGGGCTTGGCATCGCCACCCACGACGTGGTCGTGCGCCACCTGCGCATCCGTCCCGGCGACGGCCATCGGCCCAAGCGCTCCGGCGACATCGACGCGATCAGCACCTTGCGGGGCGCGCGCGACGTGATCATCGACCAGAATTCGCTGAGCTGGGCCACCGATGAGAACCTGTCGGCGTCCAGCACCCGGTTCTTCGGCGAAGACGAGACCGAATGGATGAAGAATGCTTCGCGCCGGATCACCTTCAGCAACAACATCATCGCCGAGGGTCTGGCCGACTCGACCCATGCCAAGGGCGAGCATTCCAAGGGCTCGCTGATCCACGACCACGTCAACGACATCCTGATCGTCGGCAACCTGTACGCGCACAACTACGAGCGCAGCCCCCTCATCAAGGGTGGCGCCCGCGCGCACCTCATCAACAACCTGATCTACAACCCCGGCCAGCGCGCGATGCACTACAACCTGATCGCCGAGGAGTGGCTGGGTCATGAGTACTCGCGTGGTGCGCTGATTGCACGCGGCAACGTCATGCGTGCCGGCATGTCGACTGAGCCGCTGGCGCTGTTCATGGCGGGCGGTTCCGGCGACATCGACGTGTACTTCGACGACAACATCGCCGTCGATCGCGTCGGCAACCCGATCCAGCAGCAGGGCAGCTACACCACCGCGCCGATGGAAGTGCAGGCGATGAAGCAGGCGCCGGCGCTGCCGTTCGGTGTCGAGCTGCTGCCTGCCGCGCAGGTTCAGGACGCGGTGATCGCCAACGTCGGCGCGCGCCCGTGGGATCGCGATGCGCACGATCGCCGCATTGTCGCCGACGTGATCGAGGGCCGCGGCTACATCATCGACAGTCAGGACGAGGTCGGCGGCTACCCGCAGATGGCGGAGACCCGCCAGCCCTTCGTCGAGGCCGAATGGGACATCGACACCATGGAACCGCTGAAGGAGCTGCCGCGGGGCGAACCCTTGCGATAACCCCGCCGACGGTTCTCTGTTCGTCATGCCCGCGCAGGCGGGCATCCAGGGACGCGAGCCCGTGGCTCGCAAACGCCCGCTCACCCCCGCCTGCGCGGGGATGATGGCGGGGCCGGATTCTCTGCATGCCAGGAGCAAGTACATGGCACCGACATCCCGGGTCATCCTGTTCGCATGTCTGCTGGGCGTCGCGATTGCACCGACGCCGGCATCCGCACAGCAGGGACGTCCTTCATCCGATACCAGCACCGAGGCCGCTTCGCGCATCGCCCTGTGGCCGGGCGGTGTTGCGCCCGGTTCCGAAGGCATCGACATCGAACAGCACATCATCGAGCGCAGCGACGACCCGACGCTGCCCGACCGCCTGGTCACTGGCGTCACCGCGCCGTACATGGTCGTGTATCGGCCGCCGCAGCCGAACGGCGCCGCGCTGCTGGTGATGCCGGGCGGGGCCTACCGCCGCATCGTGCTCGACAAGGAGGGCACGGCGCTGGTGCCGGAGTTCGTCGACCGGCTAGGCTACACCCTGTTCGTGTTGCGCTACCGGCTGCCGGGGGACGGCCATGACGATGCGAGCGATGCCCCGCTGGCCGATGCCCAGCGCGCATTGCGGCTGATCCGTTCGCGCGCGGACGAGTGGCGGCTGGATCCCCGGCGCATCGGCGCGATCGGTTTTTCCGCCGGCGGCCATGTCGCCGCCAGCCTCGGTACCCGCTACGGTGAAGCCCTGCGCGATCCTGTCGACGATATCGACCGTATCGATGCCCGTCCCGACTTCCTGTTGCTGATGTACCCGGTCATCGACATGGGCAAGGACACCCACGCGGTCTCGCGCGAGCACCTGATTGGCCCGTCGCCATCGCCCGACGACGTGATGGCGTACTCGCTGCAGAACCGCGTCCACGCCGGCATGCCGCCGGCGTTCCTGCTGCATGCGCTCGACGACGCCAGCGTGTCGGTCGCCAACAGCGAACTGTTCTTCGATGCACTGCGTCGTGCCGGCGTGCCGTCCGAACTGCACCTGTATCCGCGGGGTGGACACGGTTTCGGCACGCGCGACACCCGCGGCTCGCTGGCACTGTGGCCGACCCTGGCCGATGCCTGGATAAGGACGCAGGTGGAGGATGGACAGCAAGAGATGACGAGAGTCGAGCAACCATGACTGACGCGCACCGTGGAGCCGATCCACAACGCCGCGCGCTGCTGAAGGCCGGCCTGACCGTTGGCGCGGCCACGGCGCTGCCGTTCGCAGCCCATGCCGCAAGCGGCGCCATCCATCCCGTCGCCACCACGCGCAGCGGTCCGGTGCGTGGCTTCAACGATCGCGGCATGCACGTCTTCCGCGGCATTCCCTACGGCGCCGACACCGCGCCGCGGCGTTTCCGCCCGGCCCTGCGTGAAGCCGAGTGGCAGGGCGTGCGCGATGCGCTCGAATTCGGTCCAGCCACGCCGCAGCACAACAGCAGCGAGCCGACCGGCGAGGACTGCCTGTTCCTCAACGTGACCACACCCGCGTTGCGCGACGGCGGCAAGCGGCCGGTGCTGGTCTACATCCACGGTGGCGGCTTCAACAACGGCTCCGGCAGCGACCCGCTCTACGATGGCGTCAACCTGTGCCGTCGCGGCGACGTGGTGGTGGTGACGGTCAATCATCGCCTCAACGCCTTCGGTTATCTCCACCTCGGCAGCCTTGGCGGGCCGGAGTATGCCGGTTCGGGCAACGTCGGCCAGCTTGACCTGGTGCAGGCGCTGCAATGGATGCGCGAACACGCGATCGAGTTCGGCGGCGACCCCGGTAACGTCACCGTGTTCGGCCAGTCCGGCGGCGGCGCCAAGATCGCCACCCTGATGGCGATGCCGGCGGCGAGGGGCCTGTTCCATCGCGCCTGGACGATGAGCGGCCAGCAGGTCACCGCGGCCGGTCCGCGCGCCGCGACCCAGCGCGCCGAGCGTTTCATCGAGGCGGCAGGGCTGCAGCCGGGCGACATCGACGGCCTGTTGCGGTTGTCGCCGGAACGTCTGCTGGAAGCGGCCAAGGTGCGCGATTTCTCGCGCGTCGAGGACAGCAGCCTGTACTTCGGCCCGGTCATGGACAGCGACAGCCTGCCGGTGCACCCGTTCTGGCCGGAGGCGCCGGCGCAGTCCGCACACATCCCGATGGTGATCGGCAATACCCGCGACGAGACCCGCGCGTTCCTCGGCAACGACCCGCGCAATTTCGAGCTGGACTGGGATGAGCTGCCGGCGAGGCTGGAGAAACAGCAGTTCGTCGACATCGACCCGCACACCGTGATCGCCGAATACCGACGCCTGTACCCGGACTACACGCCATCGGAGGTGTTCTTCGCCGCGACCACCGCCGGCCGCTCCTGGCGCGGCGCGGTCGAGGAGGCCGAAGTACGCGCGCGGCAGGCGGTTCCGAGCCATGCGCCGACCTGGGCCTACCAGCTCGACTGGCACCCGCATACCGAGGAAGGTCGGAAGTTCCGCGCCTTCCACACCCTCGACATCCCGCTGGTGTTCGACACCCTGGACCAGCCCGGGGCTCGTACCGGTAGCAGCGCCGATGCGCGCCGCGCGGCCAGTGAAATGAGCGAGGCGCTGGTCGCGTTCGCGCGCACGGGCGATCCGAACCATGCCGGCATCCCAACGTGGGCGCCGTACTCGATCGACAGACGCGAGACGATGGTCTTCGACCACACCAGCCGGCTCGAACACGACCCGCGTGGCGGCGAACGCAGGCTGTATGAGCAGGTGCCGTTCGTACAGCGCGGAACGATGTGAGCTACGGCGAGCGCTGTCGCGCAGGATGAAGAACCAATACGTGAACTTCCAGATTCTTCCTAAGGTGACCCGATGAAATCATTGCTCTCCCTCCCGTTCCTGCTCGCTACGGGCATCGCCGCCGCACAGGACGTCCGGCCAGCGGCGACGCCGATCCGCGCAGACAAGATAATCCTCGTCGGCGACTCGACCACCGCGGTCCAGAGCGGGTGGGGGGCGTCGTTCTGCTCGCACCACGTCAGCTCGTTCATCGCCTGCCTCAACCTCGCCCGTGGCGGCCGCAGCAGCTACAGCTATCGCGCCGAGGGCTCGTGGGACATCGCGCTGGCGGAGATGAAGACAGGCGCCTATGAGCGGACCTGGGTGCTGGTGCAGTTCGGCCACAACGACCAGCCCGGCAAGCCGGGGCGTTCGACCGACCTGGAGACCGAGTTCCCGGCCAACATGCGCCGCTACGTCGAGGAAATCCGTGCCGCCGGCGCACGGCCGGTGCTGGTCACGCCGCTGACCCGGCGCATGTTCAGGGACGGCCGACTCGACGACGACCTTGAACCCTGGGCCGACGCCATTCGTGAAATCGCGAACGACATGGACGTGCCGCTGGTCGATCTGCACGCACGCAGTACCGCTGCGGTACAGGCGCTCGGGCCGGTCCAGTCGATGCGCTTGGCAGAGGTCCCGGCGCCTTCATGGATGCATGCCGCCGCGCAGACCGGCACCACTGTCGGCCATGAGGTGCCGCCACTGCCGGTGGCGCCGCCCGATCCGCTGGGTCGACCGCCACTGGGCCAGCCCAAGTGGCAGTTCGACTACACCCACCTTGGTGTCGATGGCGCCAACTTCTTCGCCGCCATCGTCGCCGACGAACTGACTCGGGTCGTGCCCGACCTGCGCGAACGGATGTATCCCTGACGGTCGTCTGGACAAAGAATGGCGATGGACGCCGCTTCGGCCGGAGCCGGCGTCCATCACCGATAACGCAACGGCGGTCGTCTACTGGCAGCTGCCCGGTGCTGCCGCGATGATCGAGGCGATGCCGGCCGTCTCCGGCGAGCCGGCGGGCGCCATGTCACTTCTGGAGGCCTTCCATCCCGCTCCCCTCGGGGTTGGCCGCCTGCCAGCGCGGCAATGCCTTGCGCAGCAGCGGTTCCGGCCAGGTGCCATACCAGGCGTAACCGGTGCGGCGCTCGTTGGATACCTCGGCCAACGTCGTGCGTGGCAGGCCGTCGCGATCGGCGAACAGCGGCTGCTGTGTCTCCAGGTCGTAATAGCGCGCCCACAGCGAGGCGCCGGGTTGCTTCACGACGATCACGTCGCGACCGGTCTCCTGCGCGGGATCATCGATGCGGCGCAGCGCCAGGTCGGGCAGGCGGTGTGCCTGCAGCCACTGCGTCGCCGTTACGATCGCCTGCCGGATGCGCGGCGAGGGATCGGGCTGGCGCATCAGCAGGCGCAATATGCCGACCGACTCCGAGGTGCTCAACGAGGGCAGTTCGTAGGCACGGGCGTGAGCCGGCTGCAGGGTGTCCGCGTGGTACTGCTGGGCCCAGATCGTTGGCACGCCGTCGAGCACGACCTGGGTTGCGAGGATGCAGTCGATACCGCGCTGGACCGCTTCCAGCGCACGCACGCCATATCGGCCCTGCAGCACCGCAAAGTCACCCCGGCCTTCGGCCACGTCCTGCAGCAACGCGATCGCCTGCACCATCGCATCGTCATTGAAGGTGATGTGGCGACGGTAGCCGGAACGATCAGGATGGAATTGCGGCCAGCCACCATTGGCATACTGCGCCGCCAGCAGGTATTCGACGCCGCGACCGGCGGCATCGAGGTAGCGCGTCTGGCCGGTGCGGTGCCAGACGCCGATGAGATAGCGGATCTCGGTAGTGGTGGCGTCGTTGTCGAGCGTGGCGTCGTCATGCCGGGCGGGATCGCGTAGCTCAGCGACCTCGCTGGCATCGTACCGGCGCTCGTAATCGACGTTGCGGCCGCGATGGTGCTTGGGCCAGCCACCGGAAGCGGTCTGCATCAGCAGCATGTTCTCCGCGACCGGGTCGTCGAGGGCCCTCACCGGTGGGCTGGCAGCCAGCTGGGACGACGGTGGTATGTCCGTCGGCAACGGATCCGACAGCGGTTTGCCCATCATCAGCGCGCCTGCCAGCAGCGCGTCCGTCAGCAACACACCCGACAGCAGGACGGCCCCGGGGAGAAACCGGAGGCCGACTGCCGACGGGCGCATCGAGGCCAGCATTGCCGATCCGTCAGAAGCGGTAGCGCGCACCGACGTAGTACTGCCGGCCGGTGTGCGCCCACTTGTCGGGCATCGACAGGTCGGAATCGACGTAGCGGCGATCCTCGGTGTCGAGCAGGTTGATCGCCTCGAAGGTCAGCGACAGGCTGTCGTTGACCTTGTACGACATGTTGAAGTCGACGTTCTTGACGCTGTACTTGCCGGTCACGTCGGCGGTGGTGAGCGGGTTGCCATCCAGGTCCCAGACGTTCTCGCGGCTGAGTACGTCGCTGATGTATCCGTCGCGGTAGCTGCCGGACACGCGCGCGCTGAACTTGCCGTCATCGTAGTACACGGTCGCATTCCATGAGCTGGGCGACAGGTTGACCAGATCGTTCTCGGTCAGCGTGGTGACGATCGTGGTGTTGCTGTTCGCCGCACTGCTGAACATGTACTGGATCTTCGACTCGACATGGGTGTAGTTCGCCTGCACGCCGAACTTGCTCCAGAAGCCCGGCAGAAAGGTGAACGGCTGCTGGTAGGTCAGCTCATAGCCCTTCAACGGCCCGCCCGGGGTGTTGTAGTAACTCTGCACGTTGAACTGGGTGTCGGCCGTGAAGCCTTCCGGCAGCAGGTCCAGCGAATAGCCCATGTCCTCCCAGGTGCTGATCAGGCGGGTGCGCTGGATGTAGCTTTCGATGTCCTTGTAGAACACCGCCGCCGACAGCAGGGCGCCCTCCTGGAAGTACCATTCCGCGCTCAGGTCGTAGTTGGTCGAGCGGAACGGATCCAGCTTCGGGTTGCCGAGGTTGATCGAATAGGTACGGCCGTCGTCGAAGTAGGCGCTTGGGCCACCGCTCACGCTGGGTGACAGATAGGTCAGGGTCGGGCGCGCCATTGTCTTGGCCGCACCGAAGCGCAGCACCACGTTGTCGGCAACGTCCCAGGCGACGTTCAACGATGGCAGTACATCGTCATAGCCGTGCTTGACGATGCTGCGCACAAGATAGCGGTCACCCGGGGCGGAGGTCGCGTTGGCGACGCCGAAGAAGGCCACGCAGTCCTGCGAGCGGTCGTCGGCGTTGGATGCCGTGCATGGTGCCCAGCCCGATGCGGTGATGTCGGTGTCGACATAGCGCACGCCGAGGTTGCCGCGCAATGCGCGGCCCAGCAGGTCGGTGTTGAAGTCGAGCTGGAGGTATATGCCCGTGGTCTTCTCGTTGACCTCGAAATTGTTGTTCGAGGCGCCGAAATGGCCCACGCCGGCCAGGCGGTAGTCGCCGCCCTGCAGCCCGTTGTCGCAGTTGCAGTGGATGTCGAGCAGTTCGGCGATCTTGTTGAAGTCGGGTGCCAGCCAGCTCGATGGCACGTTGGCGCCCAGGCCGCTGCCGAACCCGGACAGGGTCGTGCTCAGGTCGGCCACACTCAGGCCTCCCGGCAGTGCCTGCGCCAACCGGCCATAGCTGATGTGGCGATATTCCTCCGACGTCATGTCGTAGTCCTTGAACGCCAGGCCGGAGCGGAGGGAGAACGTCGGGGTAAGCGTCCACTGCAGGTCGAACTTGAATGTGTCGAAGGTATTGTCGACGTACTGGGGATTCAGGCGCACTTCGCTGATGTTGCCGCCACGAGCGGTGCCGTTCTCGTTGACCGGCGCGTTGCCGTAGCCCAACCACGACCATGCCGCCGGGTCGTTGAGGTCGAACGGGAACACCATGTCCGGTACGCCGCCGCCACGCAGGTCGATCTCGAAGCCATCGAGGTTGGAATTGTCGAAGCTGACCAGGGTGAACGACGGGCGCTCGTATTTGGACTGCGAATGGCCGACCTGGGCATTGATGCGCACGTTCTCGCTGAGCCAATGGTCCAGGTCCAGGGTGTACTGCTGGAACTCGGTGCTCTCGACGATCTCGGTCGACTCGGTACGGAAGTCGACATTGTCGAACCGGCCGTAGACCAGCCGGTTCTGGCCGTCGACCTCGGCCTCGCGCACGATGATCTGGGTCTTGCCGCCCAGGTTGGCGCTCCGGTGCAGATTGGCGCCCAGCGAATCCTCGCGCTGGTTCTTGTCCAGCTTCGAGTACATGCCGTCGAAGGTGAGCAGGGTGTCGTCGGAGACGCGGAACTGCAGTGAGCCGGTCACGCCCAGGCGCTCGATCTCGTGCGCGGTGCGGACGTAACGTGGATAGCGCGGGTGCCAGGCGTTGGTCGCGGTCTCGTAGGCGGCGATATTCTCGGGCGTGTTCTCCGGGCGCGGCAGGCCGGCACCGCAGTTCTCGGCATCGATGCCCCAGGTGCCCCAGCCATTGCTGGAACTGGGGTTGCCCAACTCCGACTCGGTTGGATTGCGCGGTGTCTGCGGGTCGTAGCCGACCGGGCTGCAGAAACCGTAGGTGCCGTTGTTGTTGGCGTTGCTCTGGTTGGCGTTGCGGTGGTTGCCATGCTCCCAGCGCACCGGGTTGTAGCCTTCTTCCTGGATGTGGCGGCGGTTGTAGGCGACCGACAGCAGGCCGCCGAGGCGGCCGTCCATCCAGCGATTGCTGAGCATGGCCGACAGGCGCGGGTCGTACTCCGTGGACAGGTCGTTGTAGCCCATCTGCGCACTGGCGGCGGCCTTGAAACCGTCGTAGTCGAACGGGCGCGCGGTGCGCAGGTCGACCGTGGAACCCAGCGACCCCTCGTCCATCTGTGCGGACTGGCTCTTGTTGACCTTGATCTGGCTGAAAAGCTCGGAGGCAAAGGTATTGAAGTCGAACCCGCGGCTGCGGTTGACGCCTCCGGAGCCGGTGCCGGCGGTGGCCAGCGCCTCAAGGCCGTTCAGGCGCACACGGGTGAAATCCGAACCCAGGCCGCGGATCGAGATGCGCTGGCCCTCGCCGCCCTCGCGGTCGATCGACACACCGGCGATGCGCTGCATCGACTCGGCCAGGTTCTGGTCGGGGAACTTGCCGATGTCCTCGGCGAAGATCGCGTCGATCTGTTCGACGGTGTAGCGCTTCTCGTCCAGCGCTTTTTGCAGGCTTTCGCGATAGCCGGTGACGGTGACCTTGTCGAGCTCGGTCGGCTGCACGTTCTCGGCCGACACGTTCCCGGCCTGCCCGGTTGCTGCCTGCGCGAGCTCGGGCTGTTGTGCGAACGCCGGGGTGGACAGCGCCATGGCAATGGCCGTCGCAAGCAAGGTAACCGGTGTCTTTCCTGATGAGTGCTGCAACTGCATTCGATCCTCTCCGATGGGTCTTCATGCTGGAAACCAGCGTTCTTGTGGAATATGCCGACCAGATCCGGCATTGAAAGCGAAAAATGACACCGATGGTCAAAAACGTAACATAACGATTTCATAGCATCATGCTGCATCGCAAAAAGCGCGCTTTTCGTGTGCAAGCGATTGATATGCAGGATTTATTCTGAATGGGCGTGTGTGCTGCAGGACAGCAGGGACATCGAGGTTGCCCTCGGCATATCCGGAATGGGGCGGCCCGATGAAGCAAGCCTCGAAAACCCTTGCCATGCCCGCAAAGCCTGCCCCCGAACGCTTGCGTCGGAGGGGAGCCCGCATCCAGTGCCTTTCAGGCCATTGGCCGGAAGACAGCAGGGCCTGCCCGGGAAACCGGACAGGCCCTGTGTGATCGATTGAGATGTCGTACCGACCCGGCGGGTGGCCGGGCCGGTGGACGGATCAGAACTTGTAGCGGAAACCGAGCTTGTAGGTCCGCCCGGTGTGGTCGTACTCGTAGCGGCGCAGGGTATCGATGTCGGTCCAGCGGTCCTGGTAGTCGTCGGTAAGGTTCAGCGCCTCGAAGGTCACCTCCCAGTTGTCGTCGACCTTGTAGGTCGCCGAGGCGTCGACATTGAAGGTGCTGCCGTAGCCCTCGAAACGGTTGCCGGTGCCGCTGGTACCGCTCAGGTAGCCGTCGCGGTAGGCGGCCGAGGCGCGGGCGCGGAAACGCTCAGTGTCGTAGTACAGGGTGAAGTTGTAGGAATGTCGTGACAGGCCGAACAGGCGCTCGGTGCCGATGGGATAGTCCACCTCGGAATCGACATTTGTGTAGTTGCCAATCATGCCCATGTTTCGGATCACCGGCACGCTCTCGGTCATGACAGAGAATGGCATCTGGAAGCCGATCTCGTAGCCTTTGAGCTTGCCGCCCGGGCCGTTCTCGATCGAGCGGATCGTCCATGGCCGGCCTTCCGGATTCTCGGCGGCCGGCGAGGTCGGCACCAGCAGGTCCAGCGGCAGGCCGGTGGAGGCGTAGGTACCTTCGCGCTCGGTCGGGAGCGGGCGCGAATCGATGTCCTTGTAGAAGATCGCCAGCGAGATGATCGATTCGGGGGCGAAGTACCACTCCAGCGAGGTATCGAAGGTCTTGGCGCGGGTCGGGTCGAGGAACGGGTTCTGGTAGGTCACGCGGTAGTTGAAGCTGTCCACGCTGCCGCCCGGCGACAGGCTGCCCAAACCAGGACGGGTCATCACCTTGGCCGCTGCCGCGCGCCAGATCAGGTCGGGCGTGATCGAGAACGCCGCGTTGATCGCCGGCAGGGTGTCCTTGTACTTGGGCCGGTTGATGGTGACAGGATTGAATTCTCCTCCCACGCTGACGAGAGCGCTCGAGCTCTGTTCGGTTTCCACATAGCGCACGCCGGCGTTCCAGCGCAGGTCATGTCCTGCGATGTCGGTATAGCCGTCCAACTGCACGAATACGCCGGAGTCCTTTTCGCTGACGCTGCGGACGTTGCCTGTGTCAAGGCGCGCCGGCAGGCCCGGCAGGCCGATGAAGTCGCTCCAGGCGCGCAGGTTGGGTATCACCCAGCGGGTGGTCGAGCCGGCGCCGGCCTTGCCGTTGAAATGGTAGATGTCCGACAGGTCGCCGGTGGCCGGAATGCCGTAGACGCCTTCCGCGGAACAATCGTGCAGACCTGCCGCACACACGCCAGAATCACGGATTCCGCCCCAGGTGGTGAAGCTGAACTTGCGGTAGTTGACGCCGGCCTTCAACGCGTAGTCGGGATGGAACGCCCACTCCACGTCGGCTATGACGGTGTCGAATTCGTGCCGGGTATTGCTCGGGCGGTCGCGGAATTCCGA
This sequence comes from Lysobacter alkalisoli, assembly GCF_006547045.1. Lineage (NCBI taxonomy): Bacteria > Pseudomonadati > Pseudomonadota > Gammaproteobacteria > Lysobacterales > Lysobacteraceae > Marilutibacter > Marilutibacter alkalisoli. The sequence goes on from NZ_CP041242.1 coordinate 326,422, forward strand.
CATCTGGAAGGTCGCCGGATCGGTGACGTCGGCGCCGTTGTAGGCGATCAGCGGGAACTTGTCGTTGCTGTAGTCATAGACGAAGCCGTTGTAGTTGCGGTCGTCGTACATGAAGGTGATTTCGTACGGGAAGTTCAGCTCGGAGCTGGAACTGCCGATCAGGGCATGACCGGTGATGGTGTCGGTGAACACCTGTTCGGCGCTCAGCGTCCACTGCTTGAACTCGGTGGTCCAGGCCTTCTTGAAGTTCTCGCTGCGGACCCAGGCGTTGTCGACCGCCATCATGTCGAGGGTATTGGTGGCCGGGTTGAGGACGTAATCGGTCACGTCCATGCCGCCTTCGTTGCCGCGGAACAGCACTTCCAGCCACTTCTCGCTGCGCGAGGCATCGAGCTTGGAATACAGCAGGTCGAGGTTGAGGCGGGTGCCCTCGGCCGGGCGCAGCTCCAGCGCACCGGTCAGGCCAAGGCGTTCGCGCTCGACCTCGATCTCACCGTAGCGGGGGATGCGCGCGTGGAAGCCGTTGGCGACCTCGGTGCAACCGGCATCCCCGGGACTGGTCGCGCAGTCCACCCCACGCACCGAGTTGAACGCGGCCTGCTGCCAGCGCACGGTGTTCTGGCCAAGCTCCTTGGTGCTGCCGTCGGAATAGGCGGCCGAGAATGCCACCGCCCAGATGTCCGACGGCGAGCGGAACGCGTACAGCGCCGCCAGGCGCGGCGTGGTGTCTTCGGTCACGTCGTTGTACTGGGCCTGGCCGGAGACCAGGAAGGTGTGGCCGACCTTGTGGCTGAACGGTGCGCCGGTGTTGAGGTCGACCACCGCGCCCAGCGAGCCCTCGTCGAGGCTGGCCGAAGCGGTCTTGTGCACGACCACCGAATTGAACAGCTCGGAGGCGAACACGTTGTAGTCGAAGTCGCGGCCGCGGTTCGGGCCACCTTCGCCGCCGGTGGCGGCGATCGCCTCCATGCCGTTGATGCGCACGCGGGTGAAGTCGCCCGACAGGCCGCGCACTGAAATCGAGCGGCCCTCGCCCGAATCGCGGGTGATGGTGATGCCGGGGATACGCTGCAGCGATTCGGCGATGTTCTGGTCCGGGAAGTCGGCGATGTCCTCGGCGACGATCGCATCGACCGCGCCGACCGCGTCGCGCTTCATGTTCAGTGCTTCGGCGAGGCTGCCGCGGAAGCCGGTCACCGTGACGGTGTCCAGGTCGGTGGCGGCCTGTGTCCGGGGACTGGCGGAAGTGGCGTCCGTGTCAGCAGGGTCCTGGGCCAGCGCGGCCTGCGGCATCATCTGGAGCGCCACGGCGATGGCGCCGGCGAGAACGGTAACCGGTGTCTTTTTTGCCGAACGTTGCAATTGCATGGGAGCCCCTCCCGACGGGCTTGTGGGCATCGAAATGCCTTGATTGACTCGTACGCGGCGCTTGGTATGGTGATTGATATTGAGCAATGACACCGCTGGTCAAAACCCTAACAAAACGTCTTCCAAACATCATGCTGCGTTGCGCAAACCCCAGCTCGTTGCGAATAACGCATTGATATGAAAGGAAAACATCGCGAGGCATGAAATGTCGCAAAGCACAATAATCTGTTACGGGGAGCTTCTGCTCCGGCTCAGTGCGCCCGGCCGCGGCCTGCTGCTGCAGACACCGTCGCTGGACGTGCATGTCGGCGGAGCCGAGGCCAACGTGGCGGTTTCGCTGGCCCGCTTCGGTCATCGGGTGGGGGCGGTCGGCACCGTGGCGGACAACGCACTGGGCGAAAGCGCGATCGGCGAATTGCGTCGCCATGGCGTCGATACCCGCTTCATGCGCAGCCGGCCGGGGCGGATGGGCCTGTACTTCATCCAGGCCGGCGCCCTGCAACGGCCGAGCCGGGTGCTGTACGACCGCGCCGATTCCGCTTTCACCCGCCACACCGACTATGACTGGAAGACCTGCCTGGAGGGTGCCGGCTGGCTGCACCTGTCCGGCGTGACCCCGGCGCTGGGTCTGGCCTGCGCCGACTCGGCGATCGCGGCGGCCGAAGCCGCGCGCGCAGCCGGGGCGGAGGTCAGCTTCGATGGCAACTTCCGCAGCCTGCTGTGGCGGGCCTGGGACGCCGATCCGCCGGCGATCCTGCGCCGGCTGATGGGTACGGCGAGCGTGTTGTTCGCCGACCATCGCGACATGGCCGTGGTGCTTGGCGCCGAGTGCGATGCCGACAGCATCGAGGACAAGGTGGTGCAGGCGGCGACGCAGGCGTTCAAGGCGTTTCCGCACGTGCGCTACATGGCCTGCACCCAGCGCAGGCAGGTTGATGTCGATTACCACGTGCTGTCGGCGATGCTGGTCGAGCGCGATGGCAGCGTGCACACCACACCGTCCTGCACACTGGCCCATGTCGTCGATCGCATCGGCGGTGGCGACGCGTTCGCGGCCGGTGTGCTGCATGGGCTGGTGACCGGCATGGCCGCGGGCGACGCGTTGCGCTTCGGTTTCGGCGCGGCCTGCCTCAAGCATTCCGTGCCGGGCGATTTCAACCTGGTCGGAGTGGAGGATGTGGAGGCTTTCCTGTCGGAAGACGGTTTCCACGTCCGTCGCTGAAACGGACTTCAATCGCCGCGCAGCACCCAGGCGCGCGGATTGTGTTCGAAGCCCAGCGCAGGGTAGTAGTCGTTCGCCTTCGGCGCGGCCAGCAGCACGATCATGCATTCGGGTCGCAGCCGACGCCGGGTCTCCTCGATCAGCCGTTTGCCGATGCCTTGCCGCTGGCATGAGGCGTCCACCGCGAGGTCAGCGAGGTAGGCGACGTAGCCGAAGTCGGTCAGCGTGCGCGATATGCCGACCAGCCGCGGGCCGTCCCAGGCGCTTACGGTGAGGTTGGCATTGGCCAGCATGGCTTCGAAGATGTCGGGCCGGTCGAGCGGCCGGCGTTCGCCGAGGGTGGAGCGCCGATAGAGCTCGATGGCTTCGTCGACGCCGATGTCGGCGTCATCGCGGTACTCGATGGTCATGCGCAATCCCCTTGCACGGTTCTGGATTCAGCCCCCTGCTGAGTCAGGGGGCGATTCGCGCCGCAGGCGCTTCAGCCTCGGCGCAATGCCTCGTCGGGGATGTGCAGCTCCATCGACAGCGCCAGGTGGTCGGACAGCGCCGCCGGCAACGCGATCGCCTCGGCGCAGACCAGCCCGTCGCTGGCGAGGATGTGGTCAATCGCGCGCTGCGGGCGCCAGCTCGGGAATGTGGGGACCACGCAGGCCGGCAGCTGCAGGCGGGTTTCGCGGAACAGGCGCTGCATCTCGGGGCTGTCGACCGGGCAGTTGAAGTCGCCCATCAGCACTGCGTGCGGGTGGTCGTGCAGCAGCTCGGCGATGAAGGCCAGCTGCGAGGCCCGCGACTGACGGCCCAGCGACAGGTGCGCGACGGCGACCGTGAGGCCCTCGTCGCCGTCGCCGAAACGCGCCAGCAGCACGCCCCGCCCGGTGATGCGGCCGGGCAGGGTGTGGTCGCTGACCTCGATCGGTTCGAGCTTGCTGAGCAGGCCGTTGGCGCTGGAAGCGACCGCGCCGACACGGCGGTTGGGCTGGTGGCTCCAGTAGTCGAAGCCACCGCGCTGGGCCAGGTAGTGGGTCTGGTTGGTGAATCCCGAGCGCAGGCTGCCGGGGTCGCTCTCGTTGAGGCCGACGATATCGTGCTCGCCGGCCAGCCGCGCGATGGTGTCGAGCGCACCGCGCTTGTTGCCGGCCGGCAGCACGTGCGACCAGCTGCGGGTCGCGTAGTCGCTGTAACGACGCGTGCTGGAGCCGGCCTGGATGTTCGCGCTCAGCAGTCGGAGGCGATGCCGTGGGGGGGGCGGCTTGGACATGACGTACCGGGGACGGTCGTGCCGTCTACTCCGCGGGCGACCGGGTTGCGGTGCGCTCCATCGCAACCAGGTGGTCGGCGATGCGCAGCTGGTCGTCATGAGTGCGGCCGCCAGTGATGCGGTACTTGCCGTTGACCACGAGGGAGGGGGTCGAATCGACGCCGCTGCGGGCCAGGAACTGGCCGGCGCGCTTGATCCTGGCGTCGACGGCGAAGCTGTTCATGGTGCTGGCGAACTTCTTCGCATCGACACCATAGGCGGCGTAGAACGCGCCGAGCTGTTCGGGCTTGGCCACGGTCGGCGGCGGCGGCAGCTTGCGCTCGACGTGGATTGCGCGGAACACCGCGTCGTGGCTCTGTTCGAGCACGCCCAGCGTTTCGGCGGAGTAGAAGGCGCGTGCGTACGGTTCCCAGTAGCCGCCGAACGGCGCGGCCAGCGGCAGCACGTTGACATCGGCTGGCTGGCGGGCCTTCCAGGCCTTGAAGCTCGGTTCGAACTGGGCGCAGGCCGGGCAGGTATAGCCGAATACCTCGACCACCTCGATCTTGCCCATGACCGGGGCGAATGGCTGGCCGTTGGCGATCTCGACATAGTCGGTGCCCCGCACCGGCGCCGGGCCCTGCGGTGGCAGCACCGGATTGGTGTTGGCGGTGGCGGCTTCGGCAGGTTCGGCCGGCGCCGCGGCTTCGTCGTTCGCGGCTTCGCCATCGGTGGCTTCGCCGGTTGCGGCCGGTGCGTCGCTTTCCGTGGCTTCGCCGGGTGTGGCCTCTTCAGCCGGCATGGCGGTGGGCTCGGGCTGTGCGGCCGGTGGCGTCGGCGTCTCGGAGGAGCAGGCGCCCAGCATGGACACGAGCAGCAGCATCGGGAGCAGGCGGGCAGCAGTCTGGCATGCGGTCATCGGATGTTCTCCGCGAAGAAAAAGAAAAGTCGGCACATGGATGTGCGGGGATGTGCGGGTTGTTGCGAGGGATTCGCAATTCAGGATATGCAAGTCCGCACATGGTTGGCGGGATTTTTGCGAGCAGCCCGCAATCAGTATGGGGTGACGCGGGCGCCGCTTCGAGTGGCAAGGATACTGGCCTGTTCCCGTCTGGCGGGCGAATGCAGGTTGCGGTTCAGGCCCGGGTTCAGCGTGTGGCGGCGCGTTCACGCGCGATCAGGTGGTCGGCGGTGCGCAGCTGGTCATCGAAGGTGCGGCCGGCGATGCGGTAGCGACCGTTGACGATCAGGGTCGGGGTGCCTTCGACGCCGCTGCGGATCGCGAAGTCGCGCGCCGGCGACAGCCTGTCCAGGATGTCCTGCGAGGTCATCAGCGCCTTCAGGCGCGCGGCGTCCACGCCCTTATCGGCGTAGAAGGTCGCGATCTCGTCGGCGCTCGGGTTGCGCGGCAGCAGGCGCTCGTCGTGGATTGCCCGGAAGGTCGCGTCATGGGTGCGCGACAGCACGTCCATCTTTTCGGCCGCGAAGTAAGCCGCCGCCAGCGGGTCCTGGGCGCCATACGGCAAGGGCAGGTAGGTCACCCGCACGTCGCGGCCCTGCTTCTGTTTCCAGGCTTCCAGTGTCGGGGCGAAGCTGGCGCAGTGGTGGCAGGCGTAGGCGAACACCTCGACCACTTCGATCTTGCCGTCGTCCGGCCCCAGCCGCTTGCCGTCCGGGATCTCGATGTAGTCCTTGCCCGCGACCGGCGCGGTGGTCTGGACGCTGGCCTGGCCGGGCAGCAGCAGGATCGTGACGGCGGTGAGTGCCGCGAGCAGGCCGGACAGGGCGAACAGGCGGGCGCGAGGAGAGGTGCGGAGCGGTGAGGTCATCGGTCGGTCTCGTCGTAAGCGTTCGGGATCCAGTTTGCGCAAAGGTAACGCTGAACGAATCCAGCCGTCCAAAACAACAACGCCGACCGCGGTCGGCGGTCGGCGTTGCATGGGTCATGACCACAGTGGCCGGCGGGAAGTTCCCGCCATCTCCGGATCAGGACCCGCTGGCCGCTTCGGCTTCGGTTTGCGCCGGAGCGGACGGCAACGCCGGCGCATCGGCCGCCACATAGTCGTCCGCGCGCGGGTGCAGGCCTTGCAGGTAGCTGGACAGGGCGCCGATTTCCTCGTCGGTCAGCGGTGCGGCAACGGCGGCCATCACGTTGAACAGGTGCGGCTCCTGCTCGGCGGTCACGCCGGAGCGATACTCCTCCAGCCGGCGCTGGGTGTAATCGGCCATCTGGCCGGCGATATGCGGGTAGGCCGGGCCGGGGTTGCCGGTGCCGTCCGGGCCGTGACAGGCCAGACAGGCCGGGATGCCGCGCGCCGTGTCGCCGCCACGGAACAGCTTCTCGCCGACTTCGAAGAACTTCAGGCCTTCGTTCGGGCCGCTGGCGATGACGGTGTCGTCGGCCACGCCGGCGCCGGCCTTCTGGGTCGCGAAGAACGCACCGATGTCGCGCGCGTCCTGCGCCGACAGCTCGTCGGCGAACGGCTTCATCACCGCGGCCATGGCGCCGCTGCGCTCGCCGGTCTTGTACAGCGCGACCTGATGGGCGATGTAGCGCTCGTTCTGGCCGGCCAGGCGCGGATACTGCGGATCGCTCGGGTTGCCGTCCACGCCATGGCAGGCGGCGCAGGTGCCGGCCTTGGCGGCGCCTGCCTCGGCGTTGCCCCAGGCGACCGGCTCGGCGGCCAGCTCCGCGGCGGTGACCAGAGGCGCGGCTTCGACCGGCTCGTTGTCCGGGATCGGGTTGACCGTGGTCTGGGCGGCATAGGCGACCGTGGCGACCGCCAGGGTGGCGATGCCGATCAGGCCGAGGATGCGGGCTTGGCTCATCAGGCTGGGCTCCGAAACAACTTCTAGGGTGGCGCGCGGAATCCGGCGCCGGAACCGCGGAATTATCGTTGCCGGCCGGGAGCGGGTCAACGGAGGCTGAATGCCGGGCGGTCGTCGGCACGGCCCCGGCCCCCGCCGGATGGCGCGCCGTACGATCCGCCGTGCGATGCTATGGGCATGGCCAATCCCACCGATTCCAAGCCCGTCGCGGCCGCCAGACCGTCCAATCCGCTGGCCCGAGCGCAATACCTGTTGGCCGCGCATACCCCGGCCCAGCTGCCGGCGGATGGCGGTTTCGAGGTCGCTTTCGCCGGCCGCTCCAACGCCGGCAAGTCCACCGCCCTGAACGCGCTGTGCCAGCAGAATGCGCTGGCGCGGGTATCGAAGACGCCGGGGCGGACCCAGCAGCTGGTCTATTTCAATATTCCCCCGCATGCAGACCGTTACCTGGTCGACCTGCCCGGCTACGGCTACGCCAAGGTGCCCAAGGACCTGCAGGCGCACTGGCAGGCCTTCCTCGACCGCTGGTTCCAGACCCGGCACGCGCTCAAGGGGCTGGTGGTGGTAATGGACATCCGCCATCCGCTCAAGGATTACGACCGGCAGATGCTCGGCTACGCGGTCAGCCGCGGCCTGCCCGCGCACGCACTGCTGACCAAGGCCGACAAACTCGGCCGCGGTCAGCAGACACAGGCGTTGCAGGCGGTGCGCAAGGAGTTGAAGGCCGCCTTCGGCGATACCGTCGGCGTGCAGGTCTTTTCCGGTGCGGCCAAGCTCGGCGTCGACGAGGCGCGCGCGGTGGTGAACGGCTGGCTGGAGATCTAGGCAGGGTCGCGCGTCATCCTCGGCGGACGCCGGCATGACGGCACCGGTGATGCATTCGAGCCACTGTGTTCCGCGGGTGAAGTTGCCCGTTCATCATCCGCGACTACACTTTGAATCTTGCAGTCCGGCGCGACGCCCTCATCTGCATGGCAGGCCGTTGCCGAGGCCGCCCTTCCTTCCGACGAGGTGCATGTGTCCGGTCCCAGCGACGCCAAGGATGCCGTTATCGAAAGCCGCACCGACCTGCTCGAGTTCCTGAGCGGCGGCACCCGCCCGGCCAGCGACTGGAGGATCGGTACCGAACACGAGAAGTTCGGTTTCCGCACCGATGATCTTCGTCCGCCCGCCTTCGATGGCGAGCGCGGCATCGAGGCCGTGCTCAAGGGGCTGGTGCAGTTCGGCTGGGAGCCGGTCAGCGAGCACCTGCCCGGACAGCCGGGGCGGGTCATTGCGTTGTCGCGCGACGGTGCCTCGGTATCGCTGGAGCCGGCCGGGCAGCTGGAACTGTCCGGCGCGCCGCTCGAACACCTGCACCAGACCTGTCAGGAAGCGACCAGCCATCTGCGCGAGGTGCGCGCGGTCGCCGAACCGCTCGGGCTCGGCTTCCTCGGCATGGGCTTCCAGCCCAAATGGCGTCGCGACGAGATGCCGTGGATGCCGAAAGGCCGCTACAAGATCATGCGCGAGTACATGCCGAAGGTCGGCTCGCTCGGCCTCGACATGATGACCCGCACGAGCACGGTGCAGGTCAACCTGGACGTTGCCGACGAGGCGGACATGGTGAAGAAGTTCCGTGTCTCGCTGGCGCTACAGTCGGTGGCGACCGCGCTGTTCGCCGACTCGCCGTTCACCGAGGGCAAGCCCAACGGCTTCCTCAGTTACCGCTCGCACATCTGGACCGACACTGATCCGGACCGCACCGGTCTGCTCGACTTCGTGTTCGAGGACGGCTTCGGCTACGAGCGCTACGTCGACTACCTGCTCGACGTGCCGATGTATTTCGTCTATCGCGACGGCCAGTACATCGATGCGAGCGGGCAATCGTTCCGCGATTTCCTCGACGGCAGGCTGCCCGCATATCCCGGCCAGCGTCCGCTGCTGCGCGACTGGGCCGACCACAGCACCACCGCCTTCCCCGAGGTGCGGTTGAAGAAGTACCTGGAGATGCGCGGCGCCGACTCCGGTCCGTGGAACCGCATCTGCGCATTGCCGGCGTTCTGGGTCGGCCTGCTCTACGACGCCACCGCGCTCGACGCCGGCTGGGACCTGGTCAAGGATTTCACTCTCGCCGAATTGCATGCGCTGCGCGATGGCGTGCCGAAGCATGCGCTCAAGCTGCCGTTCCGCAACGGCACCGTGCTCGACCTGGCCCGCCGCGCGCTGGAGATCTCCGCGTACGGCCTGAAACGGCGCGCGAACGTCAATGCCAGCGGCGCCGATGAAACCGTCTACCTCGAACCGCTGATGGAGTTCGCCGAAGCCGGCATCACTCCGGCCGAACGCAAGCTCGAGCTGTTCCACGGCGCGTGGAACGGCAGCATCGATCCGGTGTTCCGCGAGTTCGCGTATTGAGCGAAGTCTGCGCGACGGCGCTCAGGCGGGGGCCGGAACCTGCCTGAGTGCGCGTTCGATACGGGTCAGGTGTGGCTTGTGCAGTTTCCGCGAGTAGCCGGGCAGGCGCTTCGCACGTGACAGTGCGGCCTCGCCCACTTCGATGGCCCGGGCCGCCTCGCCCCAGACGAACAACTGCTCGACATAGCAGGCGATGGCCTCGTAGCTGCCGCTGTAGTCGATCAGCGTCTCGAACTCCTCGCGCGCCTTGTCGCGATTGCCCTCGGCCGCGACTGCGCGTGCGTAGGTCAGGTGGCCGTCCTGCGAGCGGTAGTCGGGGTGCCTGGCGATGAGCTGGTCGAGCAGTTCGCGCGATTGACCGGCGTGTCCGGCCTCCAGGAAGGCGCGGGCGAGGCGGGACTGGATGTCCGGATCGTCGGTGTGGATGCCGCGCAGGGCGGCCTGGTAGTGGGGGATCGCCTCCGACGCCCGGCCGCCGTCGAGCAGGGCGTCGCCCAGGCGCAGGCGGTGCTCGGTGGTGGGCGAGTCCTCGAACGCCTCCATTGCCAGTCGCAGTTCGCGCTCGGGGTCGACCACCCGGCGCATTTTCCGGTGCAAGACCCGCGCCTGCGGTGAGTGGCGCTGTTCGGGCAGCCAGATCGCAACCGCATACACGATGCTGCCGAGCAGCGGAAACGCGAACAGCACGAACAGCCAGTAGCGATCCTGGCCGCTGCGCGCGGCATGGACGGCGAAGAACAGAGCGATGACGACGTGCAGGCCGAGTCCGATGGGCATGGGTGGGATCCTTCGCAGATGCGATGCGGGCGGGAGTGTTCCACAGGGATGCGGCTGTGCGCCAGCCTGCACATCAAATCCGGCTGCCATCGTGTCCACACACTCATCCGATCGGTGTTGGTCGGGACGGGCCGGATCGGGCCGCAATGCATCATCCGTTGCAGCCGCAACCGACGCGCAGTCGTTGCTGCAGTGCGGTAGGCTGGACGGATGACCCCGTCAGCCCCATCTCGCACCCCCTCCCGCACGGCCCCACGTACTGAGTCCACCGAACCGGCCGAGGAGCCGTTGCGCATCGTCGAATTCGCGCCCACCGATGCGCTGCTGCGCGAAGACGTGAAAACGCTTGGCGCCCTGGTCGGCGAGATCCTGGCCGAGCAGCGTGGCGAGGATTTCCTCGCCGAGGTCGAGGAGTTGCGCCGCACCGCGATCCGTCGCCGCGAGTCCGGGTCGCCGGTCGACGAACTGGCCGCCGCTTTGTCGGGTATCGAACTGGATCAGGCCGGCGACCTGGTGCGTGCGTTCGCGACCTATTTCCAGGCGGTCAACCTGGCCGAACGGGTGCATCGCATTCGTCGTCGGCGCGATTACGAGCGCGCCGGCGCCAGCCCGCAACCGGGCAGTCTTCGTGAGGTGCTCGGTTCGCTGGCGCGTTCCGGCGTCGGCGCCGAGGAACTGCTCGAACTATTGCCGCGGCTGCGCATCGAGCCGGTGTTCACCGCCCATCCGACCGAGGCGGTGCGCCGCGCGCTGCTGGAGAAGGAGCGCCTGATCGTCGGCTGCCTGGTCGACGACATCGACCGCGGCCTGACCCCGGCCGAGCGCCGCGCCGACCGCGACCGCATCCGCCAGGCCCTGACCGCGAGCTGGCAGACCGCCGAGGCGCCGGCAGCCAAGCCCAGTGTCGCCGACGAGTTCGAGCACGTCGGTTTCTACCTGTCGGAGGTGTTGTACAAGGTCCTGCCGGTGTTCCACGAGGCCTTCGACGAGGCCTTGAACGAAAGCTACGGTTCCAAGGACATGCCGTTCGAGGGTGTGCTGCCGCCACTGCTTGGCTTCGGCACCTGGGTCGGCGGCGACATGGACGGCAATCCCAATGTCGGCGCCGACACCATCGTCGCAGCCCTCACAGGCCAGCGTGGATTGGTATTGACGGCATACAAGCGCGACCTCGGCGCACTGGCCGGGATGCTGAGCCAGTCCGTGCACCGGGTGAACGTGGACGCGGCGGTGCTGGAGCGGCTGCAGGCTTACCGGCAGCTGTTGCCACTGGCGGCCGAGCGGTTGCGTCCGCGCCACGCCGACATGCCGTACCGCAACCTGCTGGCGTTGATGGCCGAGCGACTCGAACTGACCGCGCGCGAGGCACCGGGCGGTTACCAGGACGCGGCTGCCTTCCTCGCCGATGTCGAAATGATCGAAACCAGCCTCGCCGCGAACGGCGGCGCCCACGCCGGCCTGTTCGGCGTGCGCCGCCTGCGCCGGCGCGCGCAGTGTTTCGGCTTCCACCTGGCCACGCTCGACCTGCGCCAGGATTCGGCTGTGCACGATGCCGCGTTGGCGGCGCTGTTCAACGACCCGCAATGGCCGCAACGTTCGCCGGAACAGCGCGCCACACGCCTGCACGAGATCGTCGAAGGCGAGGTCGAGGTGCCCGCGGTCGAACCCGAACCGGCGGCGCCGGTGCTGGCGGTGTTCCGCACCGTCGCCGAACTGCGGCCGCTCTTCGGCGCGCGTGCGTTCGGCCCCTACATCATCAGCATGAGCCGCAGCGCCGCCGATGCGCTGGCGGTGCTGGCGCTGGCCCGGGTCGCCAGATGCATCGACGACGACGGCCAGGTGCCGCTCGACATCGCGCCGCTGTTCGAGACCGTCGACGATCTCGCTGCCGCGCCCGACACGCTCAAGGCGCTGTTCGCCGATCCGCTCTACCGCGCCCACCTGCAGGCCCGCGACAATCGCCAGATGGTCATGCTCGGCTATTCCGACAGCGCCAAGGATGGCGGCATCGTCGCTTCGCGCTGGGCGTTGCAGCAGACCCAGATCGCGCTGACCCAGCTCGCGCACGAGAGCGGCATCCGCATCGCCTTCTTCCATGGCCGCGGCGGCTCGATCAGTCGCGGCGGCGGCAAGACCGAGCGTGCGGTGATCGCCGCACCGCGCGGTTCGGTCGACGGCATCCTGCGCCTGACCGAGCAGGGCGAGGTGATCCATCGCAAGTACGGCATCCGCGCGATCGCTTTGCGCAACCTCGAGCAGACCACCGGCGCGGTGCTGCGCGCGACCCTGCGCCCGCGCCCGCCCGAACCGCGAGAGGAGGGCTGGCGCAGGATCGCCGCCGAACTTGCCGACGACGCCCGCGCCCGTTACCGCGCGCTGGTCCACGAGCATCCTGATTTCCCGGCCTACTTCCGCGCCGCCACCCCGATCGACGTGATCGAGCGCCTGCGCATCGGTTCGCGCCCGAGCAAGCGCCCCAGCGGCGACAAGGCGCCCGGCATCGGCTCGCTGCGCGCGATCCCGTGGGTGTTCGCCTGGGCGCAGAACCGCGCCGGCCTGACCGCCTGGTACGGCGTCGGCACCGCGTTGCAAAAAGCGCTCGGCACCCACGGCCGCGACACCCTCGCCGAGATGGCCCGCGACTGGCCGTACTTCGGCACCCTGGTCGACGACGTCGAGATGGTGCTGGCCAAGTCCGACCCGGCCATCTTCGAGCGCTACTCGCAACTGGCCGGCGACCTGCACGACCGGCTGCACCCCGGTATCGCCGAAGAGTTCGAACGCACCCGCGACGCGGTACTTGCGATCAAGGGCGAGGACGACCTGCTCGCCCACGACCATCGCCTGCGCCAGTCGATCCGCCTGCGCAACCCCTACATCGACCCGATCAGCCTGCTCCAGGTCGACCTGCTCGCCCGCTGGCGCAACGCCGGCCGCCCCGACGACGCACGCCTGCAGGCCCTGGTGGCGACGGTGAACGGGATTTCGGCGGGGATCCAGAACACCGGGTAAGTAGCGATGTCAGCGTCGATCCCGTTGCTGATTGCGGTTGCCGTCCTGTGGGGAGCGATCGTGGCGTTGCCCGAGCGCGTGCGTCTTCGCGGCGATCGCATCGTTGTCCGTCGTGGTCTGCGCTTGGAATCGATTGCAGTGGCCGACATCCGAGCGATCCGTTTCCACTACCACGCCGTGGTCGGTTTTGTCAGCGTATGGGAGCTTGTGTCCCGTCATGGATGCAGTCTCATGATCGAAGGGAGGGCATGGGGCGCGCGTAGCGTGCTGGGGGCGCTGGAAGTGCGACTGCCCGGCTTTTCCCTGCAGGAATTGGATCGACAGTTCGAACAGGGGGATGTCGAGGACACTCTCGAACTCTGGCGCTTGCCTCGTTCCGGGTAGCTGCGGGTACCACGCCAGTTCCAGCACCGGCTCCACTCTGGAATCAGCGCGCCGGCAAGTTGACCTAGAATCGGCGCATGGACAAAACGGAATCGTTCGAGAAGCCGCGCTGGCTGCGCGACCTGCTGCGCTTCCTGCCGCTCAAGAGCCAGTTCGTGCTGTCGGGCAACGTGCGCGATCTACAAGCGTCGGAAGTCGCGCCGGAGGTGGTGGCAGCGCAGCCGTTCGAGCTGTGCCTGCGTGATGCGCTGCGCGAGGCAGGTGTGCGCCACGTGCTGATGTGGAGCCCGCTGGCCGGTTTCGAGGTGCTGGACCGGCCGGGCGAGGATGCGGCGGAGGGGCGGGCGCTGCTGCGTGCCCTGGGACTGGTGGCGGGCGAGGCGGGCACGCCGGCCGGGATCGATTTGCTGGGCGCGACCTTGCAGCGGCTGGTCGAGCATCCCGGCGAGCCGGTGGCGCTGGTGGTCGACTTCGCCTCGCGGCTGGTGGTGCGCAACGACAGCCTCAGCGAGGCCGAGCACCGTATGTTCACCCAGGCCCTGGTGTTGTCGCACCGCGCCCGCAGCCGTCCGGCGGGGCCGGAGCGCCGGCCGTTCTTCAACAACGTGTTCTGGGTGGTGGAAAAGGAAGGCGACCTGCCCGACTGGCTGACCGTGGGCAATCCCCGGCTCCGTCATGTGCCGGTGTCGCGGCCCGACCAGCAGATCCGTCGCGCGCTGGTGCCCGGTCTGCTGCGCGGTCTTGCCGATGCCGGCACGCTTGATGCCAGCCGGTTGCAGCAGGCGGGGCAGGACTTCGTCGAGAGCACCGAGGGCCTGTTGCTGGCCGACCTGCATGCCATCGCCCAGCTGGCGCGGGTGGAAGCCTTGCCGGTGACCCGCATCGGCGATGCGGTGCGCCGCTACAAGGTCGGCGTGACCGAAGACCCCTGGCTGCGCCTGGACCGCGCGCGCATCCGCAACGCCGATGCCTTCATCCATAGGCGAGTCAAGGGACAGGACCATGCCGTGATCCACATGCTCGACCTGATCAAGCGGGCGGTGACCGGCGTCGGCGGCAGCCGCAAGGGCAACCGGCCGCGCGGCGTCGCCTTCCTCGCCGGGCCGACCGGTGTCGGCAAGACCGAACTGGCCAAGACCGTCACCCAGCTGCTGTTCGGCGACGAGGGCGCCTACATCCGCTTCGACATGTCCGAGTTCAGCGCCGAGCATGCCGACCAACGCCTGCTCGGCGCGCCACCGGGCTATGTCGGTTACGACGTCGGCGGCGAGCTGACCAATGCCATCCGCGAGAAGCCATTCAGCGTGGTGCTGTTCGACGAGATCGAGAAGGCGCACCCGCGCATCCTCGACAAGTTCCTGCAGATCCTCGACGACGGCGTGCTGACCTCGGGACGCGGCGACCGGGTGTACTTCTCCGAAAGCCTGATCGTATTCACTTCCAATCTCGGCATCTACCGTCTGGACGAAACCGGACAGCGGGTCGCCAACGTCACCCCGGACGCACCGTTCGAACGCGTGCAGGCCAGGATACGGGACGAGATCGAACAGCATTTCAAGCTGGTGTTGAACCGGCCCGAGATCCTCAACCGCATCGGCGAGAACATCATCGTCTTCGATTTCATCCGTCCCGACGTGGGCGGGCAGATCTTCGAACAGATGGTCGAGGCCACGCTGGCCGACCTGTCCGCGCAGTCGTTGCAGGTGGCGCTGGCGCCGCAGGCGCGCGAAAGCCTGCGTGCCCTGTGCCTAGCCGATCTGTCTCACGGCGGCCGCGGCATCCGCAACCAGTTGGAGGCCTGCCTGATCAATCCGCTGGCGCGCAGCCTGTTCGACATGGATGCGGCTGCCGGCGAGGCATTCGAGATCGTCCGGCTCGATGCAGGCGCACTGGAACTGGCGCGGCGGTGACGCAGACGGTTTCGCTTTCGCGCGTGCATTTCCCGGTGACCGCGCTCGGGCCCGGGCGCCGGCTCGGGATCTGGTTCCAGGGCTGCGGCATCCGCTGTCCGGGTTGTGTGTCGGCCGATACATGGGGCCCGGGGCGGCGGCGGATCGAGGTCGAGGCATTGCTCGCGGACATCGTTCCGTGGCTGGCTGAAGCCGATGGCGTGACCGTGTCCGGCGGCGAGCCGTTCGAGCAGTTCGACGCCCTGCGCGCACTGTTGTCCGGCATCCGCGCCCGCAGCGGGGCCGACATCCTGGTCTACAGCGGCCATGAGTTCGAGCAACTGCAACCGATGCTGGCCGGGATGCCCGGCCTGGTCGATGTCCTGATCAGCGGCCCGTACCGGCAGGCGGAGCCGCAGACCTTGCCGCTGCGCGGCAGCGACAACCAGCGACTGCACCGGCTCACCGCACTGGGCGAACAACGCTTCGCCGGCTTCGATGCGCCACGGCAGGGCGCCGCGCCGACGCTCGATGTGATGTTCGATGCCGACGGCAGCGTGTGGATGGCCGGCATCCCGCGTCCGGACGACCTCAAGCGTTTGCGGGCCGTGCTGGAAACGGCCGGGCACCACGCGCGAACCAGTCAGCACAACCCCGGAGCGGCCTGATGGAGCTGATGCGCTGGTGCCCGAGTTGCGAAAGCGAGCGTCCGCTCGACGAGCACTTCTGCGCCGGCATGACCGTAGACGCGCAGGCCTGCGGCTGGGTGCTGGCCGGCGAGCCGATCCATCCGCGCGGCTGGCGGCCGGCACCGGTGGTGACCGAAGAGGAGGCGGTTGCCACACCTCCCGTGCCGGCGGCGGAAGCGCGCTGCGAGAACGGCCACCCGATGGAGCCCGGCGACCTGATCTGCATGGCGTGCGGTGCCGGGCCGGCCGCCGATGCTGCGAATGACCGCACCGATCCTGCGCAGGGAGAGGGGACGGCAGCGGCCGCCGCTGCGGAAACGGTGATCGACGGCTGGCGGCTGCAGGCCCGCATGGCCGAAACCGCCGGCGTGCGCGAGCGTTATTACGCCGAGCATGTCGAGAGTGGACGGCGGGCGGTGCTGACCCTCTACCACGCCGGCGCCGAGCCCGATCCTGACGTGTACGCGGCGGTCTCGCGGCTGCCGCGGCTGCACGTGCCCGAGCTGATCGCCACCGGGCGCTGGGACGATCGGCCCTACGAGGTGATGGAGGCGCTGCCGGGCGGCACCCTGGCCGGGCTGGGCATCCATGCCCGCGACATCGACGCGATCCGCCACGTCCTGCGCGAACTGGGCCGGGCCCTGCATGTCTTTGCCGAGGCCGGCCTGCGCCATCGCGACCTGCGCCCGGCGGCGGTGCTGGTCCGCGAGCGCGAACCGCTGGATCTGGTGATTGGCGGCTTTGGTTCTGCGCGGCTGTCGGACTTCGACCTCGACCTGGTCGCGCCGCTGGAAACCAGCCGCTACATGGCGCCGGAGGCGGTGGCCGGCGGCGTTGCTGCGGCCTCGGACTGGTGGAGCCTGGGCATGCTGCTGCTGGAGCAGGTAACCGCGGGCGAATGCTTCGGCGACATCCATCCCAATGCCTGGCTGATCCACATCCTCAGCCATGGCGTGCCGCTGCCCGACGACCTGCCGCCGCAGCTGGAGTTGCTGTTCCGCGGCCTGCTCGCGCACGACCACCATCAACGCTGGCAGTGGCGCGAGGTCGAAGCCTGGCTGGCGGGCGGATCGCCGCCGGCGCCGCCGCTGCGCGGGCAGGCCGGCGATGACGCGCGTGGCGCCGGCATCGAACTGGGTGGACGCAGCCACCGCAGCGCGCGGCTGTTCGCGCTGGCCGCGGGCGAGCCGCAGCACTGGGAGGAGGCGCTGGAACATCTGCGTCGCGGCGCGCTGGTCACTTGGGCCGAGCAGGCCGGGCTGGAGGCGCAGGCGCTGGCCGCCTTGCGGCACCTGGCGCGGCACGAGGCGCTGGAAGACGACTTCCGGCTGATGCTGGCGCTGACCTGGCTCAATCCCGAGATGCCGCTGATCCGGCGCGGCCGGATCGTCAGCCCCGGCTGGCTGCTCGACCACCCCGAGGAAGGCTGGCAACTGCTTGCCGGCGAAGTCCCCGATCTGCTGGCACGGCGCCAGCCCGATCACTGGCTGCCGAGGATGAAGGCGCGCGCCGAGCGCTTGCGCGAGCGTGCCCGCCACCGCGGCATCGCGCTGGACGAAGCGCAGTTTCGCATTCTCGCCCTGTCCACCTCGCGCGCGCGGCTGGCGGCGCAATGGCAGGCACGGCAATCGTTGCTGCCCGACAGCCCGCATCCGGGCATCCAGTCGCTGGCCGAGCGGGCGATGCTGGATGAGGAAGACCTGGTCGTGCTGCTGGCGGCCGACATCGGCCAGTTCCAGTCCGCCGACCACCTGCTCGATGCCGCGGCCCGCAGCGCGCGCCGCATCGGCATCGGCGGGTTCGAGCGCGAACGGGCTGAGCAGTGGCTGCAACAGGGGCGCCGCGCGATCTGGCAGGCGATCGACCAGCGCCTGCAAGGCTTCGCCAGCTGCGGCATCGGCGAACTCGACGGCTGGGCCGGCCAGTACCGGCTGCAGCGAAGGCTGCCGCTGGCCGATGCGCTGGTGCTGCTGGCACTGCCGGCCGAACGCTGGATCGAGCCCAGGCAGCAGCAGTACATCGCGCAACTGTTCGGCTTCTTCGAGAAGAAGGTCGTCAATGCCGCGCTGCGCGGCCCGCTGGTGCGGATGGGGATCAGCCGCGCCGGCAGCCGCATCGACCTGACCGAACTCGACACCCCGCGACGCCCGGCCGCAACCCTGCTCGATACCCTGCTGCAACGCGGCAACCAGGCGCTGACGCTGGACCCGGCGGTGTTCGAGGAGACCTTGCTGTGGCGACGCCTGCACGCGCTGGAGCGCAACCGCAGCCTGTACCAGCGCGACACCGGCATCGACGGCCTCTACGTCGGCTTCCCGTTCCTGCTGCTGCGCGATCCGCGCGGACACGTCCGCACCCGGATCGCGCCGCTGCTGCTGTGGCCGGCGCGGATGGAGCTGCCGGTCCGCGAGCGCGCCCGGGTCCGCATCGGCTTCGACAGCGGACGCGAGGAAGTGCGCCTGAACCCGGCCCTGGAAGGCCTGCTCGGCCACGACGAGCGCGAGCGCTGGCAGAAGGTGGCCGACGACCTGCTGCAACGCTCGGCCGTGACCGTCGCCGACGTGATGGACGCCTTCGGCATGCTGGCGCCCGCGCGCGAGCGCAGCCTGTCGGCCCTGCCGCCGCTGGATGTCGAACTCGAACCCGGCCAGCAGGCCCTGGCCTGCGCGGCGGTGCTGTTCAACGCCACCTTCATGGGCCAGGCGATCGGCGAGGAGCTGCGCCAGTTGCAGCAGTGCTCGCCCGGTGGCACCGGGCTGGAGATCCTGTTGCGCCTGCGCGAGTACGAAGACAGCGGCGCCGTGCCCCGGCCGGGCGAATCGCAGCGGTTCCTGACCGCGCCGAGCGACCCGTCTCAGGAGGCCGCCGTGCTCGCGGCCGGCAGCGGCCCGGGGCTGGTCATCGAAGGTCCGCCCGGCACCGGCAAGAGCCAGACCATCGTCAACATCGTCGCCGACGCCATCGGCAACGGCCGCAGCCTGCTGCTGGTGTGCCAGAAGCATGCCGCGCTCGAGGTGGTGCACAAGCGGCTGGTCGCCGAAGGGCTCGGCGATCGGGTGGTGATGCTCAACGACGTCAACCGCGATCGCGAGCCGGTCATCCGCGAGGTGCGCGAACAGGCCCTGACGCTACTGCGCAACCCGCCGCCGTTCGCATCGGCCGGCGAACGCGAGCGATTGGCGGCGCGGATCGAAACCCTGGAAGGCGAACTCGATCGCCACCACCAGGCCCTGCACCGCATCGACGACGGCTGCGGCCTGAGCTGGCGGCAATTGCTGGGCGAACTGATCGAGCTCGAAGCGGAAGCGCCGCCGCCGGACTTCCCGGCCCTGCGTCCCTGGCTGGACGCCTTCGATCGCGGCGCGCTGGCGCGGCTGGAAGAGCAGTGCGCACCGCTGATCCGCGGCTGGCTGCCGGCCCGCTTCGAGGGCAGTGCGCTGGCGCAGCTGCGTGCGTTCGCCGCCGATGACACGACCTGTGCCGGCTTCGTGCAGGCCTTCGAGGCGTTCGAACGGGTCGAGGACGCGCGCGAGCAGGTGCTGGCCGACAGCCCGGCTTCGTTCGAAATCGACGACCCGGCGCCGCATCGCCACTGGCTGGCGCAACACGCCGCAGCGCTGCGCGGATTGCGCGACGAACAACGCCGGCGACTGGCGCGCTGGCTGCCGCTGTTTCGCGGCGAGGCGGTCGGCGATGAACTGATCGCCCGCCTGCAGGACATCGTCGGCGCGCTGGAGGCGATCGACGCCGGTCCCTGGCAGCCACAGCTATCGGCCGCGCTGGGCGCCTTGCCCGGGCCGCGCTTCGCCGACATGCATCGGAATGCGCAACGGGCGGTATCGCCGGCCTCGTTCCTGCAACGGCTGAATCCGGCACGCTGGCTCGGCCAGCGCCGCCTGCGTCGCTTCCTGCGCGCGCACGGCGAGACCGGCAACGATGCCACGACCCTTGTGCGCATGGCCGCGGCCGCCGGTCTGGAAGCCGCATGGCGGCCGTTGCGCGAGCGACTGGCGGCGCTGCACCGGCAACTCCAGCTGGACCCACCGTCCGCCGACAGCGGCCCCGGCCTGCTGCTGCAGGCGGCGGAATCGCTGCGCCACCTGCGCGAAACCCGCGAGGCCGCGCACCGGCTGTCCAGCGCACCGCAGCCGTCGCGGGCCGATGCCGCGGCCGGCAGCGACCGTGTCGCACTGGCGCGCTGGCTGGACGAGGTCGAGGCCGCCCTGCGCCGGCAGGCCGCTCGCGAAGCCAGCCTGCAGACACTGACCGTCCTGCAACCGTGGCTGCAGGACACGCTGGCCGCGCAACTGCGCGATCACATCCGTAACAACACCGGGACCGCCCTGCTGCGCGGCCCCATCCACGACGCATTGCCGAGCCTGGCCGCCTACCAGAGGTTCCGTGTCCGCGCCGCACATCTGGACGAAGATGCATTTGCCCTGCTGGCACGGTTGCGGCCCTTGCAGGCGCAACTGGATGCGATCGCGCCGGAGCGACTGGAGGCGACCTGCCGCCGTCTGCTCAACCGCGAGGCGCGGCTGGCGTGGAAGCTGGCGATCGAACAGCAACACCCCGAATTGTTGCTCGATGACGAGGAGTTCTCCCGCCGCATCGAGCAACTGGCCGAAGCCGACGCGCGCATGCGCGCGCTCAACCGCGCGCATCTGGCCGGCCTGATCGATCTTGGCCGGTTCGGCTCGGTTCGCCAATGGGAGGACATTTCCCGCCTGCGCGGCGCTCGCGCCCGGCGCCTGCGCGAGTTCGTCGAGGAAGGCGCGGCAATCGGCCTGATGCAGCTGCGGCCGGTCTGGCTGATGAATCCCGACGTCGCCAGCCGGGTGCTGCCGTTGCAGCCGGGCCTGTTCGACATCGTCGTCTACGACGAAGCCTCGCAGATGCCGGTCGAGTACGCCCTGCCCACGCTCTATCGCGGCCGCACCGTGGTGGTCAGCGGCGACGAAAAGCAGATGCCACCCAGCGCATTCTTTTCCAGCCGGGTCGAGGACGAGGAGGACGAACTCGACGAGCTGGACGAACTCGACGAGGACGCCTTGCGCGAGGCGCGCGAACACAGCGGCAACCTGCGCGAGATCAAGGACTGCCCCGACCTGTTGCAGCTCGCCCGCGGCAGCCTGCCGGGCACGATCCTGCAGGTCCACTACCGTTCCGTCTATCGCGAACTGATCGGCTACTCCAACGCCGCCTTCTACCGTGGCCGCCTGCACGTGCCGGCGCGCCATCCGCAGCAGACCGTACGTGCGTGGCGGCCGCTGGATTGGCACCAGGTCGATGGCGTGTATGCGCAGCAGACCAATGCCGACGAGGCGCGTGCGGTGGTCGAATGGCTGGCCGGACTGTGGCAGCGCCCGGCCGACGCGCGCCCCTCGGTCGGTGTGGTGACCTTCAACAGCAAGCAGGCCGACCTGATCGAGGAGCTGATCGAGCAGCGCGCCGAGACCGATGCCAACTTCGCCCAGGCCTGGAACCTGGAGCGCGAACGCCTGCAGGACGGCGAGGACATGGCCGTGTTCGTCAAGAACGTGGAAAACGTCCAGGGCGACGAGCGCGACGTGATCGTGTTCTCAACCACCTTCGGCCGCGATCCGCGCGGTGTGTTCCGGCGCAACTTCGGCGTGCTCGGCCAGGCTGGTGGCGAGCGGCGCCTGAACGTGGCGGTGACCCGTGCACGGCAGAAGATGCTGGTGATGAGCTCGATGCCGGTCGCGGACGTATCCGACTTCCTCGCCACCCGGCGCCCGCCGGCCACGCCGCGCGACTATCTGCAGGGCTGGCTGGCCTATGCGCGGATGATCAGCGGCGGCGATTTCGCCGGCGCGAAGGGCCTGCTCGACCGCCTGCGCCGCGGCCGCGACGAGGCCGGAGCGGACGGGTCGCGTACCGATGACGGTTTCCATCGCGCGGTCGAGGCGTACATCCGTTCGCTGGGGCATGAGCCGGTGGCGGCAGGGGGTGAGGATGCGTTCGCGCTCGACTTCGCCATCGAAGACCCGGCGACCGGGCTGTACGCGATCGGCATCGAGTGCGACAGTCCATGTCATTCGCTGCTCGCGCACGCGCGGGCGCGCGAGATCTGGCGCCCGCAGATACTGGGCCGGACCATCGTCCGGCGTCATCGTGTCTCGGCCCGGCACTGGTACCACGATCCGGCGGCGGCACAGGCCGAGCTTACCGAGGCGATCGCGGGCGCATTGAAAGGAGATGGACGATGAGCGGCCCCAAGGTGGTCACGGTCAAGACCCGTGCGCAGTTGCGCGCCGAGTGCCTGCGCCGGTTGCGGCAGGTGGAGCGTGCCGCGGAACTTTGGCTGGAGCGGGTCGAGGCGCTGGGCGAGGCTGACGAGAGCGTGCGTGCCGCGATGGCCGAGCGCATCACCGCATTGCGAGCGATGTCGGACGAGTCCGGTTTTGGCGACGGTGCGCTCAGTGGGGAGCGTTCGGCAAAGTACGCACGCCAGGTCGCCGCCATGCACCGTGCGGCGGACGAGGAGCTGGCCTTCCTGCGCGAAGACCTTGCCGAACGCGAGCTGCGTCTGGTCGAACGCGCCGCCGATGCGAAAACGACCCGGCGCCGGCGACGCGAGCACCGCAAGCAGCTGTTGCAGGCGCTGTCGGCACAAACGTCCGATGCCGCGACCGCGCTGGCCGAGCGTGTGCGTGCGGCCGGCGAAGGCGATGGGCTGGACGCGATGCTGGGCGAAGGTTTCGCCTGGCTCTCGCGCAATGCCGATACCGCGACCGGAACCGAAGCAGGACTGAGCGACGCCCAGCGAGAGCTGGCCGAAGCGCTGAAATCCGGCGAAGCGCAGCAAAGCTTCGATCAATGGCGGGCGGCGCAGACCGAGGCCGAGCGCGATCCGCGCCTGCACCGGCTCGACCGCCACGTCGCCGAACTGGAACTGCTGGCCGGCGAAGCGGTCGCCGCCCCGTTCCTGGCGCGGATCGAATCGCTGGAGCGAGAGCCCGATCGCGTCCGCCGCAACCTGCTGCTGGACAGCCTGCTGCTGGACCTGGGCGAGGCCTGCCGGGCCGACGCGCAGTGGCGCCGGCAACGGGCCGAACTCGAACTGCAGATCGCCGATGCCGTTGCCGTGCTCGATCCGGCCGTGGTCGCGGAACTGCGCGATGCGTTCGAGGCGGCCGTGGCCGCGCGCAACCCTGCGCGGATTGCGGCTTTGCAGGCCCGCATCGAGGCGATGATCACCGAGGAGGTCGAAGCGCATGCCGCGCGCAGCTGCCGCCAGGCCGTGCTGGAGGCGCTGGCCGGGCTTGGCTACGAGGTCCATGAAGGCATGGAAACCGCCTGGGCCGAGGACGGCCGTTTGGCGCTGCGCAAGACCGCCACGCCCGGTTACGGGGTCGAGCTGGGCGGCCGCGCCGCCGACGGTCGCATGCAGATGCGCGCGGTGACCTTCGACCGCCAGCGCGACCGGGGGCGCGACCGCGACATCGAAACCCTGTGGTGCACCGACTACCGGCAACTGGAACAACACCTGCACCACACGGGCGGCAGCGTGCGGATCGAGCGCGCACTGGAAGTGGGTGAGGTGCCGTTGAAGGAAATCGGGGCGGAGTCCGCATCGACCCCGCGCGATGCCGTGGCACCGCGCGAACGCAACCGCTAGCTGACAGGCGGTTGAAGAGCAGCGCCATCTTCGTTGCGGGAGTGCCGCCGAAGGCAGTCGGGATCGAAGATGCCCGTCTGCAGGCGCTGGTGGCGACGGTGAACGGGATCTCGGCGGGGATCCAGAACACCGGCTGATCGGGATGCAACGGTCTTGCCCTTGCGAGCATCGGATTCCGTAACGCCATCCCAAGGCTTGCACGCATGCGTCCATTCACCCCGATCCTTGCCTGCCTGATTGCTTTTCTTCCCTTGCTTCACGGCCATGCCGCCCCGCCGGCCGACCCGCGCCAGTACACGGACGGCGTGGCGCGGGTCATCGAGGCGCATTATTTCGATGCCGAGCGCGGTCGCCTCATCGCCGACGAGCTGCGCGACGAGGCTCGCCGTGGCGAGTTCGATGCTTTTCGGGATCGTCACGAACTGGCCACCGCGCTGACTGCCCGCCTGAAACCGCTCGACCGCCACTTTTCCGTCAGCTGGCGGCCGCCGACTGAGGGGACGCCTGCGCCACGCCAGGGCGCCGGTGCGCGGCCATCGCCCGAGGCTTGCGATCGCAAGCGGAACCACGGCATCCGCCGGGTCGAGGTGCTGCCGGGGAAGGTGGGCTATCTCGATCTTCGGCAGTTCGCGCACTTCGAATACGATTGTCCCGGGCAGCCGGCCAGGGATGCGATCGATGCCGCACTGGCGCTGTTGGCGGACGTCGATGCGCTGATCATCGACCTGCGTGCCAACGGCGGCGGCTCCCCGGCGATGGTCGGCTACCTGGCGAGTGCTTTCGTTCCACCGGATGCGGACATCTACAACACGTTCATCAGCCGCTCCGGCACGTCCAGCGAAGCGCCGCGCGAGCCCCATGCCCGGCCACGGCTCGAGCTGCCCCTGTATCTGCTGGTCAGCGCCCGCACCGGGTCGGCCGCCGAATCCTTCGCCTACACCCTCAAGAACGCCGGCCGGGCCGTGGTCGTCGGCGAAGCCACTGCGGGTGCGGCCAACCCGGGCGACGAGTTCGACGCCGGCGACGGTTTCCACGTGTTCGTCTCGACCGGTTCACCGGTGAGCCCGGTCACCGGCGGCAACTGGGAGACCGAAGGCGTGCAGCCCGATGTGGACGGGCCGCCTGCCGACGCGTTGCGCATGGCCCATGCGCGGGCGCTGGAATCGGTGCTGGAAACCGGCCTGCCCGAGGCGACCGGGGCCCGCTGGGCACTGGAGGCATTGCAGGCCGAATCGGCTGCGCCCGCGCCGGCCTCGCTGGCGGATTACACCGGTCGCTACGGTGTAATCGAGATCGAGGCCCGGGAGAGCGGCCTGCTGCTGCGCAACGGCCGCCGCCCGCCGATGCCGCTGCGCCCGCTCGGCGGCGACCTGTTCACGTCGGCCGACGATCCGGGCTTCCGCATCCGTTTCGAACGCGACCCGGACGAGCAGGTGATCGCACTGGAAACACTGAGGCCCGACGGCGGCATTGGCCGTTTCCGTCGCGACGAGTGACGGGCATCGGCTGCAGCCGAACGGGTTCGATCGGGCCACCATTGCCTGTCTTCGTCCGGGAATGGCCGGAACGGACCCGGGGCACCCGTAATCACGGGAGGGGCGTGGCCTTGCGGTCGAAGGCGCCTTCTGCAGGCGCCGCGCCAGTGGCGATGGTGGAGCGGGATTTCGGCGGGGATACAGAACACCGGCTGATGACGGAATCAGCCGGCTGGGCCATGCCCGCCATCCAGTTCGCGCATGAGAAAGTCGATGAAGACGCGCAGGCGCAGCGGCATGTGGCGGGTGCCGGGGTACACCACCGAGAAGGGCCGCGAACGGCCGCCGAATGGCTGCAGAACCTCGACCAGGCGGCCATCACGCAACTCCTCTTCCACGATGAAGCGGTAGGTCTGGACAAGCCCCGCGCCGCTGCCTGCCAGCGTGGAGATGCCGAGCAGGTCCTCCATGCACGTGTAGGAACCCGTTGTCGCGATCTCCAGATCGTTTTCTTCGGTCCTGAACAGCCAGGGCACCGGCTGCCCGGTATTCGGCAACAGAAACTGGATGCAGTCGTGCTGCCGGAGTTCGTCGGGCGATCGCGGGACGCCGTGACGCCGCAGGTAGCTGGGTGTCGCAACCACGACCAGTTCGGCATCCATGATCTTGCGCACGACCAGGCCAGAGTCCGGCTGCGTCCGTGCGCGGATGGCGACATCGAATCCCTCGGCAACGAAATCCACGTTGCGATTGCTCAGCTGCACCTCGATCCGGACTTTCGGATACAGCTCGCGAAAGCGCGGGAGCAAGGGAAGCACCCGACGGTGCCCGAGCGGTGTCGGCAGGCTCATCCGCAGCACGCCGGTGGGCTCGGCCTGTGTGCCGGTCAATTCGCGCTCGGCGTCCACGATCTGCCCCAAGGCCTGCCGGCACTGCTCGTAGTAGGCGCGCCCGCCGTCGGTCAGCCGGATCCTGCGCGTGCTCCGGGTGAACAGGCGTACCTGCAGGCGCTCCTCCATCCGCGCGATCGTGCGGCTCACCGCCGCCGGGGTGAGCCCGGCCTGCGCCGCCGCCGCGGTGAAGCTTTCCAGCTCGGCGGCCAGGCAGAAGAGCTCGATGCTGCCGAGGGAGACGGCGCTGAACTGGCGGCTCATCTTTTACCTTGTGTAAATTCTGTTGGTTTGTGAATTGTGTTTATCAATAAAAGATTGGGCAATAGCCTGTTCCCGTACACAGAAACTTGGGAACAGGCATGAGTCAGGACATTTGCATCGTGTTTCACAGCGGTTATGGCCATACCCGGCGGATTGCCGAGGCCATCGCTGATGGCTGCCAGGGCAGGCTGCTGGAGATCGGCGGGGACGGCGAACTGGCCGATGATGGATGGCAGCACCTCGAGCGCGCCCGCGCGATCGTGTTCGGCTCGCCGACCTACATGGGCAACGTGAGCTGGCAGTTCAAGAAGTTCCTGGACGCCAGCGCGGCGGTCTGGTCCCGGCAGGGCTGGAAGAACAAGCTGGCGGCCGGCTTCACCAACAGCGCGGGCATCAATGGCGACAAGCTGTCCACGCTGCAGGCGCTGTTCACCTTGTCGCAGCAGCACGGGATGATCTGGCTCGGCACCGGCATGATGCCGAGCAATACCCAGGCTGCCACGCGCGACGACCTGAACTATCTCGCGTCGTTCTCGGGCCTGATGGCGGCTACGCCCGCCGATGCGTCCGCAGACGAGATGGTCGCGGGGGATCTGGCGACGGCACGCGGCTTCGGCACGCGGATCGTCGAGGTCGGCCGTCTGTTCCATGCGGGAGTCCAGTAATGCCCTACGTCAATATGCGTATCACTCCCGGTGCCACGCGCCGGCAGAAAGCCGAGCTGATCGCCGGCGTCACCGAACTGCTGGTGCGGGTGCTCGACAAGAATCCCGAGACCACCCACGTGGTCATCGATGAGGTCGACCTCGAGAACTGGGGGCTGGGCGGCCTGCCGGTGGAGGAATTCCGGAAGCGCGGCAATGGCTGAGAGCGGAATGGATGAGAGCGGGGAAAAGGGTGCCATTGCCGCGGTGCTGCAGGACTATTTTGACGGGCTGCATTTCAGCGATACCCGGCGCCTGCGCAGGGCCTTCCATCCGCAGGCACACTACTTCTCGGCCACGGACGGTGCGCTGCTGCACCTGGACATGGAACAGTACTTTCCCATCGTCGATGCGCGTCCGTCGCCGGCCAGTCGCGGCTGCGAGCGCAGCGACCGGATCCTTTCGGTCGAACTGGAGGGGCCGGTCACGGCCTTGGCCCGGGTCGAGTGCTCGATCCCGCCGAAGTTCTTCACCGACCTGTTGACGCTGGTGAAGCTCGATGGACGTTGGCAGATCGTCGCGAAGGTCTTTCATTACCGGCTTCGGGAATAGCCGCTCAATCGAGAGGATGCAGCAGCAACAGCAGGCACAGCACCAGCATGAACATGGCGATCAGTGCATCGAGCACGCGCCACGCGAGCGGATTGCGGAACACCGGCAGCAGCAGGCGTGCGCCGTAGCCGAGGGTCGAGAACCACACCACGCTGGCGCTGCAGGCACCGGCCGCGAACGCCCAGCGCGCCATGTCCGGATAGCGCATGGACAGGCTGCCGAGCAACACCATCGTGTCGAGGTAGACGTGCGGGTTGAGGAAGGTGAACGCCAGGCAGGCGAGCATCACCCGACGCCAGCTCACATCGCTGCCGGCCGTCGGATCGAGTGCCCCGGAACCCCGCCATGCCCGCTGCATCGCCATCAGGCCGTAGACGCCAAGGAAGGCGGCGCCGCCGAAGCGCAGCGCCTGCAACAGTCCGGGCCATTCGTGCGTCAACGCCCCGATGCCGGCGACGCCGCAGAGGATCAATGCGATGTCGCCCAGCATGCAGATCGCGACGACGAGGCCGACATGGCGGCGCTGCAGGCCCTGGCGCAGGACGAAGGCGTTCTGCGCGCCGATGGCGATGATGAGGCCGGCGCTGGCGACAAAGCCGGCGATTGCTGCAGCGAGAAACATGACCAAGCCATGGAGGGTGGGGCGAACAGCCTGTCGTGCTTCTTCGCATAAGGAAAACTAATTTTCCTGTATGTTGTTAAGCAAAACTGATCAAGGGTCGCGTCATGGACCTTATCCATCCTCAACTTGCCGCGTTCGCTGCCGTGCTGGAGGAGGGCAGCTTCGAGGCCGCGGCGCGCCGTCTTTCGGTCACGCCGTCGGCCGTCTCGCAGCGGATCAAGGTGCTGGAAGACCGTCTCGGGCAGGTGCTCGTCGCGCGCCAGGCCCCATGCCGGCCGACGCCGGCGGGCGAGCGCTTGTTGCGTCGGGTCCGGCCGATGCTGGCCCTGGAAGCGGAGGCGCTGGCCGATTTCCTGCCGGAGGGAAGTACGGACGCGTCTGCGCGCACGATCGCGATTGCGGTCAACGATGACTCGCTGGAAACCTGGTTCGTGGCCGCGCTGGCGCGGCTGCACCGGCAGCATGGGTATCTGTTCGATGTGCGCGTCGACGACCAGGACCACACGCTCGACCTGCTGCGTGACGGCTCCGTTCTCGGTGCGGTCACGGCCGAGGCGAAACCGCTGCAGGGCTGCAATGTCCATGCGCTCGGCACGATGCGCTACCGCGCAATCGCTTCGCCGGAGTTTGCCGCGCGTTACTTTTCCGGTGGCGTCGATGCCGCCGCGCTCGCGCATGCGCCGATGATCGTGTTCAACCGCAAGGATGCGCTGCAATGGCGCTTCGTCCGCCGTATCACCCGCGCCCGGCTGGCACCACCCGTTCATTATCTGCCTACGGCCACCGGATTCGTTGATGCCGCTGCGCGTGGACTGGGCTGGTGCCTTGCGCCTGAATCGCTGATTGAGCCGGCCCTGCACGCGAAGCGGATCGTGATCGTCGATCCGTCGCGCTGGCTCGATGTTCCGTTGTACTGGCAGTACGCCGCAGTGCGTTCGAGCACGCTGCAGAAAATCAGCCAGCTCATGAGGGAGGCCGCCGCCAGCGCCTTGCGGACATGAGGCTGAGGCCGCCGAAATCGGCGGTGGACTGTACCCGCGCCCGGAAATGAATATACTGTACCCCAGTATTGTTCATTAGCCGTTGCAGGCGCCGCGTCCATGCCGCACTCCCCCGAAGAAAAGAAGAAGGTCCTGGCCCGGATCCGCAGGGTCCGCGGGCAGGCGGAGGCGCTGGAGCGCGCGCTGGAGGGCGGTGCCGAATGCGTCGCGGTGCTGCAGCAGATCGCGGCGATCCGCGGTGCGGTGAACGGGCTGATGTCGGAGGTGCTGGAGTCGCACATCCGCGAGGAATTCGGCCATGCCGCGACGTCCGACAAGGAGCGCAGCGCGCGCGTGGCCGAGGTCACCGATCTGATCCGTGCCTATCTGAAATAGATCCCCGAGGAACCTCCGAACACGTTCGGATCTTCCGCAGCTTCCATGCCGGCGCCTTGAGAGACCGGCATCGCACATGCCACAGGAGTCCCCCATGAAAAGCCGTGCCGCCGTCGCCTTCGCCCCCGGGAAGCCGCTGGAGATCGTCGAGATCGACGTCGCTCCGCCGCAGAAGGGCGAGGTGCTGGTCAAGATCAGCCACACCGGCGTCTGCCACACCGATGCGTTCACCCTGTCCGGCGATGACCCGGAAGGCCTGTTCCCGGCCGTGCTCGGCCACGAGGGCGCGGGCGTGGTGGTCGAGGTCGGCGAGGGCGTGACCAGCGTCAAGCCGGGCGACCACGTGATCCCGCTGTATACCGCCGAGTGCGGCGAGTGCCTGTTCTGCAAGTCGGGCAAGACCAACCTGTGCACCTCGGTGCGCGCGACCCAGGGCCAGGGCGTGATGCCGGATGGCACTTCGCGCTTTTCCTACAACGGCCAGCCGGTCCATCACTACATGGGCTGCTCGACCTTCAGCGAGTACACCGTGGTCGCCGAGGTGTCGCTGGCGAAGATCAATCCCGAGGCCAACCATGAGCAGGTCTGCCTGCTTGGCTGCGGCGTGACCACCGGGATCGGCGCGGTGCACAACACCGCCAAGGTGCAGGAGGGCGATTCCGTCGCCGTGTTCGGCCTCGGCGGGATCGGGCTGGCGGTGATCCAGGGCGCGCGGCAGGCGAAGGCGGGGCGGATCATCGCCATCGACACCAACCCGGACAAGTTCACGATGGCGAAGGAGATGGGCGCGACCGACTTCGTCAATCCGAAGGACCACGACAAGCCGATCCAGCAGGTGATCGTCGAGATGACCGGCTGGGGCGTGGACCACAGCTTCGAGTGCATCGGCAACGTCAACGTGATGCGCGCGGCGCTGGAGTGCGCGCACCGCGGCTGGGGCCAGTCGGTCGTCATCGGCGTGGCCGGCGCGGGGCAGGAGATCAGCACGCGTCCGTTCCAGCTGGTCACCGGCCGCAAGTGGATGGGCACCGCGTTCGGCGGCGTCAAGGGCCGCAGCCAGTTGCCGGGCATGGTCGAGGATGCAATGCGGGGAGACATCCAGCTTGCGCCCTTCGTCACCCATACCTTGCCGCTGGATCGGATCAACGAGGCCTTCGACCTGATGCACGCCGGCGAGTCGATCCGCACGGTGATCCATTACTGAAGACAATCTTCCTTCTCCCGCTTGCGGGAGAAGGTGCCCGAAGGGCGGGTGAGGGCCGGGCCACCGTGTTTGCCCTCACCCCACCCCCACCCCGGCC
This sequence comes from Lysobacter alkalisoli, assembly GCF_006547045.1. Lineage (NCBI taxonomy): Bacteria > Pseudomonadati > Pseudomonadota > Gammaproteobacteria > Lysobacterales > Lysobacteraceae > Marilutibacter > Marilutibacter alkalisoli. The sequence goes on from NZ_CP041242.1 coordinate 357,055, forward strand.
CTCGCGCATAGCGCTCGGGCGTTCATCGGCACACGAGCCTGTGGCTCGCAGACGTGCCTCTTCACCCCGCAGACGGGAGAGGGGCCGAGAGGAACCCCATGCAACTGATCGAATCCCACGCCAGCTTCGGCGGCACCCAGGAAGTCTGGCAACACCAGTCCGGCGTGCTCGGCTGCGACATGCGCTTCGGCGTGTACCGTCCACCGCAGGCCGCCGATGGCGAGTGCCCGGTGCTGTACTGGCTGTCCGGCCTGACCTGCACCGAGCAGAATTTCATCACCAAGGCAGGCGCGCAGCGCTACGCGGCCGAGCACGGGATCATCATCGTCGCGCCCGACACCAGCCCACGCGGCGACGACGTGGCCGATGCCGACAGCTACGACCTCGGCCAGGGTGCCGGCTTCTACGTCAACGCGAGCGAATCGCCGTGGTCGAAGCACTACCGCATGTACGACTACGTGGTCGAGGAACTGCCGGCGCTGGTCGATGCGCATTTCCCGACGTCCACCGCGCGCGCGATCAGCGGCCATTCGATGGGCGGCCACGGCGCGCTGGTGATCGCATTGCGCAACCCGGGCCGCTATCGCAGCGTGTCGGCGTTCTCGCCGATCGTCGCCCCGACCCGGGTGCCGTGGGGGCACAAGGCGTTTGGCGCCTATCTCGGGCTTGATTCGGAAAGCTGGCGCCAATGGGACGCCTGCGAACTGATCATCGAGTCGAAGCCCGATGGCGAAAAGATGCCGCTGCTGGTCGACCAGGGCGAGGCCGACGAATTCCTCGACAGCCAGCTGCAGCCGACCCGCCTGCAGGCGGCATGCGAAGCGGCGAACCATCCGCTGCAACTGCGCATGCAGCCCGGCCATGACCACAGCTACTACTTCATCGCCAGTTTCATCGGCGAGCACATCGCGCATCACGCAAAGGCGCTGTATCGTTGAGCGCCTTGCCCGACGACAGGGAACCCATGTCCAGCGAAGATCTTGTTTTCTACGTCAAATGCCACGTCAGGCCCGAACGCGTCGATGAGTGGCGGCAGGCGGTGACCGAGGTGATCGAGAAGATGTCGAAGGAGGACACGTTCGTGTCCTGCCATCTGCACCGGGATGCGAACGATCCGACCCTGTTCACCCTGTACGAACGCTGGGCCGAACCTTCGGTCGAGGTGTTCCTTGAGCGTCAGGCCAAGCCCTATCGTGAGGCCTACGACGCGCGGTTGCCCGAATTGCTGCAGCGGCCGCGCGAGCCGGCCGTGCTGGTACCGCTGGGCGAGTGGCGCAAGCCGGTCTGAGCGGATGGGAATGCTGGATCCATGAAGATTCCGATCCGCCTGCGCGATGCGACGCCAGACGATCTCGGTTTGCTGCGCCACTGGGACGAACAGCCGCACGTGGTCGCCGCCGATCCGAACGACGACTGGGGCTGGGAAACCGAACTGCAGCGCAATCCGGACTGGCGCGAGCTGCTGATCGCCGAAGTGCGTGAGGCGCCGGGCGACGACTGGCGGCCGCTCGGCTTCCTCCAGATCATCGACCCGGCCCGCGAGGACAGCCATTACTGGGGCGAGGTGCCTGAGCGCTTGCGCGCGATCGACATCTGGATCGGTGAGGCCGATGACCTGGGTCGTGGCTTCGGCACCGAAATGATGCGGCAGGCACTGGCGCGTTGTTTCGCCGCGGACGACGTGGAAGCGGTGCTGATCGATCCGCTGGCGTCCAACGTCCGGGCGCATGCGTTCTACGAGAGGTTCGGCTTCCGCTTCGTCGAGCGGCGCTGGTTCGGTGCGGACGACTGCTTCGTCTACCGGCTCGACCGGATCGACTGGACGCCCTGAGCGATCAGGCTGCCGCAGTCACGTCGCGCAATTCCCAATGCCGTCCGGCCAGCAGCCGCATGCGATGCTTGAGCACGCTGCCGGACAGGGCCGTGGTGACCACCAGGTTGATGCGCAGGTGGTGCTGCTCACCCTTGACCGTGGCATCCGGATCGGTCGCGCCGAGCGAGGGGTCGACCTCGTCCGGTTCGTCCTGCATCAGTCGCCAGCGTTCGAACAGGGTGTCGTGACGCAAGGCGTCCTGCAGCTGTTCGGCGAAAGCATCGCCGCCCTGGGCGGTGAATGACAACGACGGTTCATCGCCGCGTGCGGTGGCGCCGTCGGGAAGAGTGAGGTAGTAGCGGGCCGCCATGGGGTCCTTGTGCGCGTTGGCTTTTACTAGGCTAGGTGATGTGGCGTTCGGAGGGCGTTAAACGGTTGCAACGTCATTCCGGCTAGGGTCGCCCGGGCGACCCTAGCCTTCACGGGCATGGTGATGCCTGGTCAATGCGTATGGCCATGCCCGCCCGGCGCGCCATGGCCCTTCGGGCAATGGCAGATCGCGGTCGGGCCGAACTCCAGGCCGAAGGTCTGGCCGTCGCGATGCCGCTGCCAATAGAACTGCGGAGCGGCCTCGCCGCGGTTGCCGACCTCGGCCATGTCGGCATCGACGTCGAACAGGCGGCCATCGACCATCACGTAGCGGGTATCGATCGTGCTGCGGATGTTCTCCAGCGGATTGGAGTTGAGCACTACCAGGTCGGCCTGCTTGCCGGTCTCGATCGAGCCGATCTGCCTGGACAGGCCGATCAGGTCGGCGCCGTCGATGGTCGCCGCGCGCAGCGCCTCGAAGTTGCTGAAGCCGCCCTGGACCAGCATCCAGGTTTCCCAGTTCGGGCTCAGGCCCTGCAGTTGGCCGTGGCCGCCGACGGTGATCTTCACCCCGGCGTCGCGCAGGACTTTCGTGGCCTTCGCCACTTCGATGTGCCAGTAGTCCCAGTCCGGTGCCGTTTCGCGGCGGATGCTGCGCGCGTCCAGCGTCTCGCGCGGGAAGAAGCGGTTGAGCTTCGGATCTTCCCACACGTTGTCGCGTGCGTACCACCAGTATTCGCCGGACAGGCCGCCGTAGGAGACGACCAGGGTCGGCGTGTTGCGCACGTCGGTCTGCGACCACAGCTGCACCACGTCCTTGTACAGCGGCGCGACCGGCAGGTTGTGTTCGATGCTGGTGGCGCCGTCCAGGATCATGGTCATGTTGTGATGGAAGGTGCTGCCGCCTTCCTCGACCACCAGCATGCCCAGCTCGCGCGCGGCCTGGTTGATCTGCTGGCGCTGGTCGCGGCGCGGCTGGTTGTAGCTCTTGACCGAGAACGCGCCATTGGCCTTCATCCGCGACAGGTGGCCACGGGCGTCGTCGAGCGAGTTGACCACCGCCTTGAAGTCGCCGTCGGCGCCGTACAGGATCGTGCCGGTCGAGAACACGCGCGGGCCGACCATCTTGCCCGCCTTCTGCAGCTCGGCCTCGGAGAACACGAACTCGGTGGTCGCCGAGGGGTCGTGCATCGAGGTGACGCCGAAGGCGAGGTTGGCGTAATAGGCCCAGTTCTGCTGCGGCACCACGCCCTGGCCGAAGTGCGCGGCATGCGCGTGCACGTCGATGTAACCGGGCACGATGGTCTTGCCGCTGGCGTCGATCACGCGTGCGCCGGCCGGCACGGCGACATCGCGGCCGACCGCCTCGATCACGTCGCCGCGCACGACCACGGTGCCGTTCTCGATCACTTCCTCGCGGTTCTCGGCGTCGCGCATGGTGACGATGCGGGCATTGGTGAATGCGACCACGTCCTTCGGCGCATCGACCGGCACTTGCAGGCCGATCGCGATGCCGCCGTTGTTGCTCGGCTCGGGGAGGTCATCGGGTGCGCCGTCCACGAACCTGAAGCTGTCACGCAGACCGCGCGAGAAGTAGCGGTCGCCGACCATCCAGTGCAGCGACTTCGAATCCGCGCTCCAGTGCAGGTAGCTGCCGACGTTCTCGGTGACCTTGCTGACCGGCACCGCCTTGCTGTCCTTGTTCAGCTCGATCGCCTTGCCGGCGACCGGCATCGGCGCGACGTAGGCGTTGAACAGCTCGGTGAAGGCGACCCACTGCCCGTCCGGCGACAGGCTGACCGAATCGACGTACTTGAGGTCGAACACCTCGCGCTCGTCCTCGCCGTTGAGGCCGACCGACATCAGCTTCTTCTTCAACCCGCCGCCGGTGAGGAAAAGAATGCGCTTGCCGTCGGTGCTGAACTGCGGCGCCTCGCCTTCGTCGGCCACGCGCACCGGGTTGCCGCCGTTGGCGGACATCACGTAGATGCCGCGATCGCCCGACCACAGCGAACCGGTCAGGCCGCCGCCGCCGGACTTGCTGTAGACGATGCGCCTGCCGTCGGGCGAGAAGCGTGGGCCGTAGTAGAAGCCCTTTTCCTGGGTCAGGCGGGTGCCGGTACCGCCACCGCTGGCACTGCGCACGTAGATCGCGCCCATGCCGGCATCGGACCAGGTGGTGTAGAGCAGCTTGCTGCCGTCGGGGCTGAAGCTGGGCTGGTACTCGTGGACATTGCTGTTGGAGGTCAGCCGCTCCGGGCGTCCGTCCGGCAGCCGCTTGCGCCACAGCTGGCCGACCGCGTGGAAGACCAGGGTGCGGCCGTCGGCCGAAGTGGCGACGTCGCGGATCATCTTCGGCGCGAACGATCCTTCATCGATCGCCTGTTCGAAGCGCAGCGGCTCGGCCACGACCTGCTCGACGCTGGCGGTGAACGGGATGTCGCTGGCGTTGCCCGTGGCGGTGTCGACCCGCCACAGCTTGCCCTGCGCCCAGACCACCACCGACTTCGAATCCGGCATCCAGTCGAAGTTCGCGTACGGGCCGAAGATCGCCCACGCCTCCTGCTGGTCGTGCGACAGGCCGTCCCAGACCGGGCGGACCTCGCCGCTGCGGATGTCGAGCACGTGCAGCACCGACTTGTCGCGCACGCGCTTGACGAAGGCCAGCGACCTGCCGTCCGGCGACGGCTGCGGACGCACCGCGCCACCGGGAGTGGCGATGACCGTCTCGGCCTCGCCGCTTTCCAGGTCCAGGCGCTTGATCGCGTAGATCACCCCGTGCGGGTTCTTGTTGTACTGGAAGGTCGGGCCGTCGCTGACGTCCTCGGAGAAATACACGTAACGCCCGTCCGGCGACACCGCCGGTTCGCCCAGGTCCTGCTGGTCGTTCTTCTTCTCGGTCAGCTGCACGCCGCCGCCGGCCTCGCCACTGGCGTGGTACATCCACAGTTCGCCGGCGCCGAGCGAGCGGGTCGAGGTGAAGTGCTTGCGGCCGATGATGAAGCGCCCGTCCGGCGTCCATGCGGGGTTGTTGAGCAGGCGGAAATCCTCCTTCGTCACCTGCACCGGGTCGCTGCCATCGGCGCGGACGTGCCAGAGATTGTTGCCGCCGCCACGGTCGGAGGTGAAGGCGATCCTGCGGCCGTCCGGCGACCATCGCGGCTGCACGTCCCAGGCCGGGCCGGAGCTGATCCGGGTCGCGCTGCCGCCGGCCACCGGCAGGGTGTAGAGGTCGCCGAGCAGCGAGAACGCCAGCCTGCGCCCGTCCGGCGACACGTCCACGTCCATCCAGGTGCCTTCGTCGGTCTCGAAGCGGACCGTCTTGACCGGGCCGTGCGGTGCGCTGACGTCCCACTTGGCCTCGTCCTTGTCGGCCTCGCCGCGGCCGCGCGCAGTCTGTACGGAAGCCTTGGCGGGATCGCTGCCGACCGGGTCCAGCGCGTCCTGCTCCAGCTGCGCTTCGTCTTCCTGCTGCAGGTCGTCCTGCTGTTCGGCCGGCTGTGGATCCTGGGCCAGGGCGGGCACGGCGATGAGGGACAGGGCGCTGGCGAGCGCGGCGGCCAGGGCAAGGCGGCTGGGTCGGTGGTGCTTCATCGGCGGATCGCTTCCACGGGCAAAAGACCCCGCAGCCTAACCTGCCGGCGGGCCGACGGCACCGGGCCGAAAGTCGTGTCCGCTATCCCTGAACTGCCCAGATTCGTAGCCCGGGTAAGGCGAAGCCGCACCCGGGAACGGTCCCGGGTGCGCTTCGCTTACCCGGGCTACGGGAAACGGGAACGGGTTTCTCAACCGAACGCCGGCGAATTCTCCGCGGCGAAGCCGACAACAAGCGCGCCCTTGCCGACGTTGACCATGCCGGTCAGGCTCATCACGCTCTCGAACAGTTCGATGTTGTTGTCGGCACAGGTACGCTCCAGGTCGTGGTAACCGGGCAGCATGCGCATCTCCTCGAGCTCGCCGCCGTAGCTCAGGCACACGGTCGGGGTCATCAGGCCGGCGTGGATGCGCGCGATGGTGAACGCGAACAGCTTCTCCACCGCCGGTTCGAAGCCCTTGATCTTGGCCACCGGCCCGGTTTCGCCGCGGTAGCCGCGCAGCACCGGCTTGATGTCGAGTGCGCTGCCGAGCGCGGCGCTGAGCAGGCCGACGCTGCGGTCGTTCTTCTTGCGTGCCCGCGCGCGCAGGTAGTAGAGGTCGCGCGGGATCATGTAGCCGTGGGTGTGCAGGGCCAGGTGTTCCAGCCGGGCGCGGATCTTCGGCGGGCCTTCGCCGGCCTCGCGCAGGCGGATCGCCTCCACCGCGGTGATGCCCTGGGCGGCGAACAGGTTCTGGGTGTCGATGACCCGCAGCGCGAACGGGGTGTCGTGGCCGGCCGCGGAACGCACCGGCCGGTAGTCGTTGAGGATCGAGAAGCCGGCCTGGGTGGCGTTGTCGAAGATCGGGCTGCGCGAGCGGGTGATCGTCATGCAGAACACATGGTCGTAGTCGATCACCAGCCGTTCCAGGAACAGGTCATGGATCTGCTGGACCGTGAACGGCATGGTTTCGGCCTCGGCGCCACGCTCGGCGACGTGGGCATGCAGGAACTCCAGCGTGGCCTGTTCGTTGCGGTGGTCGGCCAGCACCGCCTCGCCGATGCGCACGGTGATCGGCAGGATGGTGACGTCGTGCCGCTGCAGGTAGTCCAGCGGCAGGTCGCAGGCGGAATCGACGACAAGTCCAATGCGCATGGGGGAATCCCGGTCAGGGAAGGCATTCGGGCGGCAGCATAGCGCCGATGGGGTGAAGGGCTCATGTTGCGTCGCGTCACCTGACGGGTGTGATCGCCATCACGTAATGGTCTGCACGGCGCGGACTTGCGGCAGCGACGGTGTGGGCAGAGACTGGAGGCACGGGCTGCGTCGATTCAGGGGTTGATCATGCACCGAAGGGGGGCCGCGCTGCGGGCATTCCTGCTGCCAGTCCTCCTGGTCCCGATCCTGTTGCTGGGCGCCTGCTCCCCAGGCCAGGGCGGGGCGGGCATCGAGCGTATCGATCGCCACCTCGGCAGCCTGCCGCCGGACTCGCCGCAGACCGTGGCGGCGGCACGCGACATCGATTACCGCCCCTTGCCCGAGACCTCGCACCTGGCCGAGGCGATGGCCGGCAGCGGCTGGTGGCGGATCACCCCGGCTCCAGCACCGCCAGCGGACGCGGGGGCCGGCCGCCAGCGCCTGCTGCTGCTCTACTACCCCTACAGCGCCGAAGTGACCGTGCTGATGCGGTCGGCCGGAGAACCGGTTACCGCGTCGATCTTCGAATCCGGGCTCGACCCGGCCTGGTCGCGCCGTGCGCTGGTGTTCCCGCTGGATAGCGACGGGCCCATCCATGTCGGCGTGCGCGGCGCGCGTTATCCGTTGCCGGTCGAGATCGCCGATGCGCACGAATACGCCGCACGGGACCGCAACCACATGCGCCTGCTGTGGGGCAGCGGTGGGATCCTCGTCGGCGTGTCGCTGGCGGTGCTGCTGTTCTGGTGTCTGCTGCGCGAACGGGTCTACCTGCTGTTCTCGGCAAGCATGGCGTTGCAGCTGCTGTACGTGCTGTGCGCGTATGGCGAGGCCTACAGCGTGCCAGGGCTGGCGTGGCTGGCGCGGTTCGGCGTGGAGGGGATCTGGTTCATCGCCACCTGCTCGACGATGGTGGCGGTGCTGTTCCTGCTCGACTTCGCCGAGCTGCGGCCGCGGGCGCCGGCGCTGAGCTTCACCCTGTTCTGGGTCGGGGTGGCATTGCCGTCGGTGTTGCTGGTCGGCCTGCTGCTGCCATGGCCGGCCGACAAGTCGTGGTTCCCGCCGATGGGCAACAGCCTGCTGCTGCTGGCCAACGCGGTCGCCATCGTCACCCTGCTGCGGGTGTGGCTGGGCGGCGGGCGCCATGCCGGGCTGGTGCTGATCGCCTGGGTCCCCATGGTCGTCGCCTCCACCGCGCGTACCGTGCAGCTGGCCGCAGGCGTCCCGCTGACGCCCTGGCTGGAATACGGATTGCCGCTGCTGCTGGCTTTCGCCTCGGTGGTGCTGGTGCTCGGCCTCGCCGATCGCATGCTGACCTTCCGTCGCGAGCGCGATGCCGCCAAGCAGCACGCCGAGCACGATGGCCTGACCGGCGCCTTCAACCGCGACGGCATCATCAAGCGGTTGCGCCGGGCCGTGGCCGAAGTCGCCCGCAGCCACCAGCCGGTGTCGGTTCTGTTCCTCGACCTCGACCACTTCAAGGCCATCAACGACAACTACGGCCACGCGGTCGGCGATGCCTGTCTGCGCACGGTGGTCGCGATGATCCGCGACCAGGCCCGGCTCGGCGACCAGCTTGGCCGGGTCGGGGGCGAGGAATTCCTGCTTTACCTGCCCGGCGCGACCCTGGCTGCCGCGCGCGGCACCGCCGAGCGCCTGCGACTGGAAGTCGAGTCGCGCTGCCGGCAGGTGATGGGTGCGCCGGTGGCGCTGACCCTGAGCATCGGCGTGGTCGAATACCGGCCCGGGGAGACGGTGGACGCGCTGATCCAGCGTGCCGACGAGGCGATGTACGAGGCCAAGCGCACCGGTCGCAATCGGGTGGTCGTACTCGCCGCGGCGTAGCGGGGCAAGTGGCGAGTGAAGAGTGAAGAGGAGCGAGCCGTGAGGAAAAACAGACGCCGGCTCACCCCTCGTTTCTCACTCCTCTCCCCTCACACTTCTCCTCGCGCTATTCGTCTATCGCCGGATACGCCCGCGGCAGGCCGCCCTGTTCGCGTGGCGTTTCGCTGCGCAGGTAGCGGTCGCGCAGTTCGGTCTGGCGGCTGCGCATCGGCAGCGCACGCCCCCCCATCCATACCTGCAACGCGACCGCGTTGACCTCAAGCGGGTCGCCGTTCCACAGCACCAGGTCGGCGCGTTGGCCGACCGCGATACTGCCGACCTTGTCGGCCACGCCCAGCGCCTGTGCCGGCACCGAGGTCAGTCCCGCCAGGCCCTTTTCCCACGGCAGGCCGTGGGCAACGGCATTGCCGGCCAATTGGCGGATCTTGCGCGCATTGTGCGAGGCGTCGCCGGCCTGGCTGAAGCCGACCTGCACCCCGGCCGCGGCCAGTCGCATGGCGTTCTCGAAGTTCGAATGGATCGAATCGAAGCTCGACGGCAGATTGCCGAGCGGATCGACGAACACCGGCACCTGCGCCGCGGCGAGGTCGCCGGCCAGCTTCCAGGCCTCGGCACCGCCGGAAATCGCCACTTTCACGTTCTGCCGCTTCGCCCAGCGCAGCAACTGGCGGATGTCGGCGGCACGATTGACGCCGACCATCACCCGGCCGCCTCCGTCGAGATACCGCAGCAGGGTACGCCGGCCGGCCGGAGTCAGCAGGGTCCCGTTGGCGCCGGTCGGGATGCGGCCGCGGGCCTCGTCGACAAGCTGGTCGAGCAGCATCCACTGCGCCGCGCGCGACTTGCCGGTCAGGCCCGCGGTACCGCCGCCGAGCTGTACGAACAGCACCCGGCCGCCGACCGGATCGGCACTGCCGTCGAGGCGGACCACGCCGCCCTGACCGCCGACGATCGAACCTCCCATCGTGCTGCCGACACCGAGCAGGGTCCAGCCGATGCCCTCGATGCGGCTGACCGGCACCAGTACCGAGTCGGGGTTGTAGGCCAGGGTCACGTCGAACTCGGGCCGCACCACCATTTCCTTGGTTTCCGCCCCGAGTGCGAGCGCGGCATCGACCGTGCTTTCCTCACCGGAGACTTCCTCGATGCCGATCCCGCTGATGCCACCGAACAGGGTCGGGGTGAGCGGGCGGCCGCCGGCCTCGATCACCTGCGCGCCAGCCGGTGCCGACAGTCCGCTGCCGACTGCGCGCACCACGCCAGCGGTCACCAGCACGTCGGCATTCTCCAGCGTGCCCTGCGCGGTGGCGGTGTGGATGCGGGCGTTGCGAATCAGCAGATCCTGGGCGTTGACGGCGGCGCTGACCAAGAACAACGCCGTCATCCCCGCGAAGGCGGGGATCCATGGACGTCGATTCTGGTTCCGGGCGTGCGCAGTGAACGTCCTTGGATCTTCGATCCCCGGCCTTTGCGTACAGCGCTCGGGTGTTCGAGCGGGCGCGAGCCAATGACTCGCAATCAGCCCGCCCTCACTCTCGTCTTCGCGAGGGCGACGACGGAGAAAGGCCGCTATCTTCAACATCCTCACAGCACACCTCCCTGCGCGGTCGCGCCCTGTCCCAGCATGAAGTCCGAGGCCGGCTGGCGACTGCGGTCGCCCCGGTCGTACACGCGCGCGCCGTCGATCCAGACCTGCTCGGCCTGGGCATAGACGCTGAACGGATTACCGCTCCACAGCACCACGTCGGCCATCTTGCCGTGCTCCAGGGTGCCGGTCTGGTCGAGGACGCCGAGCGACTTCGCCGCGTTGGAGGTCAGCCAGCGGATCGCGCGCTCGGGCGCGATGTCCATGCCGGCCCGGCCGGCCTGCGCCATCACCTTGGCCGCCTCCTGGTTGAGGCGCTGGATGCCTTCGGCCGAATCCGAATGCACGATCGCGCAGCTGCCCTCCGGCCGGTCGACCAGGGCGATGTTCTCCTGGATGCCGTCGAAGGCCTCCATCTTGAAGCCCCACCAGTCCGCCCACAGTGCGCCGCAGACGTCCTCGGCCGCGAGCCGGTCGGCGAGCTTGTAGGCCTCCACGCCGTGATGGAAGGCGGCGACCTTGAAGCCGAACTCGTCGGCCAGGTCGAGCATGGTCGCCATCTCGTCGGCGCGGTAGCAGTGGATATGGACCAGGATGTCGCCGTTGATCGCGCCGGCGAGGGTGTCGAGCTTGAGGTCGCGCTTGCCGTTGCCATTGCCATTGTCCGACTTGCGGTCTGACGACTTGCCGCGGCGCCTGCCGCTGTCGGCGGGCTTGTTCTTGGCCAGGTACTCGGCGGCGTCGATGAAGGCGGCGCGGTAGCCGGCGACGTTGCCCATACGGGTCCCCGGCGCCGAGCCGCGGCCGCCGTAGACGCGCTTTGGGTTCTCGCCGCAGGCCATCTTCAGCCCCCACGGCGCGTCCGGGAATTTCATCGCCTGGACGGTGGTGGCCGCCACGTTCTTCAGCGTGACCCCGCGGCCGCCGATCAGGTTGGCGCTGCCGGGCAGGATCTGCAGCGAAGTCACGCCGCCGGCCAGCGCCGCGGCGAAGCCCGGGTCCTGAGGCCACACCGAATGCTCGGCCCAGACGTGGGCAGTGACCGGGTTGGTCATCTCGTTGCCGTCGCCGTGGGCGTGGGCGCTGGGGCTGGGGTAGACGCCCAGATGCGAGTGGACATCGATGATGCCCGGGGTGACCCATTTGCCGCTGCCGTCGACCACGCTCGCGCCGTCGGCCGACAGGCCCGTGCCGACCGCCTCGATGCGGCCATCGCGCATCAGTACGTCGGCATTGTCGAGGCGCTCGCCGGTGCCGGTCAGCACGGTGGCGCCGCGGATCAGCACCGGTGGCGAGGCGATCCGCTGGTAGGTGCTGGGGTAGGGGTCGTCGACGAAGCGTGGTTTAGCGGCAGGCGACTTCGCCGCACCGGCGGCCAGGGCCGGGCCGCACGCAAGCGTCGTGGCAAGCGCCACGGCGAGTGTGGCGTTCAAGGATCGGATCATGGTCAGGGATTCCCCGGTGGCGCGGATGACAACCTGCTGACCGTAGACGGCACCGCGACCGGTGCCAACCCTGACGAAGGTCATGGTGGGTAATATGTCGCGATGAAAACCAAACACCAGATCGTCGAAAACTGGCTTCCCCGCTATACCGGCGTCCCTCTGGACGGCTTCGGCGAGCATGTCCTGCTGACCAACTTCGGCGGCTATCTCGATATCTTCGCCAGCCTGACAGGTGCCGAAGTGGTCGGCCGCGACCGGCCCATGCCGAGCGTGACCGTCGACGGCATCACCATGATCAACTTCGGCATGGGCAGCGCCAACGCGGCTACGGTAATGGACCTGCTCTCGGCGATCGGCCCGAAGGCGGTGCTGTTCCTCGGCAAGTGCGGCGGGCTCAAGCGCAAGAACAGGCTCGGTGACCTGGTCCTGCCGATCGCGGCGATCCGCGGCGAGGGGACCAGCAACGACTACCTGCCGCCGGAGGTGCCGGCGCTGCCCGCGTTCGCCCTGCAGCGCGCGGTGTCGACCACGATCCGGGATCTCGAGCACGACTACTGGACCGGCACCGTCTACACCACCAATCGCCGGGTCTGGGAACATGACGACGCATTCAAGAAGCGCCTGCGCGCGATGCGCTGCATGGCGATCGACATGGAGACCGCGACCGTATTCGCCGCCGGCTTCGCCAACCGGATCCCCTGCGGCGCGCTGTTGCTGGTGTCCGACCAGCCGATGATCCCGGAAGGCGTCAAGACCGAGGCCTCCGACGCCAAGGTCAGCGCCAGCTTCGTCAACGCCCACATCAACATCGGCATCGAGGCACTACGGCTGATCCGCCGTCACGGCAAATCGGTCCGGCACCTGCGTTTCGACGAATAGCCCGTTCCGGGCAGGGTTCGCAGCGACTGAGACCCCATCAGGGCACACTTTCCTGCCGGACACGGACGGCACAAGCGGAGCAGGACATGGTCGAGAAACTGGTCTACCTCATCGTCGGCGCGCTGCTGACCTGGGCGTTCTATTTCATCCAGCGCCGGGTCGAGCGTCGTGGCACCGTCGATGCGATCGAGCGTCACCGCAAGCTGCTCGCGCTGCAGCAGGACCTGAAGAACGCCGAAACCAGCCTGGACGAGCTGCGCCGTTTCGAGCACCGCCTGATCGGCCGGGCCGAGATCGCCGCGCGCATCGCCGACAACTACTTCACCAAGGCCGAGGAACTGGCCCGCCATACGCGCGAGGACGACACCGCCTCGGACATCGACCGTGAGGCGATCGCCGCCTTCCGCCGTGCCAATGCCGAACTCGAACAGCTCGTGGCGCACCTGCGCCAGCAGCTCGACGGTGAGTCCCTGCATGATTTCGAAAAGGCCCACGCGCGCTGGCTCGACTACCGGGAGCGTTACGCCCGCTTCATCGCCACCAGTTATTCCGGCGGCGCGCTGCGACCGTTGATCCACGCAGTGACGCTGGAGAGCGTGACCCTGGCCTGGATCAGCGAACTGGAAATGCAGCTCGGCGACGAGGATGAAGACGCCGACGCCGACGCCGATATCGATGCCGAAGCCGAAGCCGAAGACGCGGCCTGAGCGATATCGCTGTGCACCTGCTAGGGTAGGGCGCCCACTCGATCGAGAGGTTTACCGTAGTGAATGTAACCCCGAAGGAAGTCGTCGACTTCTGGCGCGATGCCGGCCCGGAACGCTGGTTCTCCAAGGACGAGACCTTCGACGACATGTGCGAGATGGCGTTCGAGGATGCCGTCGAGGACGCTGCCGCCGGCAAGGCCGAGGGCTGGATGGAATCCGCCGAGGGCGCACTCGCGCTGGTGCTGCTGCTCGACCAGATGCCTCGCAACATCCACCGTGGCACCGCCAAGGCCTTCGCGTTCGACGAACTGGCCCGCCGCCATGCGGCCGAGGCGGTCGATCGCGGCTACGACGCCGAAGTCGAACCGGCGCTGCGGGCGTTCTTCTACCTGCCGTTCGAGCACTCCGAGGACATCGAGGACCAGCGACGCTCGGTCGAGCTGCACCGCAACCTGCCCGGCGAGGACGCCGACAAGTGGGCGGTGTTGCACCTGGAGATCATCGAGAAGTTCGGCCGCTTTCCGCACCGCAACGCCGTGCTCGGCCGTGAAACCACGCCGGAAGAGCAGGCCTGGCTGGATGCGGGCGGGTTCAAGGGCTGAGTCTGAGGACGCCGGTGGCATGGCCGCCGGCGTCTCCGCAAAGCCCCCCGCACCCGGGAGAAGTAGCAAGAAAAAAGGCGCCGGGGATGATCCCGACGCCTTTCGGCTTGCGGAAAAGAAGGCGGTGTAGCGCTCAGTACTTCGGAATCGCCCCGTCCACGTCCGCCCAGGCGTCGATGCCGCCCTCGACGTTGTAGACCTCGCGGAAACCGAGGCCGCGGAAATGCTCGCCAGCCTGCATGCTGCGATTGCCGTGGTGGCAGAGGAAAGCGAGCGGAGTGGACTTGTCCAGCGCTTCGAGGCGTTGCAGCGCGCCGTCATCGATCGTCTCGAAGGCGACGTTGACCGAGGCCAGCGCGCGTTCCTCGGCCGGGCGCACGTCGACCAGGGTCAGGGTGCCGGCGGCGACCCGCTGGGCGACCTCGGCCGGGCTGATAGGCCTGACCTTCGGCGGCGCGTTCGGGTTCTCGATCACCAGTCCGCGGCCGCGCTCGTCGTCGACCCAGTCGATCGACAGGCCGTCGGCACGGCGCACGCCGGCCAGGTCGAACTGCAGGCGCAGGCCGTCGACTTCGACCGCAATCGCATTCGCGTCGGCCGGGGCCAGCTGCAGGCGGGTCTGGAAGCGCGGGTCGACCTCGACCTGCACCGCGTAGCCTTCGCCGGCGTTGGCGGCGGCGTCGCGCAGCATCTGCACCGCGGCCGGGGTCACGCTGACGGTTGGCGGGGTACGGTCCGGCGCCGGCACGCCCAGCGCGGCGTGCAGTTCGCCGGAATTGACCATCTGCTCGACGATGTCGCTGCCGCCGACCAGCTCGCCGCCGATGTACAGCTGCGGGATGGTCGGCCACTGGCCGTATTCCTTGATGCCCTCGCGGATCTCCGGGTCGGACAACACGTCGATGTGTGCATAGCCTTCCGGCAGCAGCGCGTTCAGCACGCCGACGGCCTTGGCCGAGAAGCCGCATTGCGGCGCGTCGGGCACGCCCTTCATGAACAGCACGACGCGGTTCGATTGCAGCAGGGATTCGATGCGCGAACGCACGGCGGGATCGAGGGACATGGATACGGTTCCGTGGAGCGGGGGAGCCCGCTATTTTACGCCTCCTTTGCTATCGATCGCCGGGCAGGGCGACCGGAGCATCCGCACGGACCTCGCTTACCAGAATCGGCAGCGGCCACGCACCGCCTGGAAAGCCCTTGCACAGCCCCGTGGATTGCTCGTGGCTGGCGATGAACTCGCTGCCGTTCCAGGTCCAGGTCTGCGAGCTCCAGCAGTCGCCCAGGCCGCGCCCCTTGTGCCCGGCATCGATCTGGCCACGCCGATAACCGCTGCCGTTGGTGGTCACCAGCACCGGTTGATGGGGCGGTTGTGCGTCGATCACCCAGTAGACGCTGCCGGCGTTGTACGCGGCGAGCCAGCAGCGCGTGGATACCAGGAGCTTGCCGTGCGACAGCCCGGTGACGGTGAATTCCGATGCGTCCCCATTCTCGTCGTGGCCAGCGGGCAGATCCATGCACGTGTCGGCATCCAGCTGTGCCCTCAGTTCGCGGGCCAGAGCGGCCATCTCGCGGGGCGGCAAGGCGATGTCGGCATCGTCCGTTGCGGGCATGTGGATCACCGGAAGTGGACGCGGTGGCGGCACCCTCGATTCGTCGCGCGGACCCCTGCGCACCAATGCGCCGCGGGTGCCGAGCCGGCCCTGCGCCTCGTCCATTTTCAGCAGCACCGCGGCGGCGCCCCGGTCCGACAGCCTGTAGACCTCGCCGCCCGGTGACGTCCACTCGATGCGACTGTCGCGTGTCAGTGCCTCCAGCAGCGCGCTGGTCTGCGCCGGCGTCAGTGCGCCGGACACGGCGTCATCGCTGCCTGCGGAAACTGGGCCAAGGTCCTGTCCGTTGATCCGCAGGGACAGCGGAAACGCCTGCGCCGTGGACTCGCCGGAGGCGTCCCATGCCTCTGCGATCTGGACCTCGGCGGTCACCGGCTGCTCCGGTCCGGCCCGGCGTGTGAGCAGGACCGATACCGGCAGGGTGTCGCTGTCGGGTTGGTAGCCGGCCGCGCGGCAGGTGCCGGTGTTGTCGCACGCCAGCAGCCAGTCGTGGTGGCCAAAGCCGATTCCGGTGTCGGCGGCCAGCGCCTGCGGTGACATCAGGGCGAGCGCGAGTACGATCCAGCCGGGCATTCCCTGCATGGCCTGCATTCCTTCATGTCCATGGAAGATCCGGCGATTCTACCTGCCCCGATCCCTGCAGGGGCCGGGTCCGGCGGGTATCGACGTGTCATCATCGCGCTCATGTCCGTTCCGTTTCCGCATCGCCCGCCGCGGCGTCCCCGGGTCTGGGCCTGGTTGTTCGCCGCCTCGCAGCTGGCGGTGATCGGTATCTGGTGGGCCTGGGGTTGGCGCTGGGGGCTGCCGGCGATGCTGGCCAGCCACGGCGCGATGTTCTGGGGCACGCTGTGGCCGCATTCGCGCCTGTTCAGCCCGGTGCTCAACCGGCTGCCGACCGATGAGAAGGTGCTTTGGCTGACCATTGATGACGGTCCCTCGGACGACACCGCAGGCATCCTCGACCTGCTCGAAGCGCATGGTGCGAAAGCGACCTTCTTCCTCGTCGGCGCGCGTGCCGCGGCGCGGCCGGAGCGGGTGCGCGAGATCGTGCGCCGCGGCCATGGCATCGGCAACCACAGCTTCGATCATCCTTCGGCGATGTTCTGGGCGCTGGGGCCGGCGGCGATGCGACGGCAGATCGACCGTGCGCAGGAGGTGCTGAGCGGACTGGTCGGCGCTCCGCCGCGCTGGTTCCGTGCCGTGGTCGGCATGGCCAACCCGTTTGCCGCGGCGGCATTGAAACGGCACGGACTGGCGCGGGTGGCGTGGTGCGCACGTGGCTTTGACGCAGTCGAGGACGATCCCGGGATCGTGGTCACCCGGCTGGAAGGCGGGCTGAAGCCCGGCGCGATCGTGCTGCTGCACGAAGGCGCCGCGCATGGCCGCAGCGTCGAGACCCTGGCGTTGTGGCTGCGGCGCATGGACGAGCTCGGCTACCGCACCGTGCTCCCCGAAGAATTCGAATCCAGCACATAGCCCGGGCAAGCCGAGCGCACCCGGGTTTTCAAGGCGTACCGCGTCCCCGGGTGCGGTTTCGCTTTGGCCGGGCACGGCCGGGGCATCGCGCTCCTATGGAGCGCGCGCCACCACCAGCCAGTTGTTGAACGGCGTGTTGCCGGACAGCGAGGAGATCCGCACCTCCAGGCCGGCGCCGGCCAGGCGGTCGTGCAGCAGGTCGCGGTCGGGGTAGTGCCGCGGGGTCGTTTTCATCCAGCCCAGCATGCGCGAGAGCAGGTCGACCGCACGGGTGACGCGGGCACGGCGGCTGCCGTCGTCCAGGCCGGTCCGGATCACCAGCCGCGCGCCGGGTTCGAGCATCGCCACCATCGTGTCGAGGACATCGGCATGCGCTTCGCGCGGGATGAACTGCATCACGTCGAGCATCGCCACGCTGCCGCGGTGCGATGGCAGTCCGACGGCCAGGTCGACGGTGTCGAACGAGACCGCATCCAGCCCGGCGCGCGCGGCTGCCCTGCCGGCCCGCCGGATCTTGCCTGCGTCGTTGTCGACCCCGTGATAGGGCATCGAAAGGCCGGCATCGCGCAGGGCATGGGCAAGCAGGCCGAGGCCGCAACCGAGGTCGACCAGTGGCGCGCGAGTGCCGCGCAGAGCCTCGATGACGCCGGGGTAGAGCGGGTCGCTGCCGAGTTTGCTGCGGGTATAGAAGTAGTCCCCGCGGTAGCTCCACCAGCGGTCGGGCGAGAAGGCGCCGGAAATCCGGCGCACGCTGGCGGCCGGCAATGGGCGGGCATCGTCTCTCATGGTGGCGGACATGTACGGGAGGCTCAGCGTGGTGGCCGGCGGTCTGACAGCATGCCGCGCACGACCGGCAACGCGATCCGGGTCCATTCGGCGTACATCGCCGCCGATGGATGCAGGCCGTCCCCGGCGACCATCGCCGGCTCGGCGCCGCGCTCGCGCGAGACCGGGGTGATGTCGACGAAGGCGACGCCGCGTGCCGTGCACAGTTCGTGCGCGGCGGCGTTGAAGGCGTCGATCTCGCGGCCGATCACGTCGACGCCGCGGTCGTGGGCCTCGCCGAAAGGGGTCACCCCCCAGTCCGGGATCGACAGCACCATCACCCGCTCCGCCCGTCCGCCGGCATGGGCGATCGCACGCGCCAGCAGGGCGTCGAACTCGCTGCGGTAGTTGTCCAGGCTGCGCTCGCGGTACTGGTTGTTGACCCCGATCAGCAGGCTGACGAAGCCCCATTCGCCGAGCGGTTCGGCCTGGTCCATCGCCGCCGCCAGCTCGTCGGTGGTCCAGCCGGTGGTGGCGATGATGCGCGGATCGGCGAGCGGCACCCCTTCTGCGCGCAGCGCGGCCGCCAGTTGCACCGGCCAGCGCCCGGATTCGGGCACGGCCTCGCCGATGGTGTAGCTGTCGCCGAGGGCGAGGTAGGTCGTCATCGTCGATTCCTTGAAGGTCGCGCCGGCACAGGCGCAAAGCAGCAGCGCCGTGCAGGCGCCGGCAATCAGCAAGCGTACCGGTTCAGGCCAGCGCCGCACGCGCGGTCCCGCGGCCCGTGGCGAGTTCCGCATGGCGCTCGAGCACGCGTTCGATGCGGCGGAACACCTCGCGCAGCTCGTCGGGCTGTGGCAACAGGGTGACGCGGAAGTGGTTGCGGAAGGCGACGTTGAAGCTGCTGCCCGGCACCACCAGCACGTTCTCGGTCTCCAGCAATTCCAGCGCGAAGCGGTGGTCGTCGAAGCCTTCCGCGGCGGCGCCGGTCACCGCCGGGAACGCATACAGCGCGCCGGCCGGCTCGACCAGTTCGAGGTAGCGGCTGGCGGCAACGCTTTCGATCACCGCGCGGCGTGCCTCGTACAGGCGCCCGCCGGGTGCGCAAAGCGCGTCGATGGTGTTGGGACCGTGCAGGGCGGCCTCGACCGCGAACTGGCCCGGCACATTCGCACACAGCCGCAGTGCGCCGAGCAGGTCCATCGCGTGGTGGAAATCGCCGACCTGCAACGGGTCGCCCGACAGCATCGCCCAGCCGACCCGCCAGCCGCAGGCGCGGTGGACCTTGCTCAGGCCGCCGAAGCTCAGGCACGGCACCTCGCCGGCCAGTGGCGCGATCGGCTCGAACGTCGCGCCGTCGTAGAGCACCGAGTCGTAGATCTCGTCGCACAGCAGCAGCAGCCCGTGGCGCGCCGCGATCGCGACGATCCGCTCCAGCAGCTCGCGCGGGTAGTTGGCACCGGTCGGATTGTTCGGGTTGATCAGCACGATCGCGCGGGTGCGGCTCGATACCAGCGCCTCGATCTCGTCCGGATCGGGCAGGAAGCCGTTCTCCGGCAGGCAGCGGTAATAGACCGGGCGACCGTCGTTGAGGATCGTGGCTGCCGACCACAACGGGTAGTCGGGCGAGGGCAGCAGCACCTCGTCGCCGGGGTTGAGCAGGGCGCGCAGCGACAGGTCGATCAGCTCGCTGACGCCGTTGCCGATGAATACCCGCTCCGCGGTCGCGTTCGGCGTGCCGCGCTGTTTGTGGAAAGCGGCGATCGCCTCGCGCGCCTCCGGCAGACCCTGCTGGTGGGTATATGGATCGGTGTCGGCGATATGGTCGGCGATCGCGCGCTGCAGGTGCTCGGGGGCGCGGAAGCCGAACGCGCCCGGGTTGCCGATGTTGAGCTTGATCAGGGTCCGGCCCTGGGCCTCCAGCTCGCGGGCGCGGCGGGCCAGCTCGCCGCGGATTTCGTAACGGACTTCGGACAGGCGTTCGCGGGTCTTGAGGCTGGAGGGCGGCATCGGCGGTGTGGCGTGGGGTGGATGGGCGAAATTTCCGCCAGACTATCCGAATGCGTAGCCGTGTCCAGCGGGCGTGGGCCCGCCATGCGGCTAGAATCCGGCCATGCATCACGACCTCGACCGATCTTGACCTCCACCAGCGCCGAACTGCAGGCGATCGGCTGGCCGCTGGTCGGCCCTGCCGATCCGTTGCCGGCCGGTTGGGCGGCCCTGCTCAAGGCCCATCCCGAAGCCCGCCCGGCCCGCATCATCGAGCAGCACCGCAGCGGCTACGTGGTCGCCGAGGCGCCCGACGACGGCGAGTCGCCCGTTAGCAGCTATCGGGCCGAATCGCTGCCGGAATGGACCCGTCCGGCCCGCTACCGCAAGGGCGAGGTGGCGCCGGAAGAGCGGCCCGCGGTCGGCGACTGGGTGCTGGTCGAGGGCGAGGTGCCGAAAGCGCGTATCGTCGCCCTGTTGCCGCGCTGGAGCGCGATCAAGCGCGGCGCGGCCGGCGAACACTACAAACAGCAGTTGATCGCGGCCAACATCGACACGGTGTTCGTCGTCTGTGGGCTCGACGACGACTTCAACCCGCGCCGGATCGAACGCTACCTGCTGCTGGTCCGCGGTACCGGCGATGGCCCCGAACCGGTGGTCGTGCTGACCAAGACCGACCTCGCCGAAGCGGCGACCCCCGGCGCGGTCGAGGCCGCGGTTGCCGAACTGCGCGCACTCGGCGACGACACGCTGGCGGTGCGCACGGTCAACGCCAGGGATACCACCAGCGCCAGGGCCCTCGGCGAATGGCTGGCGCCGGGTCGGACCGTGGTCCTGGTCGGCAGCTCCGGCGCCGGCAAGTCGACCCTGACCAACAGCCTGCTCGGGATCGAGCGGATGAAGACCGGCGAGGTCCGCGAGCGCGATTCCAAGGGCCGCCACACCACCACCCACCGAGCGTTGATACCGCTGCCGTCGGGTGCCTGCCTGATCGACACCCCCGGCATGCGCGAACTCAAGCCGACCGGCGAGGAGGACGTCACCGAGAGCTTCGCCGACATCGAGGCGCTGGCCGAGCAATGCCGGTTCCGCGACTGCGCCCACGCCCGCGAACCCGGCTGCGCGGTGCGTGCCGCGATCGAGTCGGGACGACTCGATCCGCAGCGCTTCGCCAACTACCTCAAGCTGCGCGACGAAGTCGCCGGCGCCGCCGATAAACTCGCCAATCGCCTGGCGCAGAAGCAGGACGCGAAAGTGCAGGGCAAGACGCTGAACAAGCGGCTGGAAGATAAATATGGGAAACGATGACCCCGCCATCGCCCACCATGCCGCGCTTGACGAGCGCATGGTCAGGGCTGTGCGTGGGATCCGGCTGCTGACCCTGACCAGTTGGCCGGCGGGGCAGGAAACTCGCTTCCTTGACGGCTTTCACGCCGGCCGGCTCGTACTGCCGAAGATCGAATACCCGCGCCACGACTTCGGTGAGGCGCGCGCCGAGCTCGACGCGATCGCCTCAGGAGCCGATCCCGACCATCCGCTCGGCCAGTACCTGCAGGAATCCGCCCGCAGCTGGGCCATCGCCGCGCAACTGCTCGAATCGCTCGGCACGCCGGCGGTGACGACGCACTCGGTGGCGCTGTTCGGTCGCCCGGACGAGCATCTGCCCGGCAACGGCCCGACTGCGTGCGAGGCGGCCCACCACTTCATCACCATCGCCGATGAACTCGACCGCGAACTGATGGCCCCGGCCGAGCACGTCACCGTCTCGGCCACCGCGCTGCAACTGCAGCTGCAGCGCGATCTCGACACCTTCTTCGGTGAGCGCGTGATCGATGTCGAGCTCGATCCCGAGCTGATCGCCAAGGCCGCCGCCGGCGCCACCCGCATCCGCCTGCGCAGCAATGCCGCCTTCAGCGACTACGATCGCGACCAGCTGCTGCAGCACGAGGCCTTCGTCCACTCGCTGACCGCGCTCAACGGCCGCGAACAACCGATCCTGCCGAGCCTGGCGTTGTCGTCGCCGCGCAGTACCGAGACTCAGGAGGGACTGGCGACCTTCGCCGAGCAGATCACCGGCAGCATCGATATCGGCCGGATGAAGCGGCTCAGCCTGCGCATCGAGGCGGTCGACATGGCCCTGCGCGGCGCCGACTTCATCGAGGTGTTCCGCTATTTCATGGACGAGGAGCAGTCCGCGGAAGACAGCTTCGCCTCCGCCCAGCGCGTGTTCCGCGGGGTACCGGTGACCGGTGACGCGGCGTTCACCAAGGACACCGTCTACCTGCGCGGGCTGGTGTCGGTGCATACCTTCTTCCGCTGGGCGCTGCGCGAGCAGAAGCTGCAACTGTGCCGCTGGCTGTTCGCCGGCAAGATGACCCTGGCCGACGTGCAGCGCTTCGAGCCGCTGTTCGCCGACGGCGTGCTGGTGCCCGCGCGCTGGATGCCGCACTGGATCACCCGCGCCAATGGCCTGGCCGGGATGCTGGCGTTCTCGCTGTTCGCCAATCGCATCCGCCTGGACGCGATCGCCACTGGCGACGAGCCGCTGGAGCTGTGAACCGCGCCGAAAGTGCGCCATCCCTGGCGCTGGGGGAGGGGGTCAGCGGGCGAGCGCGCGGCGGGCGCTGCTTCCACGCTTGATGCCGGGTACCAGCATCGGCACCTCGCGGCGATAGTCGGCGTACTCCGGGTGCGCATCCATCAGATCGCGCTCTTCGAGCTGGATCGCGACCAGGATGTAGCCGGTGGTCAGCAGCGCGAACACCAGGTGGGCGACGGTCATCGTCGGCGTCGCCCAGAACGCGAACAGCCAGCCGACATAGAGCGGGTGCCGCACCCAGCGGTACAGGATCGGGGTGTCGAATTTCAGCGGGGTATAGGGTTTGCCGCGGAACTCGAGCCAGACCTGGCGCACGCCGAACAGGTCGAAGTGGTTGATCAGGAACGTGCTGACCAGCACCAGCGCCCAGCCGAACGCGTACAGGACGTGGATCACGCCGACGGCGAGGGTGTTCTCGACGTTCCAGATCACCCCGCCCATCGGTTGCCAGAGCACGAACAGCGCGATCAGCGCCAAGCTCGAGAACAGGACGTAGGTGCTGCGCTCGGCGGCCTCGGGAATGAACTTCGTCCACCAGCGCTTGAATGCCGGCCGCGCCATCACGCTGTGCTGCACCGCGAAGGCGGCGAGAAGCCCGAGGTTGACCAGCAGCGCCTGGCCGAACGGCACCACCGCGGCCGAATCGATCGAGCGCGGCACGAACAGGTTGCCGACGAAGCCGATCGCGTACAGGAAGGAGGCGAAGAAGATGGCGTAACTGACGACGCCGTAGAGCAGGATCAGGGTGCGTTTCATGCGGGCTCCGGTGCGAAGCGGGGAGTGGGCGCGCAGTCTCGTCTCCGCCAGGCGCACCGTCTTGACCGTTGCCGGACCGTGTTCTGACCATTCCATGACCCGTAGTGGAATCAATGGCTTGGAATGAAAGACGCGCGGATCTCTACTGCCGCGCCGCCCTCTGCCGGGTCGTCAGCCGTGCCTCGTCCTCCGGCCGCCAGCGTTCACCGGCGGCAGTCCGGGCCGCCTGCTCCCAGTGCAGCGCATCGCTGGCGTCGCCGCGGGCGGCGGCCATCGCGGCGTGCACGCGCAGCAGGTCGGGATCGCCGGCAAGGGTGTCGCCGGCCCGGGCGAGTTCGGCTTCCGCAGCGGCAATGTCGCCGCCGGCGAGCGCGACCTCGGCGAGGCCGGCATGCAGCTGCTGCAGCCGGCGCGCGTTGCCAAGCGGTTCGGCCAGTACGAGCGCTTCCCGCAGCCTGCGCGCGGCGCCATCGGGGTCGCCGGCATCGAGCCGCAGCCGGGCCAGATCGAAGAGCACATCGATCACGAATGGCGTCGGGCCATCCGCAACCAGCTCCTGGTGCAGCGCGAGCAGCTGGCGTTCGGCGCTGGCCTGCTTGCCTTCGGCGCGATCGAGACGTGCCAGATGGCGGCGTTGGCGCCTGGCGCCGGTGGTGTCGTCGATCGCCAGCCATGCCTCGAGGGCGCCTTCGAGCCACCTCCGTGCCGCGGCATGGTCGCCCAGATCGAGGCTGAACTGGCCCAGCAGCGACCGGGCGTTGGCGACGGTCGGGCGGTCGCCGATCGACTCGGCCAGCTGCAGCGCCGCGCTTGCATGTTCCATGGCCAGCCGCAGATGCCCCAGCTGCGCTTCTGCCATCGCCAGGCCGTTGAGCGCCGAGGCCTCGGCGGTCCGGTTGCCGAGCGCACGATGCACCGCCAGCACGTTGCCGGCCAGGTCGCGCGCCTCCTCGAAGCGGCCCTCGCGCCGGCGCAGGTCGGCGAGCCCGTTGAGCACGACGGCCTCGTTGCGGCGATCGCCGGTCAGCCGGAACCGGGCCAGCGCGCCCTCCAGGTGGCGCCCGGCGGAGACCAGGTCGCCCGCGCGCAGGTCGACCTGGGCCAGCGAGTTGAGCACGTTGCCGGTAGGGCCCTCATGCCCGGCCGCCGCCTCGGCGCTGATCGCGCGGGTCAGGTAGTCGCGGGCGGCTTCGAGGTCGTTGCGGTAGGTCGCGATGATGCCGCGACTGACCAGCACCGTCGCGCTGCGCTCGGGATCGCCATGCCGGTCGGCGATGGCCAGAGCCTCGTCGAGCAGGCGCTCGGCCTCCGCGTCCTCGCCGGCGCGCCAGAGCAGGATCGCCAGCGCGTTGCGTGCGCCAAGGCGTTGGCGGGCGTCGTCGTTGGCGTCGGCTTCTTCGAGCAGTTCGCGCAACAGCACGCTCGCCTCCTCGCGCTCGCCCAGGTCG
This sequence comes from Lysobacter alkalisoli, assembly GCF_006547045.1. Lineage (NCBI taxonomy): Bacteria > Pseudomonadati > Pseudomonadota > Gammaproteobacteria > Lysobacterales > Lysobacteraceae > Marilutibacter > Marilutibacter alkalisoli. The sequence continues at coordinate 381,715 of NZ_CP041242.1, forward strand.
CGCCGCGCCAGCGCCAGTTCGTAGCGCGGCCAGAACGCCCCCGGCGCCTGTTCGCTGGCGAGGCGGAAATACTCGACCGAACCCGGGATGTCGCCCTGCAGCCGTAGCGCACGGCCGCGCAGGTAGGCCTCGTTGGCGAAGCTGTCCTCGGAGGCCGGTGGCTGGGTGGAATCGCCGAGGATCACGCTGAGATCGGCGCCGACGGCATGTGCGAGCGCGGTGACATCGGCACCGACCGCGGTGCGTACGCGCCGACGGCCATCGGGATCGACGAGGACGTAGTCGAGGCGCAGCTGGCCACCGCGGCGTTCGATCCGGCCCTCGACAAGATGGGTGACTCCGAAAATGTCGCGCAGCCGTGCCAGTCGTCCCGCCTCATCGAGCCCGTCCAGTCGCGGCTCCAGGTCGAGCACCTCGCGTGCGCCGAGCACGCCGACCCGGCCGCCGCTGCGCAGGATGTCGCCGATCGCGCCCATCAGGCCGAGTCCGGCCCAGTCGAGGCGGGACTCGCCAGTGCCATTCTCGAACGGTCGTACCGCCAGCCGCACCGGGCCGTCTGTCGGCATGCCGCGCTCGTTGCCGTACCACCATCCGCCGATGGCGACGAGGGCAAGCGCGCACAGGGCCAGGCCGAGTCCGACCAGGCGCTTTCGCCGTGTGCGGCGTGTCGCAGGCAGGTCGGGACTGTTGATGGCCGTCGGTGCACTGGCCGTCGGCGTGTCGGCGGCGGGCTTCCCCGGGATCGCAGACAGGTCGTCAGGCGCATCCGCCAGCGGTTCTTCCACGGGCACCACAGGTGCGACGAACCGGTAGCCGTGCCCGTGCACGGTGCGAATCACCTGCGGGTTGTCGGCCTCGTCGTCGAGCGCACGCCGCGCCTTCATCACGCAGCGCGTCAGCGCCGCCTCGGTGACCACCTGGCCGGCCCAGACCACGTCGAACAGCTCGTTCTTGTCGACCACGCGGCCGCGGTGGACGAGCAGGCAGGCGATGAAGTCGAACACCTTCGGCTGCAACTCCACCGCCCGGCCGTGGCGCAGCAGTTCGCGGCTGTGCGGGCGCAGCTCGAAGTCGCCGAAGCGGTAGGCCTGCCGCTGGACGGGGCCGTCGGGAGCGGGATGGAGTGTCATCCAGGGCAGGCCGGGAAGCAGGGACGCTGATCAACTGATCCAAACGCAGGCGCTGCCGGATACCGGACGCGGACCGTGCGCTGGCGAATGGCCACGCGCGTGCGGGCATCCGCCCGCCGCGGCGAGCCGGGTTCAGCCATCACCGGTAGAATCACCAGCCCGTCTCCGCTTTCATCGCCGCCTCCCGATGCCCGACAACGACGCTTTCAAGCAAGCCGCGCTCGATTATCACCGCCTCAGCCCGCCCGGCAAGATCAAGGTCACCGCGACCAAGCCGATGCTGACCCAGCGCGACCTTGCCCTGGCGTACTCTCCGGGTGTCGCCTATGCCTGCGAGGAGATCGCCGCCGATCCCAACACTGCCCGCGACTACACCGCGCGCGGCAATCTGGTGGCGGTGGTCAGCAACGGTACCGCGGTGCTCGGCCTGGGCGACATCGGCGCACTGGCCGGCAAGCCGGTGATGGAAGGCAAGGGCGTGCTGTTCCAGAAGTTCGCCGGCATCGACGTGTTCGACATCGAGGTCGACGAGCGCGACCCCGACAAGCTGGTCGACATCATTGCCAGCCTGGAGCCGACTTTCGGCGGCATCAACCTGGAGGACATCAAGGCGCCGGAGTGCTTCATCGTCGAGCGCAAGCTGCGCGAGCGGATGAAGATCCCGGTGTTCCACGACGACCAGCACGGTACCGCGATCATCGTCGGCGCGGCCGTGCTCAACGCACTGGAAGTGGCCGGCAAGGACATCGGTGAGGTCAAGGTCGCCACCACCGGCGCCGGCGCCGCCGGCATCGCCTGCCTCGACATGCTGGTCGCGCTGGGGGTGAAGAAGGAGCACATCACCGCATTCGACCGCGAGGGCGTGATCTATTCGGGCCGGCCCAACCTCGACCCGGACAAGGCCCGCTACGCGCGCGACACCGATGCCCGCTCGCTGGCCGAGATCGTCGCCGGTGCCGACCTGTTCCTCGGCCTGTCCGCTGGCGGCGTGCTCAAGCCGGAGATGGTCGCGACCATGGCCGACAAGCCGGTCATCCTCGCGCTCGCCAACCCGTACCCCGAGATCCTGCCGGAGGACGCCCACGCGGTGCGCCCGGACGTGATCATGGCCACCGGCCGTTCGGACTACCCGAACCAGGTCAACAACGCGCTGTGCTTCCCGTACATCTTCCGCGGCGCGCTCGATGTCGGCGCCACCGTCATCAACGAGGAGATGAAGCTGGCCTGCGTGCGTGCGATCGCGCAACTGGCGCGGATGGAAGCCAGCGACCTGGGCAGCGCCTACGGCGAGGACGTCCCGACCTTCGGCCCCGACTACCTGATCCCGCGTCCGTTCGACGCGCGCCTGCTGGTGATGCTGGCGCCGGCCGTCGCCCTGGCGGCGATGAAGTCCGGCGTGGCGACCCGCCCGCTGGAGGACGTGGAGGCCTACGTCGAGCAGCTCGGCCAGTTCATCCACCGCACCGGCCTGGTGATGAAGCCGGTCTACGACCGTGCCCGCAGCGACCGCAAACGCGTGGTCTACGCCGAAGCCGAGGAAGAGGTCGTGCTGCGCGCGGTGCAGACGGTGGTCGACGAGCGCCTCGCGTTCCCGATCCTGATCGGTCGCCCCGAGGTCATCGAGTCGCGCATCGAGCGGCTCGGCCTGCGCTTGCGTGCCGGCATCGACTACGAGCTGACCAACATCAACTCCGACCCGCGCTTCGACGACTACTGGCAGCAGTACCACGCCCTGACCGAGCGCCGCGGCGTCACCCCGGCCGCGGCCAAGAACCTGCTGCGTTCGCGGCCGACCCTGATCGCGGCGCTGATGGTCGAGCGCGGCGAGGCCGACGCGATGATCTGCGGCCTGGTCGGGCGCTTCCACAAGAAGCTCGGCTACCTGCGCAGCGTGTTCGACTTCGACAAGGGCGTCACCGGCACCGCGGCGATGACCGGTGTGATCAACGACAAGGGTGTGTGGTTCTTCCTCGACACCCATGTCCAGGTCGACCCGCCGGCCGAGCAGATCGCCGAGGCAACCCTGCAGGCGACCTACCGGCTCAAGCTGTTCGGCGTCGAGCCCAAGGTCGCGTTGCTGTCGCACTCCAACTTCGGCAGTCACGACAACCCCTCGGCGGCCAAGATGCGCAAGGTCCGCGAGATCCTCGCCAGGCGCATGCCCAGACTCGAGGTCGATGGCGAGATGATGGCCGACACCGCCTGGGACGAGGAACTGCGCCAGCGCATCTTCCCCAACACCACCCTCAGCGGCCGGCCGAACCTGTTCGTGATGCCCAGCCTGGACGCGGCCAACATCACCTACAACATGATCCGGATGATGACCGACGGCGTCGCGCTGGGCCCGATCCTGATGGGCCTGGACAAGCCCGCGCACATCCTGACCCCGAACTCGACTTCGCGCCGGCTCGTCAACATGACCGCGATCGCGGCCGTCGACGCCCAGATCCGCGCCGCGCGGGAGGCCGGGCACAAGGCTTGAGTCGCGCTTTGGCGGCTCCCGGGCAAGGCAAAGCCGCACCCGGGACCCCGTCCGCGCCGACTGGTATGCGATGGCCGCGGACATCGCATACCACCGACCAAAGGCGAAGGTTGCAGCCGAAACCGGAGCCCGGGAACGGCAATACCGCCCTGTTAGAATCCCGACTCTAACTCCCCATATCGTCACGAGGCGCGGCCATGGGGCCGCGGAACGCATGAGCCAGACCTACGAAAGCCCCTTCGCCGACCTGCTGCATAACGACCCGGACCCGACCGAGACCCAGGAATGGATCGAGTCGGTCCAGGCCGTCATCGCGCATGACGGCGCCGAACGCGCCCACCAGCTGCTGCAGGGCATGGTCGAGGTCACCCGCCGTGCCGGCGCCCACCTGCCGTTCGCGCCGACCACCGAGTACATCAACACCATCCCGGTCCACCTGGAGCCCAAGACCCCGGGCGACCAGACCATGGAGTGGCGCATCCGCTCGCTGATCCGCTGGAACGCGATGGCGATGGTCGTGCGCGCCAACCGCAAGCCCGGCGACCTGGGCGGTCACATCGCCAGCTTCGCCTCCGCCGCGACGCTCTACGACGTCGGCTTCAACCACTTCTGGCGCGGCCCCGAGGGTGACCACCCCGGCGACCTGATCTGCGTGCAGGGTCACAGCTCGCCCGGCATCTACGCGCGTTCCTTCCTCGAAGGCCGCCTGAGCGAATCCCAGCTCGACCACTTCCGCATGGAAGTCGACGGCCGCGGCATCAGCTCCTACCCGCACCCGTGGCTGATGCCCGACTACTGGCAGGTGCCGACCGTATCGATGGGCCTGGGCCCGATCGCCGCCATCTACCAGGCCCGCAACTGGAAGTACCTGGAAGGCCGCGGCCTGCTGCCCAAGACCGACCGCAAGGTCTGGTGCTTCCTGGGCGACGGCGAGTGCGACGAGCCCGAGAGCCTGGGCGCGATCAGCGTCGCCGGCCGCGAGGGTCTGGACAACCTGGTGTTCGTCATCAACTGCAACCTGCAGCGCCTGGACGGCCCGGTGCGCGGCAACGGCAAGATCATCCAGGAGCTGGAAGGCCAGTTCCGCGGCGCCGGCTGGAACGTCATCAAGACCGTCTGGGGCAGCTACTGGGACCCGCTGCTGGCCCGCGACACCCAAGGCAAGCTGCGCCAGTTGATGATGGAAACCGTCGACGGCGAGTACCAGAACTGCAAGGCCTTCGGTGGCGCCTACACCCGCGAGCACTTCTTCGGCAAATACCCGGAGACCGCACGCATGGTCGCCAACCTGTCCGACGACGACATCTGGCGCCTCAATCGCGGCGGCCACGACCCGCACAAGGTGTACGCGGCCTATGACGCGGCGACCAGGATGCAGGGCATGCCCACCGTCATCCTCGCCAAGACGGTCAAGGGCTACGGCATGGGCGCCTCCGGCGAGTCGCTCAACCCGACCCACGGCACCAAGAAAATGGACGACGAGGCGGTCAGGCTGTTCCGCGACCGCTTCAACGTACCGGTCACCGACGCCCAGCTCGCCGACGGCCAGGTGCCGTTCTACCACCCGGGCAAGGACTCCGAGGAAGTGCAGTACATGCTCGAGCGCCGCAAGGCGCTGGGCGGCTTCCTCCCGCAGCGCCGCCGCAAGGCCAGCACCTCGCTGGAAGTGCCGAAGCTCGAGACCTACGAGCGCCTGCTCAAGTCCACCGGCGAGCGCGAAATCAGCACCACCATGGCCTTCGTGCAGATGCTCAACATCACCCTGCGCGACAAGCAGATCGGCCCGCGCTGCGTGCCGATCGTCGCCGACGAGGCGCGCACCTTCGGCATGGAAGGCCTGTTCCGCCAGCTTGGCATCTACGCCCCGCAGGGCCAGAAGTACAAGCCGGTCGACCGCGACCAGCTCATGTACTACCGCGAGGACGCTGCCGGGCAGGTGCTGGAAGAGGGCATCACCGAGGCCGGTGCGTTCTCCAGCTGGCTGGCCTGCGCCACCAGCTACAGCACCAACGACCTGCAGATGCTGCCGTTCTACATCTACTACTCGATGTTCGGCTTCCAGCGCATCGGCGACTCCGCCTGGCAGGCCGCCGACATGCGCGCCCGCGGCTTCCTGCTCGGCGCCACCGCCGGCCGCACCACGCTCAACGGCGAGGGCCTGCAGCACGAGGACGGCCACAGCATGGTCCAGGCCGGCCTGATCCCCAACTGCCGCAGCTACGACCCCACCTTCAGCTACGAGGTGGTCACCATCATGCAGTACGGCATGCAGCGCATGATCGCCGAGCAGCGCGACGAGTACTTCTACGTCACCCTGATGAACGAAAACTACCCCCACCCGGACATGCCCGAGGGCAGCGCCGAGGGGATCATCAAGGGCATGTACCTGCTCAAGGACGCCGGCAAGCCGAAGAAGAGCGAACTGCGCGTGCAGCTGCTCGGCAGCGGCACCATCCTGCGCGAGGTCATCGCCGCCGCCGAACTGCTCGACAAGGACTTCGGCGTGACCGCCGACATCTGGTCCTGCCCCAGCTTCAATGAGCTCGGCCGCGACGGCACCGACGCCATCCGCCACAACCGCCTGCACCCCGAAGACAAAAAGCCGCGCAAGCCCTACGTCACCGAACTGCTCGAAGGCCGCCAGGGCCCGGCGATTGCCGCGACGGATTACATCCGCACCTACGCCGACCAGATCCGCGAGTTCGTGCCGATGCGCTACACCGTCCTGGGCACCGACGGCTTCGGCCGCAGCGACACCCGCGCCAACCTGCGCCGCCACTTCGAGGTCGACCGCTTCCACATCGCCCACGCGGCGATCGAAGCCTTGGCGAAGGACGGCAAGATGGCCGCCAAGGACGTCACCCGCGCGATCAAGGAGTACAAGATCGACGTGGAGAAGCCGAATCCGATTGGGGTTTGAGACCGGGTGGGTCGGAACGAGTACGGTCCAGGGATGCTTCCTTGGGCTGCATCGGGAGTTGGATGCTCACGTCAGTTGCTTCGGGAATGATCCATGCACGCTTCCTCCCTTGAGAACATGCACAGGTGCTACGAGCGCTATGTGCGTTCCGGCGCCCTGCACGATCAAGAATCCGTCACGGTGCTGGACGTCGGCGGTGCGGATATCAACGGCGGTTACCGCCAGGTTTTCAAGGATGCCCGCTACCGTTACTTGACAGCCGACCTGGCTGACGGGGACGGCGTCGACATCGTGCTCGAAGACCCGTACCGACTGCCGGTTGAGGATGGATCGGTGGACATCGTGGTGTCCGGCCAGATGCTGGAACACTGCGAGTTCTTCTGGCTGGCATTCGCCGAGATGATCAGGGTGCTGAAGCCCGACGGCTATCTTTTCATGATCGCCCCTTCCGCCGGCCCCATACATCGCTATCCCGTCGATTGCTACCGCTTCTATCCCGACGCATATGGCGCATTGGCGAAATATGCGAACTGCCAGTTGATCGAGGTATGGAGGGACGAGCGCGGGCCATGGCAGGACCTGGTCGGTGTTTTTTCCAGGCAATCCGTTCCCGTGCCTGCAGCAGGCAGCATCGTGCGAGTCGAGCACGCTCCCATCGATCCTGCCACATTGCCGTCTGGCACTGCCGAGGAGGAGGCGACACGAGGCGGCGTTCATTATCTGGACGCGTTGGCGTCCCTGCACAAGGCATTGGAACCCGATCTCTATCTGGAAATAGGCGTCCGCCACGGGCGCAGCCTGGCACTTGCACGGGGCGCAGCGGTTGCCGTGGATCCCGCTCCGGACATCAAGGTCGGGCCCCTGTCGCCAACGACCCGGTTGCTGGCCATGACCAGCGACGACTTCTTCATGGATGTGGCCGCCGAGGAGCTGACGCAGCCTCCGGGACTCGTATTCATCGACGGCATGCACCTCTTCGAATACGTCCTGAGGGACTTCATGCACGTCGAGCGACTGGCCGATCCGGGGACGCTGGTCGTGATCGACGATATCTACCCGTCCCACCCGTCCCAGGCGGAACGCGATCGTCGAACCCGAGTGTGGACCGGTGATGTCTGGAAGCTGCAGCAGTGCCTTGCAAAGATGCGGCCGGACCTGTTTCTTCTGCCGCTCGATACCGCTCCTACCGGCTTGCTTCTGATCGCTGGCCTGGATCCGAAGAACCGGGTGCTGTGGAACCACTACAATCCCACCGTGCGCAAATACAGCATGGATCAGGCGCCACCGCCTGAGATTCTCGAGCGTAGGGGAGCGATCGAGGCCGATCACCCCTTGGTGGCGGAGCTGCTCGCGATCCTCAAGCAGAACTACCGGACCGGAACGCCCAGGAGCCAGGTTCTGGCCGGCTTGCGCGAGAAGCTTCCTTCCGGACAGGGGGAGAAATGAGTTCCCCCAAGCTCTCGATAATCGTCATCAGCTACAACATGGCGAGGGAATTGCCTCGTACGATTCGTTCGCTGGCGCTGCCCTTCCAGCGGGATATCGGGGAGGAAGACTACGAGATCATCATCGTCGACAACGGTTCGACGCAGCCTTTCGACCATGAGCAACTCCGGCAGTTGGGCGCCAACATCAGCACCCACACGGTTCCCGACGCGTCGCCTTCGCCCGTCGAGGCGATCAATCGCGGCCTGGCGCTGGCTCGCGGCGAGCTGGTGGGTGTGATGATCGATGGCGCGCGCATGGCTTCGCCCCGTCTGTTGGCCACCGCACTCGAGGCGGCGCGGCTGCATCCGCGCCCCGTGATCGGGACACTCGCGTTTCACCTCGGGCCCGACGTGCAACGACGAAGCATGCTGAGTGGCTATTGCCAGGAAGTGGAGGATCAACTCCTGGCCTCGGTGGACTGGGTCACCGACGGCTACCGATTGTTTTCCATCTCGGTCTTTGCAGCCTCGTCGGCCGACGGCTGGTTCAGTGTTCCGGCAGAAACCAGCGCGCTATTCCTGACCCGCGAGCACTGGGAGAGACTCGGCGGCTACGAGCCGGGATTTGTTGCACCCGGCGGCGGACTGGTAAATCTCGACACCTGGGCGCGCGCCTGTGCGGACCCGACCGGTCAGGTCATCCTGTTGCTGGGCGAGGCGACCTTTCATCAGGTTCATGGCGGGATCGTGACCAATTCTTCGGAGTCGAAGTGGAAGACGTTTCACGAAGAATACGTACGCATCCGTGGCCACGCCTACGTAAAACCACAGGCGACTCCACTGTTGCTGGGCCGCCTGCCGGCAGCGGCACTCCCCAGCATGCAGCGCTCGGTGGAGCGTCAAATGCAGCCCGGCACCGGGAAGGCGCAATAAGCGGCAAAGACGGAGAAAAGAGAAAAGGAAGTCAGGTTCATTTGTTTCTCATGCGATGAACGGACCTGACCCTTCGCGAGTCACGACGGATCCGTCGCTCCTGCAGGCGGATCCGATGCCTCATCGAGCAACGACGGCGCGATCGGCGTCGGCACAGGCGGCTCCGGATCGGGCAGGGGTTCGAATACCGGCGGCGGTGGGGGCGGGGCCAGGCCTTCGGTGCTGGGTACGTAGTACGCCACCAGTTCGAAGAACCGGCGGTAGAAGTCCTGGTTCTGCACGGTGTTGCTGGCCACCCGCACCAGGTTCGCGCCGCTGCTGCCGATCGGCAGCGACACTGAGCCGAGCATGCTCACGCCGACGCTGGCGGACTTGACCGTGGTGTTGAGCACGTAGCGGTCCTGGACCGCGTTGACGAACACGATGGACCCGCCGCCCGGCTGCGGCAGGCAGGTCGAGCGCACGTTGAGCTGGGTATGGACGTCGGACTCGGGCTGGAAGCTCTTGGTGGCCTCCAGCGCGTCGGGGGCGGACTTGCTGATCACGTAGCCCTGTCCCAGCAGCGCACGCCGCGTTGCCTCGCAGGCCATGGCCGGCGGCACCAGGTAGGTGCGCGAATAGGTGTCCCCGGCGCCGAAAGTCTCGCCCGAGGGCGGTGGCTCCGCCTTGCGGTTCCAGCCGCAGGCGGCCAGCGAGGACGTCAGGACGACGGCGAGCACCGTGAAACGGCAGAACGGGCGTACGCGAAACATGCGATATACGACGGGTTCGGGCAGAGCCGCGAGTGTAGCGATGGCGACGTGCAAGGCCGCTGAATGACAACGGGGCCGGACGCATCCTCGACGAGTGGCGTCGCAGGCGCCTCCTGCGATGGCACCGCCAACCACTCCGCGCCACCACAATGAGCCATGCCGACCTGGTATAGCTTCTGCGGATTTTTTCATTGGACCCACGGTCACCGCCCGTCCTAGCCTCGAGTTCAACGGGCATCGACCGCGAACGCGGGCTCGGCCGGCGGGGAATGGGATGCACGGAGTCTTGTCGAATCTGCGGCGGGTCAGCCTGCCGCTTGTGATCTGGGCCGCGGCTTTCGGCAGCGCCGCATCCGGCGTGGCCGACGCTGCCGAGGTTTCCTCGCGCGAGATCACGATCGACCTCGCCCTGGCCGAACGGCCGCTGGACCGGTTCTTCAACCAATCGGTCGGCTCGGACTTCCCGGGCACGTTGATACGGCCGGACAGTCAGGCACACCTGAAGCTCGCCGTCGATGAGCTGGGCTTTCGCTACATCCGGTTCCACGACATCTTCCACGATGCGCTGGGCACCGTGCAGGTCGTCGACGGTCGTACCGTGTACGACTGGACCAGGATCGACCAGCTCTACGACGACCTGCTGTCGAAAGGGATCAGGCCCTTCATCGAACTCGGATTCACGCCCAAGGCGATGACCACGTCCGAGCAGACCCTCTTCTACTGGAAGGGCAATACATCGCATCCGAAACTGGAGCCGTGGCGCGACCTCGTCGACGCGTTCGTTCGCCACCTGCGTGAGCGCTACGGTGTGGCGGAAGTACGGCACTGGTACTTCGAGGTCTGGAACGAACCGAATCTCGGCGACTTCTGGGAGCGGGCCGACCAGCAGGCCTACTTCAAGCTCTACGACGTCACTGCCAGGACGATCAAGGCGATCGATCCCACGCTGCAGGTCGGCGGACCCGCGACCGCGGGCGCTGCATGGGTGCCGGAATTCCTCGAGTACGCGCATGAGAACGGCGTGCCGGTGGACTTCGTGACGACTCATACCTACGGCGTCGACGGCGGTTTCCTGGACGAGAACGGCGAGTCCGACACCAAGCTTCTGTCGTCGCCGGACGCCATCGTCGGCGACGTGCGCAGGGTCAGGGAGCAGATCGACGCATCGCCCTTCCCGTCGCTGCCGCTGTACATCACGGAATGGAGCACGAGCTACACGCCGCGCGACGCCGTGCACGATTCGTATGTCAGTGCGCCGTACATTCTCGACAAGATCAAGGCGGCGCAGGGACTGGCGCAGGGCATGAGCTACTGGGCCTACACCGACCTGTTCGAGGAACCCGGCCCGCCGCCGACGCCGTTCCACGGCGGCTTCGGACTGATCAATCGCGAAGGCGTCCGCAAGCCGGCGTTCTTCGCCTACAAGTACCTGCATGCGCTCCGCGGCAAGGAGATTCCATCCTCCGATGCCGAGTCGCTGCTGGCGACCGATGGCGCCAGCACTTCGGCATTGATCTGGAACTGGACATACCCCGAGCAGGACGTCAGCAATCGCCCGTTCTACACCCGGCTCGTTCCCGCTTCGCCGGTACCCGCGGCGCGGCTCACGTTCAAGCACCTCACGGCGGGCGCCTACCGGCTTCAGGTCAAGCGCACCGGGTTCCGCGCCAACGACGCGTACTCGGCCTATATCGAGATGGGGGCTCCCGCTTCCCTGAGCGACAGCCAGCTCGAAAAGCTGCATGAGCTGACGCGCGACTTACCGGAGACCGACCGCAGGATCGAGATCGGACCCGCAGGCGAGCACACGCTCGAAATTCCGATGCGCAGCAACGATGTCGTGCTGGTGACGCTGACGCCTGAGTCGGGTCCTCCCATCTCCCCTTGAAACACGTCACCCCGCTGCCGGGCGGGTCTGTAGCAAGAGAGTCGCGCAGGCCGATAGCGGGCGATGTTGCCCTAGGACGCCGAACTGGCGCGAAAGCATCGGCGATGGGCACGCGGCCAGACAGGTGGCGGATGTTCACATCCACCCGGCTGCAGCGTCCTTGCAGTACGGGCGCCCCTGTGACGCGCCCAAGGAGAACGTGATGATCGAAGCAATCGTGGCAATCGCGCGTGATGCGCAGACCGTGCTCATTCCCGAGAATGCAGCGGTGGTGTTGAACGGGTCGAATGGCCAGGCCGACTGCAAGGTTTTTCTTCGGGTCGACCCGGATGGCATCGGGCCCGCCCACAGGACCTACCTGCACCTGCGCACCCAGGCGCCCTGGTACACGCTGGAGGGGGTGAACATCCTGCAGTGGTTCGGGCCGCAGCTGGTGGAGACGCCGGTGCTGAGCGTGGAGCGCCTGCGCTAGCCGGGACTTGCCGATCGCGATGGCGGCGTTTATGTTAGCACTTACGTAAACGCCGTCGGATATCGCCATGAGCTTTCTTTCGGTCCAGGGCACCCTGGCCCTCGCCAGCCGCCTGAAGGTGATCAGTGAGCGCAGCTACGACCTGGTCGACCAGGTCTACCGCGAGCATGGCATCGGTTTGCAGGGGCGCTGGTTCCCGGTGCTGCGGCTGCTGCAGGAGCGCGGACCGCTGAGCGTGGGCGAGATCGCCAAGGAGATCGGCCTGACCCATTCCGCCATCAGCCAGCTGGCCACCCGGCTCACCCGGGAAGGCCTGCTGCGGCGCGAGCCCGCCCCCGACGACCGCCGGCAGCGGGTGCTCGCCCTGACCGAGCGCTGCCAGGCCGAGCTCAAGGCCGCCCGTCCGCTCTGGCAGGCCATGCGCGACACCGTTGAGCATCGGCTCATGGACATCGGCGTCGACCTGCTCGACGCCCTGTCGCGCTACGAGGCCAGCCTGGACGAGCAACCGCTGCCGGCCGAGGTCGCGCGACGACTGCGCCAGCGCCAGGCCGCCCAGGTGCGCATCGTGCCGTTCGCGCCGCAGTGGCGCGGCGACTTCTACCGGCTCAACGCCGAGTGGCTGGCCAAGTACTTCCAGATCGAGCCGATCGACCACGCCGTGCTGTCCGAACCGGAGAAGCACGTCCTCGAGCCGGGCGGCGCGATCCTGATCGCCCTGGTCGGCGACGAGGTGGTCGGCACCTGCGCACTGATGGTGGACGCCCCCGGCGTGTACGAGCTCACCAAGATGGCCGTCACCGAACGCCACCAGGGCCTGGGCATCGGCCGCAAGCTGATGGAAGCCGCGATCGCCGAGTTCAAGCGGCTGGGCGGCCGCGAACTGTTCCTCGAATCGCAAAAGCGCCTGCAGCCGGCACTGCGGCTGTACGAGAGCGTGGGTTTCGAACTGCAGCCGGGGGTGAAGCCGGGTACGCATTACCAGCGTGCGGATGTGTACATGATCTATCGCGGGCGGCCGCACCACTAGTGGTTCCAGGTTCATCTGTCCCTGTCCACTTCGCCGATGATCACCGGCGGCGGCCCCGCCAGCGCAATCAGCGGCTGACCCATCGTGCGCTGAGCCTGGCGACATTGGCGGGCGTCTCCGCCGGTGCGTTCTTCACTGGAATCCAGCCAGGATCACGTAATATCCTAAAGATCGTCATAACTGAGCCTTGGGGGGGTAGCCTCGTGTCACGTTGGAAAGAGCCTGACCTGGCTCCTCGGACTTGCGCGTGGCTTGAATCTGGTCCTTCCCGGATGGGCGTACGGAACTAAATCAGCGATAGATGTGGTCCCATCCACACATGTGCCATCAGATCAGTAACCGTACTGTCCTGTGAGATCTGTCTATCATCCATGATTTATAGGGGTTTCTTTCTCACACCTCCCCATGAGTTGATGAGGCTTATGTCTGAGTGGTACGCTCGGACGCGGCCACAGCCGGGCACTGTGCTTCGATCAGTCAACGTAAGGGAGTGCGCGACGATTTTCGTGGCTAGGGGGCGCGTATGAAGAAGAAGGACAGCGCAGATCATCCGCAAAGAGGTAATGTCAGGACGCACAGCTCCCCCGTGAACGACATTGTATGCGTCGATTTATTCTGCGGTGCCGGCGGGCTGACTCGAGGCCTTATTGATGCGGGTATTCGTGTCGTGGCGGGTGTTGATCTCGACGACGCGTGCAAGCACCCCTATGAAACGAACAATGGAAGTGCCTTCCACGCAATCGATGTCGCGAACCTGACGTCGTCTGACCTGAGTTCTTGGTTTGGCGATGCGCAAGTGCGCATCTTGGCTGGATGTGCGCCGTGTCAGCCCTTCTCAAGTTACTCGCAGCGATACGAGACGATCGGGACAGAGCGCTGGGGGCTGCTGCATCAGTTCGCGCGCTTGGTTCGGGAAGCCAAACCCGACATGGTGACAATGGAAAATGTTCCGACTGTCACCAGGCACCTGGTGTTCGACGATTTCATCTCTACATTGAAAGAGCAAGGGTACAAGGTTTGGTTCAAAGTCATCGATTGCGCTGCGTATGGGCTCCCACAACGTCGCCGCCGCACAGTTCTTCTCGCGTCGCGCTTCGGAAATATCGAGCTGAAAGCGCCATCGAACTCGAAGCAGAGAACTGTCGCTGATGTACTCAGAGGGTTGCCTGTACTTCGTCATGGTGGCAGTAATAGGGATGATCCGCTTCATGCTGCATCAGGGCTTTCCCATCTGAACTACGAAAGGATCAAGGCCTCAAAGCCTGGGGGCACATGGCGTGATTGGCCGAAGCACTTGGTAGCCAAGTGCCATAAGAAGAAGACCGGCAAAACCTACTCAGGTGTCTACGGCCGCATGAAGTGGAATGAACCCGCGCCGACCCTGACGACACAGTTCTTCGGTTTTGGCAATGGCCGGTTCGGTCATCCCTCACAGGCACGCGGCCTTTCGCTACGTGAAGGGGCTATCTTGCAGGGCTTCCCTGAGAACTATTCCTTCGTGCCCAAGGGTGGGGTCATTCAGTTCAAGGTGCTTGGCCGCTTAATCGGCAATGCTGTCCCGGTTGATCTTGGGCGTGTCATCGGGGAGAGCATCATTGAGCATGTTAAACAGCACGTCGACCAGCCCTCCTCGCCAACCAATCCTCGTCGAGGACGGAATGTCGACGCACGGCCGGGCAATTCCGTCCACGCCTGAAGTAACTCGCCGCATGCAGCGGGTTAGGCAGAAAAATACTTCTGCCGAGTCGATCTTGCGCCGTGAACTTTATGCGCGAGGCGTTCGCTACCGAATCCATGTGCCGGTTCTAACCAAGCCACGTAGGGTCGCAGATATCGCATTCTGTGGTCCGCGCGTAGCTGTCTTTGTTGACGGGTGCTTCTGGCATGGGTGCCCGCTACATGCGACATGGCCGAAAATGAACGCCGAATTTTGGCGAGCAAAAATCCTCGCCAATATGGAGCGCGATCGCGACACCAATAAGCGCCTGCAGGCAGACGGCTGGAGGGTCGTGCGCGTCTGGGCGCACGAGCCGCCTGAGCGAGCTGCTGTACGGATCGCGAAGATTGTAGAGAAGCGCAAAGCCAGGAATCGAACATGACGGAAGGCTTGTGAGCGATGACCTCCGTCCCATCCGCGAAGGCACCTGATTCGGGCACGTTCGCCCTCGTGGAGGGCAAGCTATGTCCAACCTATGGTGCCCAAGACGAAGGCTGCCGATCCGGCGAAGAAGATTAATACAGGGAGGATCCGATGAAGCTCAGCAAACACACCGCTAAGGCAGTGCCGACGAAACAGTTCTTTGTGTCGATGCTTACTCGCGACATCAGTCTTGACGACGCGATCCTCGATCTGGTCGACAATTGCCTCGACGGAGCTCTGCGCCTCGCCGAAGGTGGAAAGGTCAATTACGGAAGGCATTTCGTCAAGATCAAGCTGTCGAAGGAGCAGTTTTCCATTGAGGACAACTGTGGCGGCATCCCTCGCAACGTTGCGATCAACTACGCGTTCAAGATGGGGCGTGACGCCGACGACACGCGCGATGCCGACACCGAGACGATCGGTATGTACGGTGTCGGTATGAAGCGAGCGCTATTCAAGATGGGCAAGAATGCACTCGTGAAGACGCGACATGGCAATGACACGTTCGAAGTGGCGATCACTTCCGAATGGCTCGACGACAAGGACTGGGGCGAGCTGCCGATCCGGGAGCCGAGCAACAACAGCGAGAAGCTTTCGAAGCCCGGTACAACGATCTTGGTCAAGGATCTCCATCCAGGTGTCGCCAAGCACTTCGAGAACGCAGCATTCGTGAACGAGGTAAAGACTGCTATCTCACACCACTTCACGATGTTCCTACAGCGCGGCCTCAAGATCGAAGTCAATGGCGAGTCCGTGAAGCCCGTCCACGTCGAAGTCCTCGTCTCCAAGCGTAAAGACGGACCAGCTCCGTACGTCTACCAAAAGACGATCGATGGCGTCCTCGTTTCAATCACAGTTGGCTTGAACACGAGCCGTCAGTACGATGTTGACGATGAAGACGCTGAAGGTGATTTCGTAGGGCAGCGCAACTCTGCTACCGCCGGCTGGACAGTGCTTTGCAACGATCGCGCAGTCATCGTCGGAGACAAAAGCCGGCTCACGGGCTGGGGAGATGGCATTCCGCTGTACCACGACCAGTTCATCGTTATCACCGGCATCATCGAATTCCGCGCAAAGGACGCGAAAAAGTTGCCGGTCACGACCACGAAACGCGCCCTTGATACATCATCGGACGTCTGGCTTGAGTCGCTTGTGAAGATGAAGGAAGGCATGCGGGCTTGGATCACGTATACGAACCGGTGGAAGAATCACCCACGTGAGGATCAGGCGAGCCACTGGGCTGATGCCCGACCAATGTCGCTGAGCAAGGTGATCGAAGCGGTGGCCCCACGTGCGAGTATGAAGAAAGGTAGCACCGTTCTGGAGTTTGATCCCCGTAAGGTGAAAGGCGCTCTCCCCGAGCCCAAGGGCAGCACTCCGTCATCTCGACGCATTATTTTCTCGCGTCCGGTCGAAGAGGTGAGGATTGTATCGAGGATGCTCTTCGATGATGCCAATGAGAAGCCGGGTATCGTCGGAGACAAGTGCTTCGAGATCCAACTCGTAAAGGCCAAGAAGAAGGGGGCTGATTGATGAGTGGGTCTTCGTTGCCGTACCGGCTACGGCCGAACAAGGCGGTTGACAGAGAGCTGTTCCTCTCGTTGTTGATGCGTCTCACCCCGAAGCTGGGACTTGAGAAGTACCACTACGTAGGCCTTGGGGGACCGTTCCTTGAGGACTTCCGCCTCCTGCACTCTCGCATTGGCATTGGGCGCAAGAAGGGCAGCCGCACCGTTGGGCGACTGACTTGCGTGGAGTCCGAGCTAGAGATCCACAAGCGGCAAAGGTTTAACAGGCCAGTGGCGTCCATCAAATGTGTCCACTCGACTCTTGAGGAGTTTCTGGACCAGACAACCTTCACCACGCCCGCCATTATCTGGTTCGACTACACGACACCCCGTGGCATTGCATTACAGATTCAGCGTTTCGCTGAAACGGTCGGGACGATGCCGATCGGAAGTATCCTCCGCGTGACGCTCAACGCGGACCCGGGTTCGTTGGGCGAGCCGCCCTCGGGCAAGAACCTCTCGGTCGAAGTCGATGGCGAGGCATCTGCAGACCGCGCACACAAGCCGACGAAGGCTGAGTGGCGTTTTCAGCGGTTCAACGAGCGTTTGGGGAAGTTGGTGCCGAGTGGAGTTTCCGCCGACGCGATGACATTCAGAAAGTACGGCCCGACCATTCTCCGGGTTCTTAAGCTAGCCGTCGAGAAGCAGGCTCTCAGCTTTGCTGACCGCCGCATCGAGTGGGCGTTGGCCACGCATTACGCTGATGGACAGCCGATGGTGACTGCAGCTCTTGTGGTCTGTTCTCGCGAAGACTCTGCCGCCGAGAAGCTCATCAAGGACTGGGAGTTCTATGCGACTCCCGACGACCCCCACCGAATTGAGTTACCTGCGCTGTCGTCGCTTGAGCGGCTCACGATGGAGTCCAACAGCAACGTCCTACGGAAGCTCGGGTTCGATTTGGCTGAGGTCGTCGATTCCAGGCTGGGTGTCGACCCCGTCGCCGTGTTCAAGAAGTTCTACCGGCTTTACCCGCACTTCTCGCGAGTCGAACTGTAGCCAGATAGGGAACAGGGCATGATGATGACAACTGCGGCGGCGCCCGATTTTGAGTAGCTCGACGATTTGGAGTCCAATCCCCAACGAGAAGGATCTTGTTCCGAAGATGCGCACTAGCATCCATTCTGCAGAAATATTTACATGGAAGGAGTGACCAGACCCCTTCGTAGATGGGAAGGTCCATACGAAAGTTGCGGTCATTGATGAGGCGCGTGAGGAATAGGGTCGTGAGGAATGGGGCCGGGTTCATTTCCTTCATGCCTTGAACCTCTGTAATCGATGCCAGTTCAAGTAGGTAGGGTGCGGCCGCCATTCGGGGCTGTCCGGTAGCAGCAGCTTCCTTTCAGCCCGGATCAGTTTGTCCAGATCGTTCGGGACGCCGTGAGGCGACAGGAGAATGGTGTAATCGTCATCGAAGGAAAGCAGCCCGCGGTCGAACAGCCAATGCACGGTACCGGTCAGCGCGATGCCGTTGCGGACCGTGTCCGGACCATCTTCCTCTACTGGACGGATATGAGCCGCCTGCACCTCGGGGCGGCCACCGCCATTGATTAGCCGAAGGCCGGTGACGGCACAAGTGTTGCCATAGGCATTTCGCACATGACGACGGAATGCCGCGTCGCGGAACTTTCGGGACACGACCTGTTCGACGATGGGGCGCACGACGTACTCCGGAACCTCTTCGGCAACCCGGTTCGGACGCTCCCATGCCTCCAGTTGGGCCGATAGGCCCGCTTGCACAATCCGTGCGAACTCATCACGTGGGATCAGGCGGACAGAGCGGCCGAATGCGCCGCGATTGGTCGAGCCATCATCTTTTCGAAGCGCGGATTCGTAGTACTCGTCGCCTTCGCGGAAAGGGACAGGGTGATCGAACTCGAGGAAGTGCTTGAGGTGAGCGTAGTAGTGATCGGGACGCTTGCCGTCGGGCTCGATGCCGACGATTTGTGCGATTGCGAAGTACGCCTGCCGCCCTGTCGCACTGTTAGGCCCGCTTGTACGGCGCGGCTCGTAGTACAGGACGAAGTCGCCCTTGGCCTGTTCGACCTGGCGTAGGTAAGTCTTGGGAAAGTGGTACCACGCCTCGATGCGGTCATCGTAGGCAGAGCTTTCGGATGCGGTGAATATTGCGTTTGCCATGACCCCCTCCCGTGCAGACCAGGCTACCAGGCTTGCTAATAGGTAAGCGACCCCGGCTCATCTGGCTGAGACGGCGAGGCGCATCTCTGGTTCTGAGACGGTCGCGACGGATGCTGGTGGCATGAACGAGATATCTGATGCCGCCGAAGGCGCGCTGGATCACGTGCCTCATGGTCGATTCGAAACGAACGGGCGCCACTGCGTCTTCGAATACATGTACCGCGACGCCGGCAACTGGAAGACGTACGGGGCGTTGCTGCTATCGGGCGATGCGGGTGATTCCCAGGAAGAGCTGCGGAAGTGCCTGGAGTGGGGTGATCTGTTTGTGGCCGAGCAGGTCGAGGTGCCTTCGCTGTGCGAGGAGCACTTCATGGCTACTGGTGAAGGTCCGTCGGATCTGGACCATGCCTATCACGAGTTCGTCGATCTACGGGTGGCCAACGACGAAGAGCTGGCGTCTATGCAGGTGACTGGGTCGCTTGCAGAGCTATTGGTACGCATGCAAACGGCAGCAGGACGCTGGGACGTGCGCCTGTCGCCGAATTGTTGCTGGGGATAAAGGCGCTCACTCGCAGCCGACGCCATCCCCGTCGCGATCCAGATGCCGCCCGTAGCCCGGATCGCCACGGCGCACCGGTGCTGCGCCTGCGGCACGGGCGGCGCTGCAGTTGGCGTAGTAGACCTGTCCGCTCTGGTTGCCGGTAAGCCGGTTCGCAGTGGGAGTCGGCGTGTTGCCTGCCGGCGGTTTTGGTGCGGCCGGGCTGCGATGGCAGTGGTAACCGCCGTTCTTGCGGTCGTTGTGGCAGCCTTGGGCGTTGAGCCCGCCGCCATGTGCGGCTGCGGCATGCGGCCATGCGAGCTGGCTTGCGATGATCAGGATGCCTGCCCAGGCGCTCACCGTTGTGACGCATCGAATCGTCTTCATCGGACACCCCCCATGCCCTGATACGACGGGCCGACGGTAGCACCCGGTGGGTGCTGAAGAGTGAATGGGCGAGGGCGTCCGCGCTGATCCGGCGTGCAGGGCGGTCATTCCTTGCGGATGGCCTGGAAAAGGGAAAAAGGGGTATATTGGCCTCACCCTCAAGGCGCTGGAGTGACCATGGCCCTGATCCAGAAACTCGATGCGATCGAAGACCTGCCCCGCACGCCGGCCTCCGACGTGAAGAAGCTCGGCTGGCGTGGCGTGATGAAGGTTGTCGGCCGCGAGGGCCGGGTGGTGGTGACCAACCACAGCGAGCCCGAGGCCGTCATCCTCTCGATCGAGGATTACGGCGCCATCGTGCGTGCCCTGCATGAAGCCGGCGCCAGCAGTGATGCGGTGCTGGAGACGCTCCGCCAGCGCTTCGACGAGCGCCTGGCGTCGCTGCAGGCGGACGATGCCGCCGGCCGCCTGCGTTCGGTGATGGACGCGCCGGCCAGGCTCGGCGGCAAGGTCAAGGCCGGGGCGGGGCATTGACGGCGCGCCCCGTTCTCTTTGTCCTCGCCGGGGTGAACGGTGCGGGCAAGAGTTCGGTCGGCGGTCATCTGTTGCAGGCGGCGGGGCTGGCCTGGTTCAACCCCGACACCTTTGCGCGCGAGCTGCGTGCCGAAACCGGCTGCGACCCGGTCGAGGCCAATGCGGTCGCATGGCAGGAGGGCATGCGCCGTCTGGATGAGGCGGTCGCGAATGGCACCCACCATGCCTTCGAGACCACGCTGGGCGGCCGCACCGTTCCGGCCAGGATCAAGGCGGCCGCCAGTACGCACGACGTGCTCATGTGGTTCTGCGGCCTGTCTTCGCCGGAGCTGCACCTGGCCCGTGTGAAGGCCCGGGTGGCGGTGGGCGGGCACGACATCCCCGAGGCCAAGGTCCGCGAGCGTTATCCGGCGGCGCTGCAGAACCTGATTGCGCTCATGCCCTGTCTGGCGCACCTGCGGGTGTATGACAACAGCGTCGAGGCCGGCGCCGGGCAGGCGATACCGGACCCCGTGCTGGTTGCGGAAATGAAGTCGGGCAAGCTCGTCTGGCCTGCCGACCTGCAATCGCTCGGCAACACGCCGGACTGGGCCAAGCCGCTGGTGGAAGCGGCGCTTTCGATGAGCCTGCGCTAGGCGCCGGGTCTGCGCGCGACGCCAGGAGCATGTCCGCCGCGGCTTCGCGGACGGCATGTGGGTTAGTCTTTCCGCACTTTCACCTGTGGCCCAAGGACCTTGCGCATGGATGTTTTCGTCACCCAGTTCCTGACCCTGCTGGGCTACCAGCTGCCCGAACTGCTGGCCTGCATCGCCGGCATGGCGATGTTGTTGATATGGACGTCCACGGGGCCGGGTCGCGCACTGGCGATCAGCGGCATGGCGGTGTTGCTGGGCTCGGCGGTGCTGAGGCTGCTCCTGAGCGTGACCCAGACGTGGCTGATCTACGACGCCCAGAATGCCTACGAAAGCGTGAGCGGGATGCTCGCCGTGTTCGGTGCGGCGAGCATGTTGCTGGCCGTGGCGTCGGCGGCCGGACTGGTCCTGCTGGCATGGGGTGCCAGCAAGGCCATGCGGGCCGCGTCACGCGATCGTGTGGCCGCGCCGGCCTATCCCGCCGACGAGCCGTCGTAAGGGCGGCCGTAGCTGGGAAGTCCAGATTGGGTTGCGCCGCGGGCTGACGCTACACGCCGTTCGTCGGTGCGGCGTGCCAGGGTGGCCGGGGGTGTATCGGACCTGCGTTGATGCCGAATACCGGGCATGAGGGGGGTGTTCGTGTCTTCACTCAACGAGGATCTTCCCATGGCCACAAGCACATCGCTGTCGGCCGCGCTGGTATTGGCGGCCATGATCTACGGACCTGCCGCGCTGGCAGGTGGAGATGCCAGGGGTAACGCCGATCTCCGCGACCTGCGCCTGGCGACCGCGGCGTTCCATTCGCTGCAGACGGCCAACGACGCCGGCTGGGACGTGCAACTCACCGAGTGTCTGTCCTCGCCCGAAGGCGGGATGGGCTACCACTACGGCAACGGCGACCTGCTGTTCGACGACGGGGTCGATGCGTTGCGCCCCGAAGTGCTGGTCTACGCGCCGTCCGCCAACGGTGGCAAGCGGCTGGTGGCGGTGGAATACATCGTGTTCACCGAGTTGCAGCCCAATCCGCCGACGCTGTTCGGCCAGGAGTTCCACCTCAACCCCGGCATCGACGCCTGGGTGCTGCACGTGTGGCTGTGGCAGGGCAACCCGAGTGGCCTGTTCGCGGACTGGAACCCGGCGGTACGTTGCGATTGAAGTTGCGATCGAAGATGTAGTGCACGGCATGAAAGGGGCGGCAAAGGGACGGCGCCATTGCAGCGCCGTCCTTGCGTGTGCGTGCCGCCGTTCAGGCGCCCGAAATCCCCAACGTGCTCGACCCCTCGCCGACATCGGTAAGTGTGCCGAGGCGATGCGACTCGGCGGCACGCTGCAGCGCGAGATCGATCTGCTCGCGGCGCGGGTTGGCCTCCCAACGGGGCACCTTGAAGACGTTGGCGCGTGGGTACTGGCGGATGACGCCGGCGTCGCGGAGCCACTGCCAGTCGCCGGGCATCAGCTCCTCGCGCATGGCGAACGCGCGTGCGGTGGCGTAGTTGTGCGAGTAGATCAGGTTCATGGTGCGCGCCGAATCGCCGGGGGATATGGGAACCAACGCTTCGGCCAGGCGCGTCCGGCCAGCGGTGAGCCTTCAGCCTTCGCGTGGAGCGGCTCGGTGCGAACCGGCTCGGCCGTGGTACGCCAGCAACGCGACCAATGCACTCGCTGAACTTCGGGATGGCGGCACCGTGGCGGCGAACGGTGGTGCCGGAACGGCTGGACTGCAGGGCCGCACCACACTGTTCCATTGGCGATGCCGTCGCTTCCTTGACCTCAACCGGACTTGAGGCCGTAGCGTGTCGCCCATCCCAACCATAGGAGTGCCGCGATGGCACCGCTCAAGGACCTCGACCTCTACCTGCAACGCCTGGGCTTGCAGGCGCCGCCACCGCCGACGCTGGACACGCTGCGCGAACTGCAGCGCCGACACAGTGCGGCCTTCACCTTCGAGACGATCTCCACACTGCTGCATGCTCCGGTGCCGGTCGACCTGCCGTCGCTGGAGCGCAAGCTGCTGCACGACGGCCGCGGCGGCTACTGCTTCGAACTCAACCGCCTGTTCCTGGCCCTGCTGCAGCGGCTCGGCTTCGACGCCCGCGCGCTGACCGGGCGGGTGATGATCGATGGCGACGAAGGCACGGTGAACGCGCGCACCCACCTGCTGGTGCTGGTGACAATCGATGGCGTGCGTTACACCGCCGATGTCGGCTTCGGCGGCATGGTGCCGACCGGCCCGCTGCGGCTGGACACCGACGCGGTGCAGTCCACCCCGCACGAGCCGTACCGGCTGGTCGAGCGCGACGGCCAGTACCTGCTGCGCGCGCAGGTGGCGGGCGAGTGGCGTGGGATGTACGAATTCGACCTGCAGCCGCAGCAGGAGATCGACCTCGAGGTCGGCAGCTGGTACGTCTCCACCCATCCCGACTCGCCGTTCCTGGGCCAGTTGCGGGTGGCCCGCACCGGCCCCGGCATCCGCAAGACCCTGCGCAACGGCAGCTTCGCGATCCATCGCCTTGGCGCCGAGAGCCAGCGCCGTGAACTGCCGGATGCCGATGCCGTGATGCAGGTGCTGCGTGATGAGTTCGAGCTGCGCCTGCCGCCAGGCCCCGCGCTGCGCGAGGCGCTGGAGGCGCGACTGGCGGCGGATGCGGCGTCTGCGGAGCGCGCCGGGCGGGCGGAGAAGTAGGTCGACAGATCTTGTTGAGCCCGACAAGAGTTGAGCCCGACAAGAGCGCCGTCATCGCGGCGGCGCATGGCCGCCCCGAGGCGAAGCCGCACCCGGGGAATGTGCGGCGGCAGCTCCGATCCCGGGTGCGCTCCGCTTACCCGGGCTACGAACAGGAGTCGCGTGCCGGACGGGTGAGGAAGCAGGTAGCTGGCTACCGTGCAGACAAAAAAGAATGGCGCCATCGTGGCGCCGTTCCTTCGTTTCTGGCGATGTGCGCGGCTTACAGCCCGAGCACCGACTCCGCGCTCACGTATTCCAGGCCGTGCGCTTCGGCGACCGGCGCGCAGGTGATCTTGCCCTCGCACACGTTGAGGCCGTTGCGCAGGTGCGCATCGTCGGCCAGCGCCTGCATCCAGCCCTTGTTGGCCAGCGCCAGGGTGAACGGCAGGGTCACGTTGTTGAGGGCGAATGTCGAGGTGCGCGCGACTGCGCCGGGCATGTTGGCGACGCAGTAGTGGACCACGTCGTCGACCACGTAGGTCGGGTCGGCGTGGGTGGTGGCGCGCGAGGTTTCCACGCAGCCGCCCTGGTCGATGGCGACGTCGACGATCACCGAGCCCGGCTTCATGGTCTTGACCATCTCGCGGGTGACCAGCTTGGGCGCGGCGGCGCCGGGGATCAGCACGGTGCCGATCAGCAGGTCGGCGCGGGCGACCAGGGTCTCGATCGCCGAGCGGGTCGAGAACACGGTCGAGATCGAGGTGCCGAACTGGCCGGCCAGGCGCTTGAGCGCATCGGCCGAGCGGTCGACGACAGTGACATTCGCGCCCATGCCGACCGCGATCGTGGTGGCATGGGTGCCGGACACGCCGCCGCCGAGCACGACGACTTCCGCCGCAGGCACGCCCGGCACGCCACCGAGCAGGATGCCGCGGCCGCCCTGGGCCTTCTCCAGCGCGTGCGCGCCGACCTGCGGGGCGAGGCGGCCGGCGACCTCGGACATCGGGGTCAGCAGCGGCAGCGAGCCGTTGGCCGCGGTCACGGTCTCGTAGGCGATGCAGACCGCGCCGGAGGCGATCAGGTCGTGGGTCTGCGGCGCGTCGGGGGCGAGGTGCAGGTAGGTGAACAGGATCTGGCCCGGGCGCAGTCTGGCGCGTTCCTCGGCCAGCGGCTCCTTCACCTTGACGATCATGTCGGCCTGGGCGAACACCTCGTCGGCGCTCGCGGCGATGGTCGCGCCGGCGGCGCTGTAGTCGTCATCGGTCAGGCCGATGCCGAGACCGGCGCCGGACTGCACGGTCACCTGGTGGCCGTGATGGACCAGTTCCTGCACGGACGAGGGGATCAGGCCGACGCGGTACTCGTGGACTTTGATTTCGGTGGGGACGCCGATGCGCATGGCGATGTTCTCTGGCTGGGTTGGGCGCCGGCGGTGCCGACGGGTCAAACGCGAATTATGGGCGAAGGATCGCGCACTTTGTCGCCAATTTCATTGAAATGAACGGTTGTTTGTCGCATTGTTGACGTGTGTTCAACGCAATCAGCCGCACGAAATGCGAACAAAAAAGCGGGCCGGTGAACCGGACATCGACGAGCGCGATCGCGCGATCCTGCGCCTGCTGCAGGAGGACGGCCGGCTGACCAACATCGAGCTGTCGCAGCGGATCAACCTGTCGCCTTCGGCCTGCCTGCGCCGGGTCAAGCTGCTGGAAGAGCGCGGCCTGATCGCGCGCTACGTGATGCTGCTCGACGAGGAACAGGCTGGCCTGCCGGGCACCGCCTTCGTGCTGGTCACCCTCGACCAGCAGGGGCGCGCCGCGCTGGACGCGTTCGAGGACGAGATCCAGCAGCATCCGGAGGTCACCGAGTGCTGCCTGCTGGCCGGCACCGCCGATTACATGGTCCGCGTCGCCTATGCCGATGCCGCGGATTTCGAGCGCATCCACACCGAGATCCTCACCCAGCTCCCCGGCGTGGTGCGGGTGCAGTCGACGCTGGCGCTGCGCACGGTGAAGAAGACCACCGCGCTGCCGGTGTGAGAACTGGAGCCCGTCCGCGCGCGACCAGAGCGCCCCGCCCGATACGGCCATACGCCAATTGCTTTCGACTCCCTACAATCGGCGCCTTTGAGTGGACAAGGGTCGTCATGCGTATTGCCTCGAAACATCCGCAGTTGTGGCTGCTGGCCATGCTGGCCGCCGCGTCGATCAACCCGCTGCGCGCGGCCGGACCGTCGCTGGAGCAGTTGTTCGAGCAGCGGCAATACGAGGCATTTCTCCTGCAGGCGCACGAAGCCGTGTTCCAGGACGATGTCGATGCGTTGTTCCTGCTTGGCAAGGCGTATCAGCTGGGTCGTGGCGTCGGGCAGGACACAGCCACTGCGCGCCACTTCTATACGCGTGCGCGTGAGTTCGGTTCCGCGCGGGCCAGCCACAACCTCGGCGTCATCGCGCTGGATGCGGGCGAGACCGGCGATGCCATCGACCTGCTCGAGGAAGCGCTCGCCCGCGGCCTGGAGATGCCCACGCTGTACAATCTGGGCCGGGCCTATACCCCGCCGGATCCCTCCTCGGTATTCGGCCTGCACGCCTACATCGATGGCGCACGCACCGCCGGCGATTACTACGCGCGCGCCTGCGCCCGGATGGCTGACGCCGATCTCGCCGACTGCATCGATGAGGCGTCCCGGCAATACCTGCGTGCCTACATGATGGCGCTGAAGGCCAACGGCATCTCGCCGGAAGAGCTGACCGCATTGCGCGAACCGGCGTTGGCCTGGCTTCGCAAGGGCATGGACGCGGGCAGCGGCATCGCCTGGACCAACTACGGCGCGTTGCTGTTGAACGAGGGCGATCCCGTCGGCGCCCGCGAGGCGTTCGAGATCGGCGTGACGAAAGGGGTTCCGCAGGCGCAGTTCCATCTCGCCGGACTGGCCGCCGGCGGCAAGGGCTACGACTCGCCCGACCCTGCGCTCGCCCTGCGCCTGTACGAGCAGGCCGCGACGGCGGGTGTCGCCGAGGCCATGCGGCCGGCATTCGATCTGTTGGCCGGGCAGCTCGAGCACGAGCAGGATCCGGACGCACTCGCACAGGGCATGCAGCGATTGCAGTCGCTGCGGCCAATACCGGAGTACGGCGAGTACAAGTTGTCGAAGCTCGACAAGCACCTGGCGTGGACCCGGTTCCTCGCCAGCCAGCGGGAGGCCTCGCCTGCATCGCTGCCGCAAACCGGCGCCATGCTTGAGATCGAAGCCTGCGGTCTGGGTCTGACGCAGCCACACGGGGCGGCCTACAACATCGGTGTGAATTCGAACTGGCGGCTGGCGGCCTATCCATCGTCGGGCGGCATCGAACGCCTGGCGGTATCCGGCAGGGTCGATGCGCAGGGCTGCGTGCGTCATGCCGTGCAGGTCGACGATGCGCTGCATGCGTTGTTGCGCGAACGCGCGGTTTTCGCGTTGGCGTTCCCGAACTACAGCCTGCCGTTGTCGATGTCGCCCGACGGCGACGGCCTGACCCTGTCGTTGCTGCCCGTCGGTACGCCGCTGCCGCCGCGCTAGCGGCCGTGCCGGTCGTGCGCGCCGGCATGCGGCGATCGCACTGCCGGCGCTGGGCCGCCTCAGGTGCGGGTGATCGAGATCCCGCCATCGACCCGCATCGCGCTGCCGGTGACGAAGCTGGAGGCATCGGAGGCGAGGAACAGCGCGGCCTCTGCGATCTCGGCGGGTTCGGCGATGCGTTTGAGCGCATGCAGGCCCTCGACGAAGGCACGCGACTCCGGCGCCTCGATGAAGTCTCGCGCGCCGGGCGTGTCGGTGCCGCCGGGCAGCAGGGCGTTGACGCGGACGCCGTGCGGTCCGGCTTCGGCGGCAAGCACCTGGACCAGGCCGATCACGCCGGCCTTGGCGGCGGCATAGGCGGCCATGCCCGGCATGCCGACCGTGTGGCCGACGAAGGTGGAGGTGAAGATGATCGAGCCGCGGCCGGTATCGAGCATCGCCGCCAGTTGTCGCCGCGCGCCGAGGAACATGCCGGTCAGGTTGGTGTCGATCGTGTCGCGCCAGTCGGCCAGCGACATGCCGGTGGCCGGTCCCATCGCGCCGGTGCTGCCGGCATTGTTGAAGGCGATGTCGAGACCGCCATAACGGTCGAGCGCGGTGTCGACGAGGGCATCGGCATGGGCTTCGCTGCGCACGTCGCCGATGCAGGCGACCGCGTCGCCACCCGCTCGTCCGATTTCGTCGACAAGATGTGCGAGCGCATCGCCGCGCCGCGCGCCGACCACCAGTCGCGCACCCTCGCGCGCGAACCGCAACGCCGCCGCGCGGCCGATGCCCGAGCTTGCGCCGGTGATGATGGCGGTCTTTCCGGCCAGTGCCTGTGCTGACATGTCGTGCTCTCCAATGGGTGAGGAAGAGCGCACAGTCTGGACAGCGTGTGATGGCGATGCTCGCCGCAATCGGCCACGACATTGCGAGCCTGGCGGTGTTGCCGCGGTTCGCTACTTGCCAGTGCCGCGTCCCCCGGCCGCCAGACTCTCCTCGATGGCGGTGAACGCCGAATGTGCGCCGCCCCCGGCGCCGGGCACGCCGGTGGCGAAGTAGGCCACGCCGGTGCCGCTGGCGGTGTCGATCCACAATCCCGACAGCAGGCCGTAGGCCGACCCCGCGTGACCGACCCGGGCGATGCCGTCGCCGAACGGATCGTCGCCGCAGTCGGGGTGCGGCGTGGCGAGTGTCTGCATGGCCAGGCCGTAGCGGCAGTAGAAACCGCGTCGCGACTGGCTGCTGTCGTCTTCCTCGATGCTGAGCCCGTTGCCGGGGGCATATGTCCACTGCTGTCGGGTCAACCTGCGTACCGATCCGGGTGAGAGCAGGCGAACGCCATCGACCTCGCCTTCGCCCAGCAGCAGGCGGCCGACCTTCGCCAGTCCCGATGCGGAAATCCGCAGCCCGCCCTGTGGCGAGAACAAGGCGCCGTTGCGGCCGGGCCGCCATTGCGAAAGATTGCAGTCGCCGGTGCTCGAGCGGTTGACGGTACAGTCCGGCCTGCGGCCATGCAGATCGTCGCGGAGCGGCTGGCGGTGGCCGTCGTACAACACCACCGCGCGGGCGAGGGTAGCGTCGTCGCACAGCTCCCAGTTGAAGCAGGCGTCGATGCCGAGCGGGCGCAGCACCAGCCGTTCCATCAGCCGGTCGAAGCGTTCGCCGGTCGCCTGCTCCATCGCCGACGCCACCAGGGTGAAGCCGAGGTTGGCGTAGCGGAAGTAGCTGCCCGGCGCATGTTCGCTATCCCACGCGCGTGGATCCTTCACGATGTCGCGCAGGTCGCCGTCCAGCGGCACGCCGTAGTAGCCGGCGGCGTCGGTCAGGCCGGCGCGGTGCGACAGCAGCAGGCGCAAGGTGATGGGCTGGTCCGGATACTGCGGGTGCCGTAGCGACCAGCCGAGCAGCTCGGACAGATCGGCGTCGAGATCGAGCTGGTCCGCCTCGACCAGTCGCATCACCCCAATCGCGACGACCAGCTTGGAGATCGATGCGATCCGCACCGGGTCGTCGTCGGCGACTTCACGTCCCGCCGCGACATCTGCGAGGCCGCGGGCCGCGACATCGATGATGCCGTCGCGGTCGAAGGTGACGCGCACGCTGGCGACGGGTTCGGCTGCCGGCGTGGCGGCGGAGGCCGCCAGCAACATGGCCAGCAGTCCGCAGCGGAATGGACGATTCATGACCTGCATGTCGGTGTTGGCGAAATCACTCCCGTGCGGTGACCCGCGCCTGTCGCAGTATCCAGGCACTCAGGCGCTCGAAGTAACCCGGTGCGGTGCGGCCGGCAAGGCGGCGTTCGCTGCCGGGCTCGATGGCAATCATGCCGTGGTCTGCCTGTGGAAAGACGATGGTGTCGATCGGCCTGCCTTCGCGTGCGAGCATCTGCAGGCGGGCGAGGGTGGTCTCGATCGGCGCCTCGGTATCGTCCTCGGCCAGCAGCCACAGCTGCGGGATGCCGAGTGAACGCAGGGTGGGCAGCGGGTCGTATTCGAGGTCGTAGGGCACATCGAGGAACGCCCGGATCGCCGGCAACTGCTCCTCGGGCGTGAGCATCAGGGTCGAGGTGATGTCGCCGCCGATGTCCTGGAACCACGCTTCGCCGGCATGATCGTTCCGGGCCTGCATCCATTCTTCGACCCCTTCGGTGAATCGCGATATCGCCACGCGCAAGGCGATCCGGTGCATCTCCAGACCCTTGGCCAGCGCCTCCGGGCCGTGACCGCGCGAGCGAAGTTGCTGTTCCACTTCGAGGCGGTCCTCTTCCTGCATGCTGACCGCCAGTCCGTAGCTGGCCACCACGAAGTCGACCGGCGCCGTGGTGGCGGCCAGCGGCGCCACCCAGCCGCCCTGGCTTTCGCCCATCAGTCCGACCGGGATGCCGGCAACGCGAGGGTCGCGCCGCGCGGCCGCGAGCGCGGCGACGAGGTCGTCGGCCTGCATGCCGATGTGCAGGTTGAACTGGCCGCCGGAACGTCCGGTCCCGCGTTTGTCGTACAGGAACACGGCGATGTCGCTGAGTGGCAGCAGGTATTGCACGTAGTTGTTGAGCACGGCGGAGTCGCGGCCGCCGCCGTACTGGAGGACCACCAGCGCCTTCGGTGCCGACTGCTCGGGCAGCACGAGTTCGCCGTAGAGGCTGGCGCCGTCGTTCTCGAACGTGATCGGTACCGTCGGCAACGCGATCCGCCGGCCTTCGCGTGCGGTGCCGTCGACAGGTGCGTAAACGACGGTGCCGGTGTCGCATTCGCCGAATTCCACCGTCAGGCTGACCGGCTCGCGGCCGGACCATCCCGGGCCGGATTCGTAGCGGTGCGGGCCGGTGGGGAAGAGCTTGCCGGTCGCGCCATCGAGCCAGCGGTAGCGGAGGTTGTCCTCGTCGCTGGGCTGGACCAGCATCTGGCCGCCGTCGGTGAAGCGATAAGCGCCGGAGTGGCAGTGTTCCGGCTCGGCTGCGTGCGTCGACGCGGCGAAAAGCAGCGTGCCCGCCAGCGCGGCGGACAGGATGGAATGGATGTTCATCCTGGCTCCATGGGTGATCCCGGAGATCAGTGTCCGGTGCCGACGATGGTGTCGACAGTGTCGGAAGTGAGGGAGGAAAATCGACACTGCGTTGCGACGGCAGGAATGACAGCTACTTCCGCCAGATCGTGCAACACAGTGGTGCACGGCAGCCCTATCCAGCGATGTTGCAATGCACAATAATGCACAGTCCCCATCGAAGGCCCGTCCATGGCCGCTGTCGGCTCCCCTGCCATCGCCGTCCCCGCGGAACGCGTCCTGCCACCTGCAACCGTCCGCGCGATCCTGTTCGCGCTGGCCATGGGCGGATTCGCGATCGGCACCAGCGAGTTCGTAGTGATGGGGTTGATGCCGGACATCGCGCGCGGGCTGGGTGTCGACGAGCCGCGGGTCGGCCATGTGATCAGTGCCTATGCCCTGGGCGTGGTGGTCGGCGCGCCGTTGCTGGCGATCCTCGGCGCACGGTTGCAGCGGCGGCCGATGTTGCTGGCGCTGATGGCGTTCTACGCGTTCGGCAACCTGGCCACCGCGCTGGCGCCGAACTACACGAGCATGCTGCTGGCCCGGTTCGTCGCCGGATTGCCGCATGGCGCCTACTTCGGGGTGGCCTCGCTGGTGGCGGCGTCGATCAGCCCGCCAGGGCAGCGTGGCAAGGCGGTGAGCCGGGTGCTGCTGGGATTGGCGGTCGCACTGCTGGTCGGCAATCCGTTGGCGACCTGGTTGGGACAGAGCTTCGACTGGCGTTATGCATTCGGGATCG
This sequence comes from Lysobacter alkalisoli, assembly GCF_006547045.1. Lineage (NCBI taxonomy): Bacteria > Pseudomonadati > Pseudomonadota > Gammaproteobacteria > Lysobacterales > Lysobacteraceae > Marilutibacter > Marilutibacter alkalisoli. The sequence continues at coordinate 413,175 of NZ_CP041242.1, forward strand.
TGGCACTGATCGCGGTGACGACGGTCGCAACGCTCGCGCGCACGCTGCCGCCGGATCCGGACGAGCCGCGGGCCGATCCGATCCGCGAACTGAGCGATTTCAATCGTGCGCCGGTGTGGCTGGCGATGGGCATCGGCGCGATCGGTTTCGCCGGCATGTTCTGCGTCTTCAGCTACCTTGCGCCGACCATGATCCACGTCACCGGCGTGCCCGAGGCGTGGACGCCGTTCGGGATGCTCGCGTTTGGCGTCGGCGGCATCCTCGGCAGCCTGGCCGGCGGCTGGCTGTTCGATCGCCTGCGATTCCGTGCGGTGGCGGTGATCCTGCTGTGGTCGGCGCTGCTGCTGACCTTGTTCCCGCTGGCCGCGCATTCGATGTGGACGCTGCTGCCGGCGGTGGTCGCGGTCGGCACCATGGGCGCGCTGGCGCCAGTGCTGCAGGCGCACCTGATGGACGTTGCCGGCGAGGCGCAGACGCTGGCCGCGGCGTCGAACCACTCCGCGTTCAACGCCGCCAATGCGCTCGGTCCGTGGCTGGGCGGCATGGCGATCACCGCCGGCCTGGGCTGGACCTCGACCGGCTACGTCGGTGCCGCCACCGCGGTCGCAGGGTTGCTGGTGTTCGTGCTGGCGTGGCGACAGCAACGCGCGGCCGTGCTCAACCCGTCGGCCACAACCACCAGAACGCCAGCGCGCTGACCGCGCCGTAGATCAGCGCGTCGAGCAGGTCCTTGGCCACGCTGCCCCAGGGTTTGCCCATCCAGATACCGGCCTGCACGCCACCGCCGCCATAGGCGAGGAAACTGATGCTGCCGACCGCACAGGCGGCCCGGGCAGGCTCGATCGACAGGCCAAAGGCATGCAGGGCGACCGCACCGGCGATGGCGGCGATCGCCAGGTTGAGCAGGTACCAGAGTCCCAGCGCCGCGCCCATCCGCGGCGGGCCGTTGCGCATGACGGTCATGAACACGACCGGGCCGTCGTTGAGCTTCTTCTGCATCGCCTCGTCCTGCATCGCCTTCATGTCGGTGCAGTGCGGAATCGTATACATCCCCCGTGCCGGTGCGCCGGTGCGCATCACCGCCTGCACGTCATCCTCGTTGGCGAGCTTGCGGTAGTCGCTGTTGTGCCACTTGAACACCATGTGGATCAGGCTGCTGGCGATGAACACCAGTACGGCAGCAACGACGATCGGGAGCCAGAGTTGGGCCAGTTCGTTCATGACGACCTCCTTCGAATGGACGTGCCGGAGGGCACGTCGGGAAAGCCGGAACGGGGGGGAGGACCTGAGGATTATGCCGCGATCATACGCCCGGCCAGCCTGGGGTGGTCGACCGGGCCATGATCCGGATCAGCGCTTGTCGCGCTTGCCCTGGTTCTGGCGGTCGTGGGTGCTGATCGAACCTTGGATCGCCTGCATCCTGCTTTCGCCGGCATGGAGTTCCTCGGCCTTGCTGCGGGCCGTGCCGGACTGGAAGCCGGGCTCACCCGCGTGGTTGTGATGGGTGCCGACCTCGTGCCAGGGCGGCGTCTCGCGGTTGTGAGTCTTCTTCGCCTCCAGCAGTTTGTGGGTGTTGGCCAATGCCTGCTCGGGAGTGATGGCGGCTGTGCGCTTCTTCGCTGCTTTTCTGACGCCGGTCTTCTTCCCTCGAGCCAGGCTCGCGGTGGACTTCTTCGCAGCGGCCTTCTTTGCAACCCCTTTCTTTGCAACCCCTTTCTTTGCAGCCACCTTCTTCGTAGCCACCTTCTTTGTAGCCACCTTCTTTGTAGCAGCCTTCTTCGCCGGGGTTTTTCTCGCAGCCCCCTTCTTCGATACCGTCTTCTTCGCAGTTGCTTTCTTCGTCGTGGCTTTGCGAGTGGTCGCCTTGCTCGTCACGCTCTTCTTCGCCGCTCCCTTCTTCGTGACGGCTTTCTTCGTGGTCGGCTTCCTGGTCGTGGCTTTGGCGGTTGTCTTCACCGTCTTGCGGGCGCCGGTCTTCTTCGTAGTCTTGCTGGCGGCGGCCTTGGTGGTCTTGCGGGCCTTCTTCGCCTTGAGCGCGGCGGCTTGCTTCCTGGCGCCGGTGCGGGCGGCGGCCAGCGTCTTGCGCGCGCTGCCGACGGCCTTCTTTGCTGTCTTGGCGAGGACTTTCGATGTGGTCGACTTCTTCGCAGCGGTCTTGCTGCCGGTCGACTTGCGTGCACGGGGTGTTGCCATGACGGACTCCGTTCAGCTGCGGTCGATTCCGCGGTGCATGTACGGGTAGCACGACCGACATTCACGCGAGGCGAAAATCGCGGTCGGGCATGCGACGGGATTCACAATTGGTCGACGAGGGTGAAACCCGATGCCTGTGTCCCCATCATGGGAACTCCTTCCCCAACAACCATGGAATCGTCATGAAGACAGTTCTCGTCACCGGCGCCAATCGCGGCATCGGTCTTGCCCTGGCCCGTCGTTTCAGCGCCCGTGGCGACAGGGTGATTGCCGCCTGTCGCAAGGCCAGCGCCGAGCTTGAAGCCACCGGTGCGCAGGTCGAGGCCGGCGTCGATGTCACCGATGCGGGCGCCCTGGCTGCGCTCGCCGAACGCCTCGGCGATACCCGCATCGATGTGCTGGTCTGCAATGCCGGCATCCTCGCGCGCGAGGTGCTGGGCGGGATCGACGATGCGGGCTTCGACGCCATGCGCCACCAGTTCGAGGTCAACACCCTTGGCCCGCTGCGCACGGTGCAGGCGCTGCTGGACCGGCTGGGCGAGGGCAGCCGGGTCGGCATCATCACCAGCCGGATGGGTTCCATGGCCGACAACGGTTCCGGTGGCTACTACGGCTACCGCGCCTCGAAGGCGGCCGTGAACGCGGTCGGCAAGTCGCTGGCGATGGACCTGAAGCCGCGCGGCATCGACGTGTTCCTGCTTCATCCCGGCTTCGTCTCCACCGACATGGTCGACAATGCCGGCGAGATCAGTCCGGAGGCGTCTGCCGCACAGCTGGTCGAACGTCTCGATACCCTCGCAAGCGCCGACAGCGGCGGCTTCTGGCATGCCAACGGTTCTCCATTGCCCTGGTGACCCCGCTGGGGGATACCTGACTTCCGGCACGGTTGACCTCAACCTTGCTTGAGGTCGTAGTCTTGCCGGCGGCTCGAGGACACGAGGATCCCCCCATGCAATCGAATGCGTTGAGCGTCATCCACAAGCTTGTCCGGCACAAGCTGTTCGCGGTCGCGCATCGCCTGGCGACGGCCGGCGAACGCGACGATGTCGGCCTGCATGCTGCCATCCATGAAGCGATCGGCATGCTGAAAGGGCATTCCGAACAGGAGGACGCAAGGTTGTTGCCCGAACTGGAGGCGGCGGCGCCGGAACTGGCCCGGCGTCTCGAGCAGGAGCACGAGGAGCTGGACCGGCAGCTGCTCGAGATCTGTGCTGCGGCGGACCGGTTGCTGCAGTTGCCCGAATCCCGGCGGCCGGACCTACGCAAGTGCCTGCACGACGACTGGAATCGCTTCGTTGCCGCCTGCCTGATGCACATGGATGCGGAGGAGCGTGCGGTGCAGCCGTTGCTCGGAGAACAGGTGGGCTTGTCCAAGGTCGCCGAATCCACCCTGGCGATGCCGCAGGGCGAAGCCGACGAGTTCCTCGCCAACCTGTGGCGGGTGATCACGCCGCAGGAGCGGATCGCGATCGAACGGGCGCGGCTGCGCCTGCAACTGTCGCGCGCGACAGCCGAGGGCAGGGCTGCGTAGCCGGTGAGGGCTTCAGGCGCCGACGCGGCGGCGCACCGCCTCCATGTCGCGCACCGGGCGCACTTCGATATGGCCGGTGCGTGCCCATGGCAGCAGCTGGGCGATCTGCAGCGCCTCGTCCATGTCGGCGGCCTCGATCAGGTTGAAGCCGGCGAACACCTCTTTCGCCTCCGCGAACGGGCCGTCGGTGATCGCCAGCGTGCCGTTGCGCTGGCGCAGGGTCCTGGCGGTGCTGCCGTGTTCGAGCTGCTGGGAATCGAGCAGCTTGCCGGCCGCGCGCAGCTCGTCGGCCTTGGCGAAACAGCCGTTCATCAGGCGGTCGAACTCGCCTTCGGGCAGCGCTTCGACCAGCGCGTCGTCGGTGTGGATCATGACCAGGAATTTCATTGCGTCCTCGCGGGGCTGGGGCTTGGCCAGGACGACACGGTAACCGCTTCGCGCGTTGCCTGCATGACGCAGCGCGATGTCGAAAACCGCGTGTCTCGCCCGTCCTGTCCTGAGCGCCCTGTCGATGTGGGGTGCAGCATCCCGCTGGAATGCCTTATCGGCGGGTAGTGAAGACGTTACCGTATCCGCCTGCCATGGCGATTCCCGCAACCAGAAGGTCATCCATGTCCCCGATAATCACAGTCCGCGGCCTGACCAAGACCTATGCCTCCGGCTTCCAGGCGCTCAAGGGCATCGACCTGGAGATCCGCCGCGGCGAAATCTTTGCCCTGCTCGGGCCCAACGGTGCCGGCAAGACCACCCTGATCAGCATCATCTGCGGGATCGTCAATCCGAGCCTGGGCGCCGTCACCGCCGACGGCCATGACGTCGTCCGCGATTACCGTGCGGCGCGGAAGAAGATCGGCCTGGTGCCGCAGGAGCTGTCGACCGACGCTTTCGAGACGGTGTGGGCGACGCTGCGCTTCAGTCGCGGTCTGTTCGGCAAGCCACCCAACGACGCTCACCTGGAGAAGGTCCTGCGCGCGCTGTCGCTGTGGGACAAGAAGGACAGCAAGATCATGGCGCTGTCGGGTGGCATGAAGCGGCGCGTGCTTATCGCCAAGGCGCTGGCGCACGAGCCGGAGATCCTGTTCCTCGACGAGCCGACCGCCGGCGTCGACGTCGAGCTGCGCCACGACATGTGGCAGCTGGTGCGGCGACTGCGCGAGGACGGGGTGACGATCATCCTGACCACGCACTACATCGAGGAGGCCGAGGAGATGGCCGACCGCATCGGCGTGATCAACCACGGCGAACTGGTGCTGGTCGAGGACAAGGCCACGCTGATGCGCAAGCTCGGCAGAAAGCAGCTGACCCTGAGCCTGCAGGAACCGCTGGCGGCGATCCCAACCGAGTTGTCCACGTTGCCGCTGGAGCTTTCGGACGACGGCCAATCGCTGGTCTACACCTTCGACGTGCAGTCGGAGGAAACCGGCATCGCCAGCCTGCTGCGCCGGCTGCACGAGCACGGCATCGACTTCAAGGATCTGCACTCGAGCGAGAGTTCGCTGGAGGAGATCTTCGTCAGCCTGGTCCGCAACGGTACGCGCGGGACTGGCGTCGGGGACGATGCGACGACCACGGAGGCGCATGCATGAACATCGTTTCGATCAACTTCCACGCGATCAAGGCCATCTACCGCTTCGAGATGGCGCGCACCTTCCGCACCCTGATGCAGTCGATCGCCTCGCCGGTGTTGTCGACATCGCTGTACTTCGTCGTGTTCGGTGCCGCGATCGGCTCGCGCATGGGCGACATCGAGGGCGTGAGCTACGGCGCCTTCATCATCCCCGGCCTGATCATGCTGTCGTTGCTGGGCGAGAGCATCTCCAACGCCTCGTTCGGCATCTACATGCCGAAGTGGGCCGGCACCATCTACGAGTTGCTTTCGGCGCCGGTGTCGTCGATCGAGGTGGTGATCGGCTACGTCGGCGCGGCGGCGACCAAGTCGCTGATGCTCGGCCTGCTGATCCTGGCCACGGCGCGGCTGTTCGTGCCGTACGAGATCGCGCATCCGGTGTGGATGGTGGTGTTCCTGCTGCTGACCGCCGTGAGCTTCAGCCTGTTCGGTTTCATCATCGGGCTGTGGGCGAACGACTTCCAGAAGCTGCAGGTGATCCCGCTGATGGTGATCACCCCGCTGACTTTCCTCGGCGGCGCGTTCTACTCGATCAGCATGCTGCCGCCGGTGTGGCAGAAGATCACCCTGTTCAACCCGGTGGTCTACCTGATCAGCGGCTTCCGTTGGAGCTTCTACGGTGTGTCCGACGTCAACGTCGGCATCAGCCTGGCGGCGATCATCGGCTTCCTGCTGCTGTGCCTGGGCGCGGTGATGTGGATCTTCCGCACCGGCTGGCGGCTCAAGAGCTGAAAAAGGGCTCTTCGCCCAAGCGAGGGGAAAGCGCCGGCTCTGTTGGATGACCGGGCGCCGGGGGCGAAGGCCCTTGGATGCGAATGTCCCCCGGCACCGGCCAGGGCCGGCGCCTCCTCCTTGATTTCGCACCCAAGGGCCTTCGCCCCCGGCGTTTGGACATGACCGGTGGTTCCAGAAGCGGAATCCCGCGGGACCGGCTTCGCATTCCAGCGTGGCCGCGCGACCCGACGTGGCCTGCCGGCCTTGACGGCGAAATCAAGGAGGAGGCCGGCGCCACGGGCGGCGGCCGGGGGACATTCGCCGTCAAGGCCGGCAGGTCGCGTCGGGACAGCCAGGTAGCGGGAGAACCGGCGATCGAACCCATGCGGTGGCGTCCCAACGCGGACCACCAAAGCCGAGCTCTTCACAGGCGTCACGGACGCTAGTCGGCAAACGCCGCCTCGATCTCCTCCAGCCGTCGCCCGCGCGTTTCCACCCCGGCACGCAACAGCATCACCCCCGACACCGCCATCGGCACCGCCACCAGCAATGCCGACAGCGCGAACAGGCCGAAGAAACCGGCCACCCCGAGCAACGCGCCGATGATCCCGCCGGCCTTGGAACTGGCCGCGACCACGCCCGAACCGGTGCCGCGCAGCCGCACCGGATAGATCTCCGACGCGTAGGGCACCAGCATCGCGATCACCCCGCTCAGGCTGACCAGCAGCGCGGCGGTTGCCAGCGTCAGTGCAGTCGCCGAGCGCACACCGGCCATGCCCATCGCGAAGAAGGCCAGCAGCGCCAACGTACTCAACATCACGAACAGCACCAGCGCACGCAGGCTGCTCCAGCGGTGGTAGAGCCAGATCACCAGCGCGATCCCGGGCATCGCCCACAATGCCGAACGTGCGATCAGGCTGCTGGCGCGCGCACCGTCCAGGCCCTCGCTTTCAAAGCCCATGCCGACCAGGTTGACCGGCAGGAACAGCAGGAAGCCGAAGTTGGCCACGCCCCAGGCCAGGCCGCAGGTCACCAGCGCGCGGGTGATCGGCGCATGCGACCCGCGCAGCAACTGGCGGCTGGTCGAGACCGGGTGGCCTTCATCGATCACCGGTGGGCCGGGGTGGTCTGGATCGTCGGCTTCGAGCCGGCGCGAGAAACGCTGCAGCACCTTGCGTGCCTGGTCCGGCAGGCCGACGCTGGACAGGAAGCGGGGTGATTCGGGGATCCAGCGATTGAGCAGCAGCACCAGCGCGCCGGTCGGCAGCCCCAGCAGCCACAGCACCCGCCAGCTCATCAGCGGCTCCAGCACGGCGGCCGCGCCGGCCGCGACCAGGTAGCCGACCGAGGTGCCGATCCCGCCCAGCGCCACCAGCAACCAGCCGCGGTGCGCGGCGGGGATGGTCTCGGCCATCAGGGTGAACACGATTGGCAGCATGCCGCCGGCCGACAGCCCCATCAGAAAGCACATCAGCAGGTTCCAGCCGAAGGTCGGCATCGCCCCGCAGATCGCGGTGCCGATGAACATCAGCGCCGACAGCAGGATCGCCGCGCGGCGGCCGAACAGGTCGGCGATCCGCCCCCACGCGATCGAGCCGATGGCGGTGCCGGTCAGCGCGACCAGCGGCAGCAGGCCGGCGGTTTCGGTGCCAATGCGGTATTCGTCGCGCATGCCGGGCAGCACGAAGCCGAGCGTGGCCGGCTTCATCACGTCGACTACCAGTGCAACCGCCAGCACGACGACAAGGGTCCAGTGCTCGCGGTTGAGCGGCACGCCGTCGGCGACATGGAAGTTGACCCCGCCTCCCGCGCCCCGCATGGCCAGGCGCATCTGTGCCAGCCGCGGCATCAGCCCGTAGCAAGCCAGCAGCAGGCCCATCGGGATCGCCGCCATGCCCAGCCACATCTCCGTCGACATCGGCATGCCGACCATCAGCCAGCCGGTATGCCGGCCCATCAGGAACATCGGCGCGTGCGCGAACACGCCGGCGACGATCAGCGCGCAGCCGGCCCAGAACGCGAGCGGGTGGTGGAAGGACACGCCACGCATGAACGGCCGGTCGGCGCGCACGGTGGGCAGTCGTTCGGGATCAGTCTTCGCCGCCGCCTGCCGGCAGCAGGAACCAGGCCTCGACCGTACCCTTGAGCTTCATCGTGATCGGCTGGCCGCGGCGGTCGAGCGCCTTGCCGGCCGCCACCCGCACCCAGCCTTCGCTGATGCAGTACTCCTCGACATTGTGCCGCTCGATGCCGTTGAAGCGGATGCCGATGCCGCGTTCGAGCAGGGCCTCGTCATGGAACTTGCTGCGCGGGTCGTTGGAGAGGCGGTCGGGCGGGGTGTCGGACATGGGGCGTGGCGTATTGAGAACCGGTGCACAGGATAGCGCCCCCCGCGGCGCTTGCCAGCTGTCCTCCAGCTACCAGCTGTCTTCAAGCATTCGCGGCCGGCATGCCAGCCAGCCGCCGGTCGCCAGCATCAGCAGGCACAGACCGAGGAAGGCGAACGACAGGGTCCAGGCATGGCTCAGGTCATGCAGCCAGCCGAACGCGAGCGGGCCGATGCAGCTGAGGCTGTAGCCCAGCCCCTGGGTGAAGCCAGACAACGCCGCCGAGCCGCCCGGCGTGCGTGTTCGCAGGTTGATCAGCACCAGCGACAACGGAAACGTGCTGGGGCCGAGGCCGAGCAGGGCCACCCACAGCAGCGGCGCCGCCATCGGCGCCAGCCACAGGCCGAGGAAACTGGTGACGAAGCAGGCCAGGCAGGCCAGCACCACCGGGAACGGATTGGCCACGCGCACGGCAATCATCGGCATCACCAGCCCGGTCGCCAGACCCAGGGTCGAGAACAGCGCGACCATGTTGCCGCCGAACGCGGGGCTGGCGCCGGCATCGGCGAACAGGGTCGGCAGCCAGGTGAACATCGAATAGGTGACCAGCGAGGTCATGCCGAACATCAGCGCCAGGCCCCAGGCCACCGGTGAACGCCAGACCCGACCGCGGGCGGGGGGATGGGCCAGTTCCGGCGCCGCGTCGCCCGAGGCGACCGCGCGGTCGTGGGCCTCGGCCAGCATCCTGGCCCGCTGCGAACAGCCGGGCGTGGTGTGGGCACGCCGTTCCAGCCACAGCACCCCGATCCAGGGCAGCATTGCGGCCACCCCGACCAGCGACCAGGCCGCCAGCGACACCCGCCAGCCGGCGGCATCGGCCAGCGGCACCGCCGCCAGCGCCGGCAGGATCGTGCCCAGCTGGAGCAGGGTGATGTAGGCCGAACTGACCACGCCGACCCGGTCCGGGAAGTAGCGCTTGACCAGCGGCGGCAGCACCACGTTGCCGATGCCCATGCCCGACAGTGCCAGCGCCGAGGCGGCGAGCAGGGTCCAGGTACCGGGCGCGAGGCCGCGCAGGAACAGTCCGGCGCCGGCCATCAGCATCGCCAGCAGCACGGTGCGTTCGAGGCCGAGGCGGTGGGCGATGGCCGGGGTGGCGACGCCGAATGCGGCGAAGGCGGCGGTCGGCACCATCCCGAACACGCCGGTCATGGTGGTGCCGAAGCCCAGTCCCTCGCCGATCCGGTCCAGCAGCGGGGTCAGCGATGTGACCGCGGTGCGCAGGGTGAACGCGGACAGGGCGATGCCGGCCAGCACCAGCAGGCGGCCCCGCCATGGGGACCGGGGGAGGGCGGAAGAGGCAGTGTTCACTGGTGCTCGCCGCGGCCCTGGGCCTTGGCGACCCGGATCACGGCGCGGACCTGCTCGCGGTCGCGGTGGCGCGAAATCGCGACCGCACCCAGCTCCAACGCCCGTTCACGCAGTTCGGCCGGGACGTCGTAATGGGCGCCGCTGGTCTTGTTCTGGAACGCCCGGCGCGGGATGCCCAGGCGCTCGGCGAAGGCGTGCAGTTCATCCAGGGTGTCGGCCATCAGATGCGCCCAGCGACGGCCTCGCCAGAGAGTGACGGCATCGTCGACGTAGACGCTCATGCCGTGGAGTGAGGGGGCGGTCCATGTGGACATTGTCGCCTCTCCTGCCCGGGACCGGGCATGCGGCGTTTGGCGCATGCCGCCTGGAACATGAACGGATTCACACTGGAGATTGTGTCCGGGCCCGGATACGGCTACCGTAGCGGTTGCTGCGTTAGTCAAGGGTCACTCTGAATCGTGACCCGGTGTCGTCATCTTGTCGATCCACCGAATGTTTCGCCTCGTCTGCTCCTTGCGACCAGCTCCATCGCCGCCTCTCAGCGGCTTACACCATACGCTCAAGGAGCAATACAAAATGTCCAACCGCGAAACCGGTACCGTCAAGTGGTTCAACGATGCCAAGGGCTTCGGCTTCATCAGCCGTGAGAACGGCGACGACGTGTTCGTCCACTTCCGTTCGATCCAGGGCTCGGGCTTCAAGTCCCTGCAGGAAGGCCAGAAGGTCAGCTTCACCGTCGTCCAGGGCCAGAAGGGCCTGCAGGCCGACGCCGTCGAGGCGCTGTAAGCCACATAGTGTCGCCGCGTTGCCCGAGGGCAGCGCGCCCACACCGCGAAAGCCCGGCTCCGGCCGGGCTTTTTCGTTGTTCTTCCCCCGATCTTCGGAAATGGCGGCTTTCCCGCGGAGATACCCGCTCCTGGAAGAAGAACCCTTGTTCGTGCCCACTGTTGCGGGTGACCGGCAGCGTCCCCATCTTCCGGACGTGGCGCCGTGCCATTCCGTGGAGCACCCCCGTGTCCGAGCCCGTTTCCGTTCGCATCGACTTCGTTTCCGACGTGGCCTGCCCATGGTGCGCGGTCGGCCTGAATGCGCTTGAGCGTGCGATCGAGCGGGTCGGCGATGAAGTCGTGGTCGAGCTCCATTTCCAGCCGTTCGAACTCAATCCGCAGATGCCCCCGGAAGGCGAGGATGCCGACGAGCACCTGGCCGCCAAGTACGGCCTGACGCCGGAACAGCTGGAAAAGAACCGCGAGACGCTGCGTGAGCGCGGCGAGGCGGTCGGCTTCAGCTTTGGCCGGCGCACCCGCATCCACAACACATTCGATGCCCACCGCCTGCTGCACTGGGCCGGCGAGCAAGGCCCCGAAGCGCAACGCGCGCTCAAGCATGCGCTGCTGCGTGCCTACCAGGGTGAGGGTCGCGATGTTTCATCGCACGATGTGCTGGCGGAGGTGGCCGGCGAGGCCGGCCTTGACCTCGAGGCCGCGCGTGCCGTGCTCGCCTCCGATGCGCATGCCGATGATGTGCGCAGCCAGGAGCAGTTCTATGCCGGCCGCGGCATCCGCGCGGTGCCGTCGGTGATCTTCGACGACCAGCACCTGATCCAGGGCGGCCAGCCGGTCGAGGTGTTCGAGCAGGCGCTGCGGCAACTGGCCAGGTTCGCCCACACCGCCTGAGCGCTGCCGTCAGGCGTGCGGGAGCTGCCTGATCGCGGCGATCCGGTCGAGCCAGACGTCGTGGAAGCCGGCGGTTTCGGGTCTGTCCAGCGCGACATCCTCGATCCGTACCAGGCCGTTGAGGCCTTCGTCGCCAACGGCGTTCTGGAACACCTGCACCGTCGGCCGCGCGGCGACGGTCCCGAGCAACACGGAGCCGTCGTCCAGGGTCAGCTCCACGTGAGCATCGTTGGGCAGTTGGGGAATGAGCGCTTCCAGCTTCGCGATGTCGCCGGGTGCGGTGTAGATGTGTTCGGCGAACTTGCCCATGGCGGTTCCAGGCGAGACGGTGGCCTGCCGATGACCGTAACGCGAGGCGTGCAAGCCCGCGGTGAAGACCGGCCTGGCAGCGGGCATGAAAAAAGGTCTTCGCCCAAATGCAGGAGTCTCTGCGTGAAAGCCGGTGGCCATGGGTTTGCGGGACACGCCGTGAATACGTCCATGTAGGCTCATCCGAAACATCCATGTTTCGGAAGGTCCCACAAACCCATGGCCACCGGCTTCTGGACACCTTGCCGGTGCTTGGAACAATCACCCGAAGCGGCGACTCCTTCCGGAGACGCTATCCCCGGAAATGGGAGAAGAACCATGAAAAAGGCCGCCCCCGCAGGGGCGGCCGTCGCGTGTGCCGAATGGGGCCTGCATCACATGGGCCGGCTTCACGTGGGTCGGCTTCAAGCGAGCATGCTTCAAGCAAGCATGCTCAGCCCTTGATGCAGACCACTTGGCGCAGCGTGTGCACCACCTCGACCAGGTCGGTCTGCGCGGCCATGACCGCGTCGATCGACTTGTAGGCTGCCGGCGACTCGTCGATCACGCCGGCGTCCTTGCGGCACTCGACATGGGCGGTGGCCTCGCGGTGCTGCTTGAGGGTGATGCTGTTCCTCGCCGCGGTCCGGCTCATCACCCGGCCGGCGCCGTGGCTGCAGCTGTGGAAGCTGTCCGCGTTGCCCTTGCCACGCACGATGTAGCTGCGCGTGCCCATGCTGCCGGGGATGATGCCCAGCTCGCCCTCGCGGGCGCTGACCGCGCCCTTGCGGGTCACCAGCAGCGACTCGCCGCCGTGCTGCTCGCGCTGCACGTAGTTGTGGTGGCAGTTCACCGCCAGCTTCTCGAGCTGGAACTTCGGCAGGCGGTGGCGCATCTCGTGCAGCACCCGCTCCATCATCGCCTCGCGATTGGCACGGGCGTAGTCCTGCGCCCACGACACCGCTTCGACATAGTCGTCGAACAGCGGCTCGCCCTCGAGGAAGAACGCGAGGTCCTTGTCCGGCAGATGGAAGCCGAGCAAGCGCTTCTCCAGCTGGCGCCGGGCCAGTTCGATGAAATAGGTGCCGACCAGGTTGCCGGTGCCGCGCGAACCCGAGTGCAGCATCACCCACACCGCACCCGACTCGTCGAGGCAGATCTCGATGAAGTGGTTGCCACCCCCGAGGGTGCCGGCCTGCACGTCGATCCTGTCCGGGCGGATCTTCGGGTGCTTCTGGCGGATCAGCGCCAGCCGCTCGGCCAGGCCCGACTTCACCAGCCGCGTGTTGATGCTGTCCGGCACCCGACGGTGATTGCCGCCGGGACCATTGCCGACTGGTACGCTGCGCTCGATCGAGTTGCGCAGCTGCGACAGGCTGTCGGGCAGGTCGCTCGCGCGCAGGGTGGTGCGCACCGCGGCCATGCCGCAGCCGATGTCGACGCCGACCGCGGCCGGGATGATCGCGCCGCGGGTGGGCACGACCGAACCGACCGTCGCGCCCTTGCCCAGGTGCACGTCCGGCATGACCGCGACCCACGGGCCGACGAAGGGCAGCGCGGCGATGTTCTGCAACTGCCGGTGGGCCTGCGTCTCCAGCGGCACGCCGCGCACCCAGCCCTTGATCGGCGTGGCCGCGCCCTCGGCATGGAGGAACTCGTAGTTGTCGTGTTGTGTGTTCATTGTCTGATTCCCTTCTCGAAAGGCTCCGGGCAACGCGTCCATGCGCTACCCGGAGGTTACTGCTTCGTTACTGCTTCATCGTGACCAGCTGCTTCACGACGCCGTCGAGGCCGCCGAAGACGGTCATCGAACCGATCTTCTCGGTCACCTTCTCCAGAGCCTCCAGCTCCTTCAGGCGCATCAGCACCGGGCTGCCCTCGATCAGCTTCGCGGTGTTGAGCAGGGAACGGGTTGCGTTCGCCTCCTCGCGACGGCGGATCACGTTGGCCTGGGCCGACTTCTCCGCCTGCACGACGCTGTTGAGGATGTCCTTCATCTCGCCCGGCAGGATCACGTCCTTGACGCCGACGCCGAGCACCTCGGTGCCGAACTCGCCGACGCGACCGTGCACGTAGGCGAAGATGTCGGCGTCCAGCGAGGCCTTGTCGCCGAGCAGCTCGTCCAGCGTCTTGGCGGCGACCGCCTTGCGCAGGCCGTACTGCAGTTCGCGGTAGACGTAGTCGCCGTGCTTGGCGACGCGGGTCACGGCCGCGACCGGATCGGTGATGCGGATGCTGGCCGCCAGATTCACGCGCAGGCTGACCTTGTCGCGGGTCAGCAGCTCCTGGCCGGAGACCTCCATCGACTGCACGCGCAGATCGATGGTCTGGGCGACCACGTTCTTGCGGAAGTTCCAGAAGGCGTAGCTGCCGGCCTCGAGCACGCGCGCGAGCTTGCCGTCGATGAAGACCAGGCCGGCAAATTCCGCCGGCACCTCGACCGCCACCGCGACCCTGGACAACAGACCCAGCTGGCGCAGGCGCATCAGCACGTCGGCACGCAGCTCGAGGCCGTCGGCGAGCGACACGCGCTCCACCGCCACCTCGACCAGGCCACGCCAGTACAGCCGACGCATGCCCGGTGCGAGCACGTCCTCGAGCTTGCCGTTGCGCATGACCAGGCCGACTTCATCGGCCTCGAGATCTACGCGCACGAACACCTCGTCCAGGCGCTCGCCCAGGCGTGCGATCAGGGCGTCGACATCGTGCCCGGCGTACTCCGGCATGGCGATGTTGAACGTCTTCACTTCGATCCGCCCGAACGGGTCGAACCAGCGGTACACGCCCGCGGCCAGCACCTGCTCGAATTGACGGTTGCGATACACCAGGCCGCGCTCGCCGTCACCGATCACGACCCTCTTGGTCCAGAACATCGGAATGTCCTCCTTGTTGGCTCTGGTGTTCCGGTCCGCTTGAGTGCGGGGAACCGGTTGCCGCATGCTGTTTGTGAAACTCCGCATGTGCGAGGAGCAAGAAAAATGGTTCTTCTCCCAACTGCGGGTGTATCTGCGAGGAAGCAGGTGACCCTGCCTTTGCGGGACACGCGTAAATCCATCCATGGAGCTCTTCCGCGACATCCATGTCGCGGACGGTCCCGCAAAGGCAGGGTCACCTGCTTCTGGATGCGTTGCCGGCGTCCAGGGGAAAATCACTGAAGCTACGACCCCACTCCGCCGGCTAGCGGCTCCTTCCGAAATCGTTGTCCCCGAAAGTGGGAGAAGAACAAAAATGGTGGAAACACCCCTGACGTTGAAGCCGCGGAGTCGGCGCGCTGCCGGCAGCGGGCGACGAAGCTCGCTGCACCACGGCGATATGGCTGCCGCGATGCCGATGCGTCGCCGCCGGCCGCGTCGAGGGCGCGGGCCCGGCGATCTCACCGCTGCGGTGTTCCGTCGCACGCGACACCGATGGCGCCGCGCCTGGCGAAACCCCGCACGGGGTGTTTCCTGGCAGGGACTTGCGTCCCGGTAGTAACGACGTGACAGGTCGTTGTTTGGAGCGGGAATCGAACCCGCAACACTCGGATTAACAGTCCGATGCTCTACCCAATTGAGCTATCCAATTGCGAAACGAACGGGAATCGAACCCGTGTCCTGTGGCTTGCGCCACCGCTCTGCCTCTGAGCTATCGCTTCCGACGTGGAACACCCTCTCGTGGCCTCGGGCATACGCCACGGCAGCGCCGCGCGCACCGGCCGGGACTGTGAGCCCGTACCGCAGGAGATCACTCGAATGGCGCTCCGCATTGGCGCCTCGTCGAAGGCGCCAATTCGTGTGCGATCGCATCGTGTCGCCGCCCGTGCCGAAGCATCCAGGCACAGCGCTACAGCGCTTCACGGCATTCCCTGCCTCGTCGCGGCCTGCATTGACGGCAGCAACGGATGCTTCGGGAGGACGCGATGCAATCGCGATGATCGTTGTGGAGTGGATTGATCCTTTGCGAACGCGGAAAAGAAAACGCCCCCGGATCGGAGACCCGAGGGCGTTCGCGTTCCTCGGGAGGTCGGGGTGACCGACCTCCCGGTTGGAGATCAGTCGTGCAAGGCCAGCGCGTCGCGCCGCGGTTCGGCATGACCGCCGAAGTCCGGACGCATGGCCACGCCATTGCCGAGGCCGTGGGGCCGCAGCGCTGGTGACTTGGCGATGTACCGGATGGAAGTCATGGGAAAACAGGTCCTCGCGGGACGGAACTGAATTGGTCGGCTGACCGGAAGGCGGCGAACGATACGCCGTCGACACGCGGCATGCAAGCGCCTTTCGTCGGCGCCGAGCGGTTCGTGCGACCACGGGGATGTGTCACCCAGGTGACAGCGCGCACGACGTGGCCTGCGCAGACTCGGGACGGAAGACATGACACGGAGCGTTGTCGATGCAGAACCACTTGTCTCGAAACGATGCGCTGCGTCCCGAGGACCGCATGTTCGTAGCTGCATGGAAACGCATGCACCCCGAACTCCTCCGACGGGCGAGACGCCTGGCCGATGGCCATCCGGACAGGGCGGACGATCTGATGTCCGCCACCGCGATCAAGGCGTTGATGTTCATGCGCAGATCGCCGGATGCGATGACCGACCCGGACGGATTCCTGTTCGTCGTGCTCCGCCACGTGTTCCTCGACAATGTCCGCCAGCAGCTTCGAGAGCGCGCCGTCATCGACGACGCCGTCGATGTGCAGAGCGAGTACACACCCGCATCGGAGTCGCCTGCACTCTCGCAGATGCAGCGCCTGGAGCTGCAGGAGCAACTCGATGACGTGGTACGCGCGGTCCGTCACCTGACCCGAGAGCAGCGGCAGCTGTTCGGGTTCCGGTTCGTCCAGGAACTGTCGTATCCCGTTATCGCCGAGCGCCTGGAGATCAGCGAAGCCCTGGCGCGAAAGCGCGTGCAACTGCTACGGGCGCGGTTGCGCAGAAGCGCACCGGCCGGACGCGATGCGTCCTGAAGCGTTTCACCCCAGGCGCAGAGATGAGGTGCGCCAGCGCGACGTCGAGAAGGGCAGGCACATGAGTTGCGGCCATATCCCGCCCGGACGATGCGATCGGGATCCAGCTCCAGGATTCCCGCGTTCACAAGGTGCCGCAGCCGGCGTTCCTTTTGAGGCGGGGCCATCGCGCGGCCCGCCAGCCGGCCGCGCGATGGGCGTCCCGTCCCCGACCCAGCTCCCGACCCAGTTCCCGACACAAGGATTGCGCCATGGCCGACCCTCTTCCCGTCAACACCCAGATCACCGACGCCGTTACCCAGACCAACGTGAAAGTGGTGGCTGAGGCGCCGGCCCAGGCCATCGCGATGCTCTACCAGGTATCGAGTCATTCGACCGGACTGTCGCTGCAGAATGCCGTGCACAGCCAGCAGGCACTGAACCAGATATCCAACGCAGTGGTGTCGAAGGCCGCGACGCTGATCATGGCGATCGGAGAAAAGCCATGAGCCCGCTGCTTTGCATCATCGCTGCGAACGTCCGTGACGGCGGGTCCTTTCGGGCCGAAGGGAGGTAATCGCGATGGCATTCTGGTTCAAACGACGCAGGAAGCCCGGGTCGGGCGGTGACGGGACGGCCGGGGCGGATGCGGCCACCGCGTCGACGGTCGACGCGACGGAGGGTCCGACATCGCCCGGGAGCGGCGCGACGGGTGCCGGAAAGGACAATGCAAGCGAAGCGACTTCGAAGCCGTCGGCGAACCCGCCGCGCTCGACTTTTGGCCGGATGACCGACCGGCTGATGACGCAGTCGGTGGCGGCGCGGCCCGACACGTCCGCACTGAACACTCAGATCGTCCAGGCGGTGCAGTTGAGCAATGCCGAGACGGTCGCCTATGCGCCGTCGCAGGTCGCGATCGGGCCCAACATGATGATCAGTCAGGCGGCGGGACTGGTCGCGCAGTCCGCGGCGGCCTATTTCGACGGGGTCAGCAAGTTGGCTCTGGCCAGCCAGGGCGTGCTGCTCAAGGACATGACCGAAAGCCTGGTCAACCAGCAGCTGGAGAAGGCGGCCGAGGATGCGGTGGGCGTGCTCGCAACCGACGTGATGATGGGCGCGGCTGCCGCGGTGGCGGCCGCCGCGGGCGCGATGGAGGCGGAATCGGCGAGCTTCGCGATCGACCGGATCGATCAGAGCATCGCCAAGTACGCCGACTTGCTGGCGAACCGTCGTGGCAAGTCCTGACCACGACGGCGCCCGGCCACAGCCGGCAGAGGGGAATCGACCGGGAACGCCTCCAGTGGAGTCCGCAAGCGACCCGACGCGAGCCGCGATCCGGAGTTTCTCCGAGCGTTACCTCGCTCGCCCGTTGACCTCCGAAGAGTGCGATACGCTCGACCGGCTGGTGGTCGGAGGCATGCGCGCGACGCCAATGCCTGTTTCCGGCGCGGACCCGGTCGCCGTGGTTGCCGATGCGCTGAGATCCGGACAGCGGACGATCGAAGAAGTGCTCTCGCAGGTACGCGAAGAGGCGGCCCGGCAGATCGAGCGGGCGGGTTCCGGCGCCGACAGCGAAACCCACGCGCTGGCCCGCCTGCTGGAAAAGGCCGAGGACCTGGGGTCGTTGCGTCCCTCACACCTGCCTGCCGGCCAGGAAGCCGGTCGCAGCCATGTCGTGATCGCGCAGATCGCGGACCGCCTGGCCAACTTGGTGAAGCAGGAGGTCGAGACGCGCTTCCAGCTGCAGTTCGGCCCCCTCACACGGCAGCTCGAACAGGCACTCGCCGCATTGTCGAGAACACCTCCGGAGACGACGGGGACATCGCCGTCGTCGACATCGTCGGCCGGACAGACTGGACCGGCCGACGCGTCGTCATGATCGAGGTTCCGGGCCTCTTCGCGCGCTGCATCGATTCCGTTTCGCGAGATTCCTCTTCATGGAACTTCGTCTCGCAGAGTTCGACTTCGCGCATCCCTGTGTCACGGAACCAGGTTTCACAAATGGGCCCCCGCAACGTTTTCTGAAACGTACGGCAGTGGCCGTGCGCAACCTTCCAAGGAGTCGAAGCAATGGCATTCCCAACCGCGGTCAATGACCAGATCACCGATGCAGTCACCCAGTCCAACGTCAAGGTCGTGGGCGAATCCCCCGCATTCGCGATGAGTTCGATATACCAGACCATGGCGCACTCGACCGGAATCCTGTTCGAGAACGCCGTGTCCGCCCAGCAGCAGCAGAACACGCTGTCGCAGGCCGCCGCCAACCAGGGCGTGATGCAGATCTACAGCCTCGACACCACGGCGGCTGCCGGCGCCACCGAGAAGGTCGCCCAGACCGGCGTGGCGGACAATCTGACCAGTCTGCTCACCGTGCTCAACGCCTTCCGCGGATGAACGAAGGCCGGGCCCTGATGGGCCGGCTGTCTGCGTGAACATCATTCCCGTGGCCGACAAGGCCAGCTGCAAGGAGAAGTCAAATGGCATTTCCAACTTCCGTCAACAACCAGATCACCGATGCGGTGACCCAGTCCAATGTGAAGATCGTCGGCGAGGCGCCCGCCATGGCGATCGCGTCCATGTACCAGACGATGGCGCATTCGACCGGCATCCTGTTCGAGAATTCGGTCTCGGCCCAGCAGCAGCAGAACACGCTGTCGCAGGCCGCCACCAACCAGGGGGTGATGCAGGTCTACAGCGTCGACACCACCGCCGCGGCGGGCGCTTCCGAGAAGATCGCCCAGACCGGGGTCTCGGACAACCTGACCAGCCTGCTCTCGGTGCTGCAGTCGTTCTCCGGCCCCCAGCAGTCGAAGGGCCTGTAGTCGGAGGGCCTGCAAAGGCCAGCACCCAAGCTGCGCGATGCCGGGCCTTCCGGTATCGCGCGGCTTGTCGCGGAAGTGGCGGGTGACGGCTCGCGAGCGCGCGGGCCGTGCAAGGAAGAAAGGGGGAATGTATGTCGATGCAATACCGGACGATGGCATGGCGATGCGCGCACGCAGCGTCGGGGCAACACGAGCTGCCGTGTCGTTGCTGACACGTCCTGGGGAAGGGGACTATGGACACGATGACAGGGACACGTGCTCAGCCAGCGGGAATCGCGGGAGATCCGCGAAACACGGTCGAAGCAGATGGCGCACGAACGCGCGCGCGAACGGTTGGCGGGCACTTCCATGGGTTGTGATCGCAGCCGGCCGCAGGCGCCTGGCGCCGACGACGCGGAAGCAGCCCGCCGCCACCAGCTTGCGGCTTCCGCGTTCTTCCAAGGCGTTCCCGATTACATAGTGACGCACGTCGCGCGCTACGCGATCGAACGCCGGCTCAGGGATGGCGATGCCCTGTTCTTCAAGAACGACCCGTGCGAGTTCATGGGTGTCGTGGTGGCCGGGCATGTCTACAAGATCCTGTACGGACCGGAAGGACAGGAGCTGATCGTGGACAGCATCGAACCGGGCGAGAGCGTGGGCGAAACGGCGCTCCTGGACCGCGGTCGGCACAGCTTCACCGCGATCGCCTATGGCCCGGCGACCGTGCTGGTGCTGGCGCGGCGCCACTTCGCCGCGCTGGTGGCGGAGCCGGCGATGATCGAACGCGCCTATGCGGTGCTGTGCACCCGGCTGCGGCGCGCGGTGGACAGCCTTGAGACCATGTGCCTGCATCGCCTGGAGTCGCGGCTGGCGCGCCACCTGCTGAACCACATGCCTGATGCCCCCGCGGCGTCCCCGGACCGGTTCGTGGTGACGCTGCCCCCGACCCAGAGCATCCTGGCGGCGATGATCAACGCCAGTCGGCCGAAGCTCAATGCCCAGCTCCAGTGCTGGCATCGGACCGGTCTGATCAGCAGACGTCGCAACACGCTCAGGATCAACGATATCGACCTGTTCCGCTGCAAGGCTCAGCTGGGGCGCGGCTCCGCTTGCCTGCCGGCAAACGTCGACAGCGCCTGAGCCGGGCCCGGACCTTCAATCGAGCAATGGCTCAAGCGCGGTCCAGACGTGATCGCGCAGCCTGGGCTGCGCTGCCGCGACCGGATGCAGGTTGTCGTCCTGGAATGCATTGCGGTCGAGCGCGATGGGTTCGAGCAGGAACGGCAGCAGACTGATGCCGTGCGCCTTGGCGAGGGCGGCATAGTTGGCCGAGAAGCTTTCGGTATAGGCGCGGCCGAGGTTGGGCGGCATGCGCATGCCGATCAGCAGCACCCTTGCGCCGGAATCCTTCGACGCCTGGATCATGCGCTCGAGGTTGGCCCGGCTCTGCACCAGCGGCAGGCCGCGCAGGCCGTCGTTGGCACCAAGCTCGATCACCACCACGGCCGGGCGATGGCGGGCGAGTTCGCCTTCGATGCGCGATGCGCCACCAGCGGTGGTCTCGCCGCTGATGCTGGCGTTGACTACTTTCCAGCCCGGCCGGGTCCGCGCGATGCGGTCCGCGGTCAGCGCCACCCAGCCTTCGGCCGTGGCAAGGTTGTGCGCGGCCGACAGCGAGTCGCCCATCACCAGCACGGTCTTGTGCGCGGTGGCCGATGCAACCGCCGATGACTGCGCCAATGCCGGCATCGACAGCCATGCGGCAAGTGCCAGTAATGTGAGGCTTGCCCAACGAATGGCCCATTGCGATGGGACGGTTGGTGCCGCATATGGTGGAGACAGGTTTTCCATCAACGCTCTGTCCTCGCTTTGTCGTCATTCCGGTGAATGCCGGGATCCGCTTTCAGGTTCGGCAATGGGTCCCGGATTTCGCCGGGATGAGGGCTGTTACAGATGTCCCCTCGGGACGCGAACGGGAATCATCATGGCCGACGCCACCACACCACAAGCTGAAGTCCGCGCCACCGCCGTTCCGGCATCCGCATTCACGTCCACGCCCGTGCCCGCCCTGAAGGTGGCCGGACTGGGCAAGCACGTGCCGCTGCCCGGTGGCGATCTGACCATCCTCGCCGATGTCGGTTTCGAGGTCGCGGCCGGCGATACCGTCGCCATCGTTGGCGCCTCCGGTTCGGGCAAGAGCACCCTGCTTTCGCTGATGGCCGGACTGGACGTGCCCAGCACCGGCGAGGTGCGGCTCGACGGCGCGTCGCTGTCGACGCTGGACGAGGACGGCCGCGCCCGCGTGCGTGGCGAGAAGGTTGGTTTCGTGTTTCAGAGCTTCCAGCTGCTGCCTTCGCTGACCGCGCTGGAGAATGTGATGCTGCCGCTGGAGCTGCGCGGCGACCGCGAGGTCGAGGTACCGGCACGCGCGATCCTGGAGAAGGTCGGACTCGGCGAACGGCTTGGCCATTATCCGCGCCAGCTGTCGGGCGGCGAGCAGCAACGCGTGGCACTGGCGCGCGCGTTCGTGACCCGGCCGTCGCTGCTGTTCGCCGACGAGCCGACCGGCAATCTCGACACCCATACCGGCCAGGCGGTGATCGAGCTGTTGTTCGAACTCAATGCCGATGCCGGCACCACCCTGGTGCTGGTCACCCACGACAGTCACCTCGCCACCCGCTGTCGCCGCCAATTGCGACTCGACAGCGGGCGACTGGTCGGCGATGAACTGCATGCCGTTGAACAGCGTGCCGTTGAACGGCATGCCATTGAGCAGCAGGCGAGTGCGCCATGAGAACGGCGGGACTCGCTTGGCGGCAATTGCGGCGCGACCTGCGTGCCGGCGACGTGCGCATCCTGTTCACCGCACTGGTGCTGGCGGTGCTGGCGGTGACCGCGGTCGGCTTCGTCACCGACCGTGCCGAGCGCGCGCTGGAACAGCAGGCCAACCGCCTGCTCGGTGGCGATGCGCTGGTGCGTGCCGATACCCCGATCGACGGCGTGATCCGCGAAGCGGCCGTGCTGGAAGGCCTGGACAGCGCGGAGACGCTCGAACTCGACAGCATGGTCACCGTCGGCAATGGCGAGGACATGCGCCTGCAGTTGAGTGAACTGCAGGTGCTCGGCGACGGCTATCCCCTGCGAGGCGGCTTCACCGTCCGTGATGCGGATGGCATCGATCGCGACTTCGGAAGCGGCCCGGCGCCGGGCACGGTCTGGCTCAGCCGCGACGGCGCCGACCGCCTCGATGCGGGGCCAGGCGACATGCTCGGCATCGGCGACAGCCGGCTGCGCCTGGAAGGCGTGGTGGTGCAGGAGCCGGATGCGCAGATCGATTACTTCAACATTTCGCCGAAGGTGTACATGAACCTCGCCGACCTGCCCGACACAGGGCTGGTCCAGGAAGGCAGCCGGATCCGCTACCGGCTCGCGGTGGCCGGCGCGCCGCAGGCGGTGGATGCCTTCATCGCTGCCGTTGAACCGAAACTCGGTCGCGGCCAGCGCCTGCAGACGATCAAGGACGCCCGGCCGGAGGTCCGTTCCGCACTCGACCGTGGCAGCCGTTTCCTTGGCCTGGCAGCGCTGGTGTCGGTGGTGCTGGCGGCGGTGGCGGTGGCGATGGCCGCGCGCCGTCATAGCGAGCGCCACCTGTCCGGAAGCGCGGTGATGCGCTGCCTCGGCGCGCAACAGCGCACCCTGGTCGCGGTGCATGTCGGCGAACTGCTGATGCTCGGACTGGCCGCGTGCGCGGTCGGTGTGCTGGTTGCCTACGGATTGCAGTGGGCGGTGGCCGGCTGGTTGGCCAACGCGCTTGAGATAGAGATACCTTCGGCCGGCATCGCCCCGGTACTGCGCGGTTTCGCGGTGGGGTTGGTGGTACTGCTCGCATTCGGCGCGCCGCCGGTGCTGGCTTTGCGGCGGGTGTCGGCGTTGCGGGTGCTGCGGCGCGACCTCGACAAGGTCGAACCGGCGGCGTGGCTGGTCGCCGCTTCGGGCCTGCTCGGCCTGGCCGCACTGCTGTGGTGGCAGGCCGGTTCGGTCGCGCTGGCGCTGGCGATGCTGGTCGGCCTGCTCGCCACCTTCGCGGTGCTTGCAGCGCTGGCATGGGCACTGATCCTCCTCGTCCGACGCCTGCGCTCGCGGATGCGCGGCAGCCTGCGTTACGGGCTGGCCAATGCCGGTCGCCACGCCGGCACCAGCATCGCCCAGGTCACCGCACTCGGGCTTGGGCTGATGGCGCTGCTGCTGCTGACCTTCGTCCGCACCGACCTGCTCGACCGTTGGCAGCTCGCGCTCGCGGCCGAGGCGCCGAACCGCTTCATCATCAACGTGCAGCAGGATCAGCTCGATGCCGTGCGCGAATTCATCGCCGCGCAGGACGTGGCGCCGCCAACACTGTTCCCGCTGGTGCAGGCGCGGCTGGCCACCCACAACGGCCAGGCGGTGACTGGCGAGGATTACGCCGGGCGCGGTAGCCGCGCCGAGCGCATGGCCGAGCGCACCTTCAACCTGTCGGTCGCCGACACGTTGCGCGACGACAACAAGGTCACCGCCGGCACGTTCTGGAGCGGACCGGTGGATGCGCCCGAGCTGTCGGTGGAAGAAGGGTTTGCCGAAAACCTCGGCTGGACGATCGGCGACCGCGTCGGCTTCGATGTCGCCGGCCAGCCGTTCGAGGGCACCATCACCAGCCTGCGCAGCGTCGACTGGGAGAGCTTCCAGCCCAACTTCTTCGTGGTCGCCTCGCCGGGCGCGCTCGACGGCTACCCGGCCAGCCACATCACCGCGATCAGCGTGCCGCCGGAACGACCGCGTTTCACCGCCGAGCTGGTGCGCAGGTTCCCCAATCTGTCGGTGATCGATATCGATGCCGTGCTCGACCAGGTCCGCAGCACCGCCGACCAGGTCTCGACCGTGGTACGGGTGGTGTTCTATTTCTCGCTGGTGGCCGGGGTGCTGGTGTTGATGGCCGCGGTCAGTGCCAGCCAGGACGAGCGGCTGCAGGAAGGCGCGGTGATGCGCGCTCTGGGTGGCAGCCGTCGCCAGCTGCGGCTGGCGCAGGCATCGGAGTTCGCCGCGATCGGCCTGCTCGCCGGCCTGGTCGCCGCGCTCGCCGCCTCGCTGCTGTCCGGCGTGGTTGCGGTGCAGGTATTCGACCTGCCGTGGCGCCCGGACTGGGCGATGGCCGCGTTCGGCGGGGGCCTCGGCCTGCTCGCCGCGGTGGCCGCCGGCCTGTTCGCGACCCGCCGCGTACTCGACGCACCGCCGTCGGTGACGCTGCGCGAGTTGGACAATTGAGGGACGTGAGGTCTCCCGATGGCCGCTGCAAGAAAGCGCCGCGCCCCGGCGAGCAGGGCGCGGCGTGACGGTCCAGGAGTCGGCAGTCAGAACGAATGCAGGAAATTGGCGCCGACGCCCCAGTCCGGGCTGCCATCGGACAGGCCCTTGCTCAGGTAGACCTGGAACCGGCCGTCCTCGCCGGTCGGCGTGGAGAAGAAGCCGACCAGGTCGCTGCGGTCGTCGAAGCCGCTGGCGGCCGCCTCCTTGTAGTCGTACATCAGGCCGACCCGGCCCTGGCCGGTACGCCAGCCGAGGCCGATGTTGCCGCTGAGCACGCTGTCGACCTCGATGAAGTCCGATTCGCCGAGCCAGGTGTAGCCGACGCCGCCGAACAGCAGGGTGCCGCCGAAGTCGCGGTACAGGTCGACGGCGACGCCGTAGTCGTTGGCGCCGGTGCCCAGGCCCTTGTCCTCGTCGGCGGTCGCGATCTTGGCCTTGGCGGTCAGGTCGACGCCGAGCGCACTGCCGGTCGGCACCGCATACGTCGCCGACAGGGTGAGGTCGCCGATGCCGGACGCACTGCCGCGCTCGCTGGTGTCGTCGTCGGCCGGTGGACCGCCGATCAGGCCGCCGCGGCCACGTCCGACCGGGTTGAGGTTGTCGACCAGACCGACCGACGGCAGTACGTTCGGGTCGCCGTCCACGCGGATCCACGGCAGACTGGCTTTGAAGCTCCAGTCGCCGACGTCCACGCGCGTGGTGACCGGGATCGAGAGGATGTCGGTGGTGGTGTCGCTGCCGTAGTCGCCACTGCTGTAGTCGACGCCGATGCCGAGGCTGAAACCGTCGGCGGCCGCGGCCGGTGCGGCGAGCACGAGCAGGGTGAGAGGGAAAACGCTGGAACGGATCATAGGAGCTCGCCTTGTGATGAGGGTGGTCGTCCTGCAGATGTGGAAACGGTGGACGTCCTTCGACGCCCACCGGGATCGATCATCAGCGGATAGGCGGGTTCAGCGACCACCGCGCTGCGGACGCTCGGGGCGCTGCGGGCGCTCGGGCAGCAGCGGACGTTCGGGCAGCAACGGACGGGTCGGCAGTACCGGCTGGCCGACGCCTTCCGGACGGCCGGAGGTTTCGCCACGGGCGCCGGCGTCGATCCGTGCGTTGACGCGGGCATTGGCGGCAATGTCCTTGCCGGCCGCGGCCTGGGCGCGGGCGTCGAGCGAAGTGGCGGCACCGGCGTTGGCGCCCGCGCGGCCGGCGGAAGCCTCATCGGCGGTCTCCAGGCCGGCATCGGCGCGACCGACCGCACTGGCATCGGCGCGAACCGAGCCGCTGACCAGTTCGCCGAGGTTGAAGCCGAGCTCTTGGGCGATCTCGCCCCAGCCCATGCCATCGCTGCGCAGCCCCAACACGTCGGCGAGGGCGATGTCGAGGTCAGCGGCGGCACCGCTGTCGATCAACGCTTCGGCCATTGCCAGGGTCATGTTGATTTCGCCATAGCCCATCGCCGCCGCTGTTTCGCCACCCTCTCGCAGCGAGTGGACCAGGTCGGTCGCGGCCTCGGTCGAGCCGGCCAGTTCGGCGTAGCGGTCGGCGAGCTGCCCGGTGGGCACGGTTGCGTGGGCGACCGCCTCGATGTCGGTTTCGACGTCGACGCCGGCGTCCTGGGCCAGGGCCGCATGTGGCAGGGAGAAGAGGGCGGTAAGCAGCGCCGTGGTCAACAGGTGCTTGCGGGTCATGTCGGGGACTCCTTCGTGCCGCGGACCATCCGCAGCTCTCAGGAGGGATTACGCCCGGGGATGCGGGTTTCTTCCCGGATGGGTCAGTCCGCGTTCATCGCGGCGCACCGGCGCTGGCGAAGCCCGGCGCGGCCCCGACCAGGCCATGGCCGTAAGTGTTGTCGCGTCCGCGCGTGCCCAGGTCGCTGGCCTGTGCGGCCAGCACGGTGCGGACCCCGTCGCCGTGATCGGCATTGGCAACAGGCACGATCTGTGCGGCCAGGCGGGCAACCAGCGGTGCCGCGAACGAGGTGCCGCGGGCCACGTCCCAGCCGCCGCCCGGTATCGCCACCCGCAGCTCCGCGCCGGGAGCGGCGAAGTCGACCTGTGGCCCGCGACCGGCTTCCGGCAGCGCACGCAGGCGCGCATCGACCGCGGTCACGCCGATCACCTCGGGGTACGCGGCCGGGTACAGCGGCGGTGCGGCCGGACCGTCATTGCCGACTGCGGCGACCAGCACGTGGCCGCGTCCGCTCATTGCCTGCACCACACGTTCCAGCAGGCGGTTGTGCGGGCCGACCAGGCTCAGGTTGATCACGCCGACCCGCTCCCGCGCCAGCCAGGCCATCGCCTCGGCCAGCCCGGTTGCGGCGCCGCCGGTCGGTTGCCCGCAGTAGATGTCGGCCGCGAGCAGTGTCACGGGAGCGCGCGATCCATGGCCGGTGTCGCCGGCCAGCAGCGAGGCGACCGCGGTGCCGTGACGGTCGGGATGTTGTCTGCCGCCACAGCCCCAGGGCTGCAGTTCCACCCCGGCCAGCGCTGGATGGGCACCGTCGACGCCGCTGTCGACCAGGCCGACCCGGACGTGGCGACCGCCCGCAGTGCCCCCGGCCGACGAGACCGCCGCCGTCGGCAGGCTCGCGGTGGACGCCGAGCCGAGATAGAGATGGTTGTAGTCGTACTGGCCGTCCGGATCCAGGCGTTGCATCCGGCGCAATGCGGCGCGGGTGCCCACGCCCTCGCGTGCGCGCAGGACCACGATGCGCAGGCCGAGTTCGTCGAGTCCGCGCTCGCTGGCGACGGTGAAACCGGCGGCGCGTGCGCGCTGCAGCGCGTCGGCACTCGGGTCGATGGCGACGATCTCGCTGCGCACCACTGGCGCGCCGGCGCGGTCGGTGTCGATCGCGTCGCGGTGGTCGCGCACGAGGCGCTCGAGCTCGAGCCGGCGGGTGGCGGTCAACGCATTCGCAGCCACTTTGTCGAGTGCGGCCTGGGAGGCGGGCAGCGTCCGAAGGCGCTCGGCCGGCAGGCTGCGCAGTTGCGCCTGCAACGGCAGCGATTGCGGTCCCCGCTGCGCGGACGCCGCCGGAATCGCCAGCAGCGTCGATGCCGCCAGCGTCAATGCGGCCAGGAGCCTGATGGGATGTCGCCGGTTGCGCATGGAATCCGTGTCACGACCGTGGATGAGCGGGTACTCGCGGAGTGCCCATGGCGGGGGATGCTAGCATCCGCGCCCTTGCCTTCATGCCCGTTTGTCGATTGCGCGGGCATGCGTTCATGAAACCATTCACGGTTCATGGAAGAAATCGTGCACGTCGGACGTATATCCAATGACAGACATGGATTCCGCCCATCGCATGCAAGCTCACCTGTGCGAGTTGCTGCCGCGCCTGCGGCGGTTCGCGCGTGCCCTTGCCGGCGACCCGGATGATGCCGACGACCTGGTCCAGGTCGCGCTCGAACGCGCGCTGGCGCGTTGGGCGCAATGGCGCCCGGACGGGTCGCTGGATGCGTGGGTATTCGGCATCGTGCGCAATGCCTGGATCGACGAGTTGCGCGCACGCGGGCGTCGGCAGCAGGTGTTCGCGCCGGAGGAGGCGGGCGAACACGTCGGTACCTCGCCGGTCGATGGCCAGGTGGCGGCGATGTCGGTACAGGCCGCGATGTCGCGGCTGTCTCCGGAACAGCGTGAAGTGGTCGCGCTGGTGCTGGTGGAAGGACTGGCCTATCGCGAGGCGGCCACGGCGCTGGACGTGCCGATCGGAACCGTGACCAGCCGTCTGGCACGGGCACGTGAAGCCTTGCAGGACATGCTTGAAGGTTACGACCGGGGCAGGTGATGAAGATCGACGACGAAATGCTGATGGCCCATGCCGACGGCGAACTGGCTCCGGCCGATGCCGCTCGGGTCGAGGCGGCGATCGCGGCCGACCCCGCGCTGGCGGCGAAGGTGGAGCGGCATCGCGCGCTGCGATCACGACTGACGGCAGCGTTCGCCGACGTATCCGACGAGCCGGTGCCGGAGCGGCTGCTGGCCGCCGCGCGCGGCGAGGCTGCGATGGCCGGCGGCGTGGCCGACATCCGCGACGCCGCCGGCCGTCGCGAGGTGCGCATTCGACGGCAGTGGTCGTGGCCGCAATGGGGTGCGATGGCCGCGTCGCTGCTGCTCGGCATGCTGGTCGCGCAATGGTTCCATGCGCGCGATGATCGCGGCGGAAGCGGCGTGCTGATGGCGGATGCAGGCGGACAACTGCAGGCACACGGCCGTCTGGTCGAAGCGCTGGACGTCCGGCTGGCCAGCGCGCCGGGCGCGGATGACGACATCTCGATCGGCATCAGTTTCCGCGACACCGATGGCCGCTACTGCCGCAGCTTCGCGCTGCAGGGCGCACGGGTGCAGGCGGGCCTGGCCTGTCGGGATGACGCCGGCTGGCATGTCCCGGTGCTGGAGGAAACAGATGCCATGCCGACGGGCGAGTTGCGCCTGGCGTCGACCCCGCTGCCGGCCGCCGTACTGGCCGCTGTGGATGCACGTATTGACGGCGAACCGCTGGACGCCGAAGGCGAACGCGCCGCCCGCGCCGCCGGCTGGCGCTGACCGTGGCCGCCTCCCGGATGCGAGGGGGGTGGCGCAATCTACGGATAGAATGCGCGCACCTCCACGCTGTCCTTCCGCATGCGCGCCAATCCGCAGGACGATGCCGTCCAGACCCTGATGTTGCCGTTCGAATCCGGCCTGCTCGAGTGGCCGGAGGCCGGGGGTGCGCTGTTCCTGCGCGCGCGCGACGGCTGGCCGCTGCATCGGCGAGCATTGCCCGGGCTGGTCTGCGAGCAGAGCTTTCGCCCCGAGGCCGAGGCGTTGGAGCGTTCCGGACTTCAGGTGCAAACCGAAGCCGACGCGGCCGGCCACCGCTATCCCCTGGTAATGCTCTTGCCGCCGCGCCAGCGCGACGAATCGCGTGCACTGTTCGCGCGAGCGGTCGCTGCCTGCGCGCCGGGCGGCCGGGTGCTGGCCTGCGTGCCCAACAGCGAAGGTGCGCGTTCGGCCGAGGATGACCTGCGACGGCTGGTGGGCAAGGTCGCCGTGCACAGCAAGCACAAGTGCCGGGTGTTCTGGAGCGCGCCGCTGGAAGATCCGGCCGGGCACGCTCTGGTCGATCCGGCATTGGCCAATGAATGGGCGGCACTGGATGCGGTGCGCTCGGTGGCCGGAGGCCGTTTCCTGAGCCGGCCCGGCGTGTTTGCCTGGGACCGCATCGACGCGGCCTCGGCGCTGCTGGTCGAACATCTGCCGGCCGACCTGTCCGGTGCTGTGGCCGATCTCGGTGCCGGCTTCGGCTATCTGTCGGTCGAATTGCTGGCGCGTTGCCCAGGCGTCACCGCCCTCGACCTGTATGAGGCCGAGGCGCGTGCACTCGACCTCGCCCGTCGCAATCTCGACGGCGCCCGGGTTCCGGCCGGTTTCCACTGGCACGACGTAACCGCCGGCCTGTCGAAGGAATACGACGTGATCGTGATGAACCCGCCGTTCCATGCCCAGGGCCGCGGCGATCGGCCGGATATCGGTTGCCGCTTCATCCAGGTCGCGGCCGATGCGCTCAGGCCGGGTGGTCGTTTGTGGATGGTCGCCAACCGTCACCTGCCGTACGAGGACGTGCTCGATGCTGCTTTCGGCGAAGTGCGCGTGCATGCACAGCAGGGCGGCTTCAAGGTGGTGGAAGCCGTGAAAGCGGTGAAAGCACGCGCTGGGCGTAGCCGGTGATGGCCTCCGCCATGCCGGTCGACCCGGAGACGCTGCGATGAAGCTGGTCCGCCTGATCGCCAACCTCGGCTACGGCAGCCGCAAGCAGGTCGCGCTGATGTTCCGCGAGGGACGCATCACCGACCCGGAGGGCGACGTGCTGTACGCCGACGACAAGGTCGGTCACGCCGACATCCGCATCGACGGCGAGCCGCTCGACCCGCCGGCCGGACTGGCCCTGATGCTGCACAAGCCGGCCGGCTACACCTGCTCGACCCGCGACCCGGGCCGCGTCATATACGACCTGCTGCCGCCGCGGTTCCGTCTGCGTTCGCCCGCGCTGTCGCCGGTCGGGCGGCTCGACCGCGACAGCACCGGCCTGCTGCTGATGACCGACGACGGTGCGCTGCTGCACCGGATCATCGCGCCGAAATCGAAGCTGGCGAAGGTCTACGAAGCGCAGCTGGCGTCGGACCTGCGTGGCGACGAGGCGGAAACCTTCGCCAGCGGCACGCTGATGCTGGAGTCGGAGAAGACCCCGCTGGCGCCGGTCGAACTGGAGATCGTCGAACCGCGTTTCGCCCGGCTCGCATTGACCGAAGGCCGCTACCACCAGGTGCGGCGGATGTTCGCCGCGGTCGGCAACCACGTCGAGGCGCTGCACCGCAGCCGCATCGGCGGGCTCAGCCTCGGCGACCTGCCGGCCGGCGCGTGGCGACCGCTCGACACCGATGACCTGGAACTGCTTTTCTCCTCCTCGTAGCGCGGGCAAGGCCGCAGGCCGCACCCGCGATGACACACGCCCCGGGTGCGGCCTGCGGCCTTGCCCGCGCCACGTGATTGCCGCAGTTCCGACCAGATGAAACGACTGATCGACTTCACCCCCGCCGCGCTGCTGTTCGACATGGATGGCACGATGATCGAGAGCGAGCGCAACCTGCTCGAATGCTGGCGCCAGGCGGCGTACGAGCTGCAACTCATGCTCGACGACAGCCTGTGGCTGTCGATGGTCGGCCTGTCGGACAAGGTCTGCCGGCAGATGCTGCATGACCGCCTTGCGGCCGACGAGGCCGAAGCGCTGACCACGCGCCTGGGCGAACTGTACGACCGGAGGGTCGAAGCCGGCCTGCCGCTGCGTCCCGGTGTGAAGCGCATGCTCGACCGGGTCGCAGCACGGAGCCTGCCACGCGCGGTGGTGACATCCACCCACCGCTGGCGCACCGAACAGAAGCTCGACCGGTGCGGCCTGGCGCGTTATTTCGACACCCTGGTGACCGGCGACGAGGTCCGCGAGTCCAAACCCGCACCCGAGATCTACCTGCTCGCGGCGGAACGCCTCGATGTCGATCCCGCCCGCTGCGTGGTGCTGGAGGATTCGGCAGCCGGCGTCTGCGCCGCGCTTGCGGCCGGGATGACCCCGATCCAGGTGCCCGACCTGGTGGCGCCGGACACGGCGACGCGCGCGTTAGGCCATCGCATCGTGGACAGTCTGGATGATGCGTGGGTACTGATCGAAACGGCCCTCGTTCCGACCCTCGCTTCGCGCTCCGGCCCTCAGGCATAGCCTTCCGGCGCTCGGGCGCGCGCGGTGCCCTTCACTCCCGCATCAGCTTCCGCCACCCCTCCCGCCCCAGCTTCTCCAGCGTGGCGATATTGCGCTCCACGATCACGTCCGGATCCGGATACGCGGCTACCGCGCGGTCGATGCTGGCTTCCCGCAGCAGGTGCAGGGTCGGATACGGCGAACGGTTGGTGAAGTTGCCGATGTCGTCGTCATCGGTGCCGGCGAACCGGTAATCGGGGTGGAAGCTGGCGATCTGGATCTCGCCTTCCAGCCCAAGCTCCGCCACCAGCCCCTCGGCGACGTCGAGGAAATCGTTGTAGTCGAGGAAGTCGGTCAACACCTGCGGATGCACGATCAACGTGGTGTCGATCTCGTCCGGGTCTGTCGCGTGCAGCAGGCGCAACTCGTCGCCGAGCTGTTCGAGCAGGGCTTGCGGTGTGTCGGCTTCGCTGGGCACGAACCGGACCTGCCGCTTCACGTACACCGCCTTCGCGAACGGGCACAGGTTCAGCCCGATCACCGCGCGTTCGAGCCAGCGGCGGGTGGCAGTGATGGGATCTTCCAGACTCATCGTGCCTGCATGTTGCTGTTGGGTTGGCTTTCCGAGGCGGCCATTAGCCTGTCCAGGCGCGGGCGGGTATGCCGTGGCAGGACCTTCCGAAACATGGATGTTTCGGAAGAGCCTACATGGACGTATTCACGGCGTGTCCTGCCACGGCATACCCGACCGCGGCCCCCGCAAGGCCATCCCCTCCTCAATCGCGGAAATTGTCGAACTGCAACGGCAGCTCGAACTCGCCGCCCTTGAGCAGCGCGATCGCCGCCTGCAGGTCGTCGCGCTTCTTGCCGTTCACCCGCAGCTTGTCGCCGTTGATCTGCGAGTCCACCTTGAGCTTGGCCGCCTTGATCGCGGCCTGGATCTTCTTCGCCAGCTCGCGCTCGATACCCTGCTTCACGGTGACCTTCTGCCGCGCCCCGGCGACATTGGTCTCGATCTCGCCGCGCTCCAGACAGCGCACGTCGATCCCGCGCGCGATCAGCCGCGCATCGAGAATGTCGCTCATCTGCTTGAGCTGGAAATCGCTCGGCGCCGACAGGCTGATCACCGTCTCGTCCAGCGCGAACTTCGCGTCCACGCCCTTGAAATCGAAGCGGTTGCCCAGTTCGCGGTTGGCCTGGTCGACGGCATTGGTCAGTTCGTGGCTGTCGACTTCGGAAACGATATCGAAGGAAGGCATGGCGCGCTCCATGGATGGGACAGGGGCGAAAGGGTACCGCATGCGATGTCGCCCGATCCTGTCACGCGGGCCGCCGCGCGCGGCGGGCGCCGTGGCGATTAGACTTGACCCGGCCGTACCCCACCGGAAGCCCCCATGCTCCAGACCCCCGCCTACGCCGCCCTCGATGCCCGTTCGCCGCTGGCGCCATTCTCGATCGAACGCCGCGAACCCGGCCCGCACGAGGTCCTGATCGACATCCTCTATTGCGGCGTCTGCCACTCCGACCTCCACCAGGTGCGCGACGACTGGGGCGCGGCGAGATTCCCGATGGTGCCCGGCCACGAGATCGTCGGCCGCGTAGTCCGCGTTGGCGATGCAGTTACCACGCACAAGACCGGCGACGTGGTCGGCGTCGGGGTGTTCGTCGATTCCTGCCGGCGCTGCCCATCCTGCCAGGCTGGCGAGGAGCAGTACTGCGACCTTGGCATCAGCGCGACCTATAACGGCTTCGATCGCGACGCCGACGGCCGCCTCGACAAATCACGCCCGACATATGGCGGTTATTCGACCCGGATCACCGTCGATGCGGAGTACGTGTTGCGTATTCCGGATGCCATCCCGCTCGACCGCGCCGCGCCGCTGCTGTGCGCGGGCATCACCACGTACTCGCCGCTGAAACACTTCGGCGTCAAACCGGGCGACAAGGTGGCCGTGGTCGGTCTCGGCGGGCTCGGCCACATGGGCGTCAAGTTCGCCGTGGCGATGGGGACGCACGTGACCGTGCTGAGCACGTCGGAATCCAAGCGCGACGACGCGCTCGCGCTGGGCGCGCACGAATTCGCCGCCACCCGCGAGCCCGGGGCGTTCAGGCGCCTGGCCCGGCAATTCGACCTGATCCTCGACACCGCCGCCGCGCCGCATGATTACAACGCCTACCTCAACCTGCTCCGTCTCGATGGCACCATGGTGCTGGTCGGCCTGCCCGACGAGCCGATGCCGGTCTCGGCCGGCGTGCTGACCAGCCGGCGCCGGCGCCTGGCCGGCTCGATGATCGGCGGCATCCGCGAGACCCAGGAGATGCTCGACTTCTGCGCCGCACACGGCATCGCCTCGGACATCGAACTGATCGACATCGCCGACATCAACGAAGCCTATGAGCGGATGTTGAAGGGCGACGTGCGCTACCGCTTCGTGATCGACATCGCCAGCCTGCGGCAATGACCTACTCCCTCCGCGCCCCGTTGGCCATGCTCGCCGCGGTGGCCTTTTTCTCGCTGATGGATGCCGGGTTGAAGACCCTGTCGACCGGCTATCCACCGTTCCAGGTCGCCTGCCTGCGCGGCGCGGCCTCGCTGCCGTTCGTGCTGGCCTGGGCACTGTGGTCGGGCGGCGTGGCTTCGCTGCGGGTGCATCGCTGGTCGCTGCACCTGCTGCGCGGCGTGCTCGGCGTGACCATGATGGTCTGTTTCGTCTACGCGCTGCAGACCTTGCCGCTGTCGACCGCGTATTCGATCTTCTTCGTCGCACCGCTGCTGATCACCGCGCTGTCGGTGCCGCTGCTCGGTGAGCGGGTCGGGCCGCGGCGCTGGACCGCGATCGCGATCGGCCTGCTCGGCGTGCTGGTGTTGCTGCGGCCGAGCGGGGAAGGGCTGGTCAGCGTGGCCGCGTTGGCGGTGCTGGTGGCGGCGACCGGTTACGCGCTCAGCGCGATCGCGGTGCGGGTGCTGGGGCGGACCGACAGCATGCAGTCGATGATGGTCTGGCTGATGGCCATGATCGCGGTTGGCGCGGGCGCGCTGGCGTGGCCGGACTGGGTGCCGATCCGGGCCGCCGACGGCTGGGTGATCCTCGGTGTGGGCGTGGCCGGCGCACTCGGCCAGTACGCGATCACCGAAGCATTCCGCGTTGGCGAGGCCTCGCTGATCGCGCCGCTGGAATACACCGCCCTGGTCTGGGGCGTGCTGCTCGACCTGAGCCTGTGGGGCGTGCTGCCCGATGCCATCACCTGGCTGGGCGCGGCGATCATCGTCGCCAGCGGCCTGTACCTGCTGCGCCGCGAGCGCGTGCATGTCGAGGCCGAGCATCCCTGATTGCGATATCTTCGGCCGTACCCGCAATTGCATCGAAGGGTGTCGCGATGGCTACCAGCAAGGCTGCAACCGTGGACGAATATCTGGCGGAGCTGCCCCCGGAGAGGCGCGCCATCGTTGTCACGGTGCGCGATGCCGTCAACGCGGCCATGCCGACCGGGTACGAAGAGGGCATGGCCTACGGCATGATCGGCTGGCACATTCCGCTGTCACGCTATCCGGCGACCTACAACAAACAGCCGTTGAGCTACGCAAGCCTCGCTGCGCAGAAGAACCACTACACCCTCTACCTGATGGCTGCCTATGCCGATTCGGCGCAGGAACGCCGCCTGCGCGAGGCTTATGCCGAGGCCGGGTTGAAGTTCGATATGGGCAAGTGCTGCCTGCGCTTCAAATCCCTCGACGGACTGTTGCTCGAACCGGTTGCCGAAGTCATCGCATCGATGCCGGTGGACGACTACATCGCCGTATACGAGGCCGCGCGAGGCAGCGGCGGGAAATAAGGGCTCTTCCCCCACTGCGGCAGAAGAACGTTTCTTCTGCCAAGTGACGGGAGCTTGCCTTCTGCCGCTTGTATTTGTGTTCGATCGCCGGTTCTCGCTGCAACCTGGCTGTCCCGACGCGACCTGCCGGCCTTGACGGCGAATGTCCCCCGGCCGCCGCCTGTGGCGGCGGCCTCCTCCTTGATTTCGCCGTCAAGGCCGGCAGGCCTCGTCGGATCGCGCGGCCACGCCGAAACGCGAAGCCGATCCTCCCCGGGATTCTGCTTCTGGAACTACCGCCCATGTCCGAACGCCGGGGGCGAAGGCCCTTGGGTGCGAAATCAAGGAGGAGGTACCGGCCATGGCCGGTGCCGGGGGACATTCGCATCCAAGGGCCTTCGCCCCCGGCGCCTTGTGATCCAACAGACCCGGCGCTTTCCCCGGCAATCCGTGAAGAACCAAAAAAAACGCCCCGCAAGAAGCGGGGCGTCCGATTGCAACAGCAGATCAACCGGGAATCAGAACCGTGCGCCGATACCCACCCCGAGCACCACCGGGTTGACCTTGGCCTTGCCGACGGTTTCGCCGTCGAGGTACAGGTCGGAGTCGCCACTCAGGTAGCGCGCGTCGGCGCGGGCGAACCAGCTCGGCGACAGCGCCACGTCGACGCCGGCGGTCGCCATCGCGCCCTTGGCGGTCTCCACGCCCAGGCGCTGGCCGGTCAGAGCGCCGGTCGGCTCGACCGTCTCGCTGTCGAAGTTCTGCTCGTAGTAGCCCAGACCCACGAACGGGCGCAGCAGACTGTCGGCGGGACGGAAGTGGTACTGGGCGCTCAGTGCGTACGGCTGTGCGTCGACGCTGCCGGCCTTGCCATCGGCGCCGTTGACGCGGTGGCCGAACTTGCTGGCCGCGCCCCAGGCTTCGACCGCGATGTGGTCGTTGACGTACCAGCTCGCGCTCAGGGTGGCGGCGTTGCTGCCGTCCAGTTCCAGCCGCGACTCGTCGCCGATCCAGGTGTTCTCGGTCGGCTCGGCGAGGGCGACGCCGCCTACCACCGCAAAGTTCTTGCCGGTGGAGGTGCCGAAGCTGAGCGCGTCCTGCGCGAACGCGACGGGGGTGATGGCCAGGGTGCCCAACAGGGCCAGGGTCTGATGGATTCGCATCTCGAATTCTCCTGGAGCTTCTACGGCTCCTGTGATCGGGGGAATGCCCTGGCGCAGGGGGGAGGGTGTGCAACCAGGGCGGCCACACCCTATCCGCGGACGCATGAATGCGCCCCGGCGCGCAGGCCCAGGCTGAATGAACTTTTCATTGCAGATACAGGTCGGCCGTGGCCCACCGTACCCCGGCGTTTGTTTGCGATCGGGCGCTCGATGTCCCGCGAAGTCGCGCAGGACATTGGTTTCAGCCGTACTGCACCGGTTGGCGCGTTTGCGTTCAGCCGCCACAATAGGGTTTTCCAACCCCACGACGAGTTCGAACCATGGCTGACCTGAAGGAAGCGCGCGTCCCCGATATTGGCGATTACGACGGCGTGCCCGTGATCGAACTGCTGGTCGCGGTGGGCGATACCGTGAGCCAGGATCAGGGACTGGTCACGCTGGAGTCCGACAAGGCCACGATGGAGGTGCCGGCGCCATTCGCCGGTGTGGTCCGCGAGATCAAGGTCAAGGTTGGCGACGACTTGTCCGAGGGCAGCGTGGTCGCGCTGATCGAACCGGCCGGAAACGGTACCCAAGCTGAAGCCCCAGCGCCTGCGCCAACTCCGGCCCCGGCTCCCGACAAGGCCCCGGACAAGGCCCCGGACAAGGCCGAAGCGGATTCCGCACCCGCGCCGTCCGAGCGCCGCGATGGGCACGGCGGCGGTGATGCTGCGCAGTCGACTCCCACCAAATCGCCACCGGTGGCGTTCAACGCCGACGAATTGCTGCCGGACAAGGTGCCTTACGCGAGCCCGGCGGTGCGCCTGTTCGCGCGCGAGCTCGGAGTCGACCTGTCGCAGGTGACCGGCAGCGAGCGCGGCGGCCGCATCGGCAAGGACGACGTGCAGAAGTTCGTCAAGAGTGTGATGTCGGGTGCGGTGCCCGGCGGTGCGCCGGCCGCAGGCGGTGGCGGACTCAACCTGTTGCCGTGGCCGAAGGTCGACTTCAGCAAGTTCGGCGAGACCGAGAGCAAGCCGCTGTCGCGGATCAAGAAACTGTCGGGCGCCAACCTCGCCCGTAACTGGGCGATGATCCCGCACGTCACCCAGCACGACGATGCCGACATCACCGACCTCGAGGACCTGCGCGTTACTCTCAACAAGGAGAACGAGAAGGCGAAGAACGGCGTCAAGCTGACGATGCTCGCCTTCCTGATGAAGGCCGCGGTCGCCGCGTTGCAGAAGTACCCCGAGTTCAACGCCTCGCTCGACGCCAGCGGTGAGAACCTGGTGCTGAAGAAGTACTTCCACATCGGATTCGCCGCCGACACCCCGAACGGCCTGGTCGTGCCGGTGGTGCGCGACTGCGACAAGAAGGGCGTCATGCAGATCGCGCAGGAGACCGGCGAGCTGGCGAAGAAGGCCCGCGACGGCAAGCTCGGTCCGGCCGAGATGAGCGGCGGCTGTTTCTCGATCAGCTCGCTGGGCGGCATCGGCGGCACCTCCTTCACGCCGATCGTCAACGCGCCGGAAGTCGCGATCCTGGGCGTGTCCAAGTCGTCGATCAAACCGGTCTGGGACGGCAAGGCATTCCAGCCGCGGCTGATGCTGCCGCTGTCGTTGAGCTACGACCACCGCGTCATCGACGGTGCCTCCGCGGCCCGCTTCACTGCCTACCTGGCGGCGCTGATGGCCGACCTGCGCCGCGGCCTGCTGTGAGGGGCGGACGCATCCAGGGGCGCCGCTTCGCGGCTGTTGCGGTTGCCGGCCTGCTGGCCGGTGTGGCCGTCATGCCGGCGTGGGCCGCCCGTGATTGCGAGGTTGCGCTCGGCCATGGCTGGCCGCCGGCGACCGAGAACTACGGCAATGCGGTCGAAAGCCTGCTGGTCGACGATGACGCGCCCGCACTGATGCTGACCCGCCTGCCCGCGCGCGGTACCGAGGATGCGGTGATGCTGGTCCCCGGCGCTGGAGGCAACTGGACCCTGCAGTACGTCACCGCCAGGAAGCGCGTGCTCAACTGGACCGGCAGCGGCGCCGCCATGCAGCGTGAGCTGCAGGTGGAACAGACGCCGAAGCGGGAGATGGTGGAGATTCCCGCCGGCTTGGCCGAGCACCTCGTCGATGCCTGGCGGCAGACCCTGGCGGTCGCGGTACCGGCCGGGCGTGATGCGCCTTTCAGCGAGGACGACACCTGGCTGCTGGTCATCGATGGCCAGCGCGTGAGCGGCGCCGTGCCGGGGTGCGGTGCAGCCGGCTTCATGGCCGAACAGGCCGAACTGCTGATCAAGGCTGCCGATACCCGTGAATCCAGGCTCGACAAGCGCTGGGGCAAGCTGGAGCGTTCGCTGGACAGGATGGCCAAAGCGCGGGCCGCCGACGGCGGGGCGCCTGAACGATGACGGCCGGGTCCGCCAGCGAGCGTCTGGGAGCTGCGGGCGAGTACGCCCTCGAGGCGGCCGATGCGGCCGTGCGCAAGGGCTCCGAGGGGCTGCAGCCGCTGCTCGACTTCACCTTGTTCAAGGTCGGTGACGACGCGGTCACCGTGGCCGGCCTGCTGGCCGCGGTGGTGGTGGTGCTGGTGGTGCTGACCGCATCGATGCTGCTGCGGCGCGCGCTGTCGCGCTACGGCGAGCGCCACCTCAATGTCAACCCGGCCTCGCTGTACACCCTGTCGCGGGTGGTTCACTACATCCTGATCGTGCTCGGCCTGCTGCTGGCGCTGGAGCTGGTGGGCATTCCGGTCGCCAAGTTCGCCGTGGTCGCCGGTGCGATCGGCGTCGGCCTGGGCTTCGGCCTGCAGGCGATTTTCAACAATTTCATTTCCGGCCTGATCCTGTTGTTCGACAAGTCGCTCAAGGTCGGCGACTTCGTCGAGCTTGAGGAGGGCACCCGCGGCACGGTCAAGGCGATCAACATCCGTGCCACCCAGATCACCACCAACGACAGCATCGACATCCTGGTGCCGAATTCGGAGTTCGTCAGCGGGCGGGTGGTGAACTGGACCCACGGTTCGCCGACCCGGCGGATACGGGTTCCGTTCGGCGTCGCCTACGGCACCGACAAGGAGCGGGTGAGGCAGGCGGCGCTCGAGGCCGCCGCGCGCGTACCGTTCACCCTGTCGATGGAGGGCTCCCAGGCGCCGCAGGTCTGGCTGACCCGCTTCGGCGACAGCGCGGTCGAATACGTGCTCGCGGTTTGGCTGAACGAAACCGCGGCGCGACGCAATGCCGCGGTCGAGGCCGCCTACCTGTGGGAGCTGGATACCGCCCTGAAGGAACATGGCATCGAGATCCCGTTCCCGCAGCGCGATCTGCATATCCGCAGCGTGTTCGGACGCCACGGCGACGATGCACTGGCCGCCCTCGGCCAGACGCCGCCCGCGGCGAGTGACGACGACCATGCCTGGCCGCCGTCGGACCGTGCCGCGCCCTCGGCCAACGACGCCATGCGTGACGTGGTCCAGGGCGGTACCCCTGCCGAACCCGATACCGATTCAGAAACCGATGCGCGCGACCGTTGATCGCCTGCACGATTGGAGAAGCTGCAATGGCACGAGAAGTTGAAGTCAAGGTCCCGGATATCGGCGATTTCGATGGCGTACCGGTGATCGAGCTGCTGGTCGCGGTCGGTGACACCGTCGCGGCCGACCAGGGACTGGTCACGCTGGAATCGGACAAGGCGACGATGGAAGTGCCGTCGCCGGCCGCCGGCGTGGTCAAGGCGCTCAAGGTCAAGCTCGGTGACGAGGTGTCCGAGGGCGCGGTGATCGCGATCCTGGAAGCGGCCGAAGCGGAAGGCGGCGCACCCCCTTCGGCTGGGGCCTCGGCCGACGATCGTAGCGAGGCGGGCGAGGGCAAGGCCGCCTCGCCGCCGACCTCCCCTGCAGGCGGAGAGAGGAGCCAAGATGCCACGCCGGCACCGCAGGCGGCCGCCGCCAGCGGCCGCAAGGCCGACATCGAATGCCGCATGGTCGTGATCGGCGCTGGCCCGGGCGGCTACACCGCCGCGTTCCGTGCCGCCGATCTCGGCCTCGACACCGTGCTGGTCGAGCGTTACGACAGTCTGGGCGGCGTGTGCCTCAACGTTGGCTGCATCCCGTCCAAGGCCTTGCTGCATGCCGCCGCGCTGATCGACGAGGCCGCGCATTCGGCCGACATCGGCGTCGCCTTCGGCAAGCCGAAGATCGACATCGACAAACTGCGCGGGTTCAAGCAGGACAAGGTCGTCGCGCAATTGACCAAGGGCCTGGCCGGCATGGCCAAGCAGCGCAAGGTGCGCACCGTGCAGGGCGTGGCGAAGTTCGTCTCGGCGAACGAGCTGGAGATTTCCGGCAGCGACGGCAAGACGCAGTTGCTGCGTTTCGAACACTGCATCATCGCCGCCGGTTCGCAGGCGGTGAAGCTGCCGAACTTCCCGTGGGACGACCCACGGGTGATGGATTCGACCGATGCGCTCGAGCTGGCCGAGGTGCCGAAGAAGCTGCTGGTCGTGGGTGGCGGCATCATCGGCCTGGAGATGGCGACCGTGTACCGCGCGCTGGGCAGCGAAGTGACCGTGGTCGAGTTCATGGACCAGCTGATGCCGGGCGCCGACAAGGACCTGGTCAAGCCGCTCGCCGACCGGCTGAAGAAGCAGGGGGTGCAGGTTCATCTCAAGACCAAGGCGGCGACCGTCAAGGCGGAGAAGAAGGGCATCACCGTCGGTTTCGAGAGCGCCAGCGAAGGCCAGAAGCCGGCACTGGAATCGGGTACCTGGGACCGCGTGCTGGTCGCGGTCGGACGCGCGCCCAACGGCGGCAAGATCGACGCCGACAAGGCCGGCGTGCAGGTCACCGAGCGCGGCTTCATCCCGGTCGACCGGCAGATGCGCACCAGCGTGCCGCACATCTTCGCGATCGGCGACCTGGTCGGCCAGCCGATGCTCGCGCACAAGGCCACCCACGAGGGCAGGCTGGCGGCCGAAGTCGCCGCCGGCGAGAAGAAAGAGTGGGTCGCGCGGGTGATTCCGTCGGTGGCCTACACCGATCCGGAGATCGCCTGGGTCGGCGTCACCGAGACCGAGGCGAAGGCCAAGGGGCTGAAGGTCGGTGTCGGCAAGTTCCCGTGGGCGGCCAGTGGCCGTGCGATCGGCATCGGCCGTACCGAGGGCTTCACCAAGCTGCTGTTCGACGAAGCCACCCACCGCATCATCGGCGGCGGCATCGTCGGCGTGCATGCCGGCGATCTGATTTCCGAGATCGCGCTGGCGATCGAGATGGGCTGCGAGGCGGCCGACATCGGCCACACCATCCACCCGCACCCGACCCTGAGCGAAAGCGTCGCGATGGGCGCCGAGGTGTACGAGGGCACGATCACCGACCTCTACATCCCCAAACGCAAGTAGGAGCGCCCTCGGGCGCGATCAGGCCTGCCGCGCGCATGTGGGGGACGGTCCGCCAGACAAACCGAAGCCCCGGCTGTCCCACCGGGGCTTCGTCGGGTCCGCCACTTCTGACGAGGAAGGTGTTGGCGCAGCGGACTCGCAGGATCGGACTGCGCGAACCGGGCGGAAGTTCCGCGCCCGCTGCGATCCGTTCGCCGACCGCATTCAGGCAAACCGCATTCAGGCGAACCGCATTCAGGCGAACCGCATTCAGGCGAACCGCTCAGACCATCAATGGCCCATCGTCGATTTCCTTCGCGCGGCGGCGCTCGATCCGCGTCCATGCTCTCTCATGCAGGTGGAAGGCGACGGTGTTGCAGGCCGGTTCGACCAGCGCCAGTGCGCCGCCGACCCAGACACTGCCGGTCATCAGGTAGCCGACCGCGAATGCGACGCTGAAATGCACCGCGGCAAAGCTCAGGGTCTTGGTCATGTCTGCAGCTTTATATGAGAATGATTCTCAATATTAAGTCAATTGGCAGCAATGTCCAGGTGATTATTCCTGTTGCTTCGATAGGATTCATCGATAGATGAGCGGACCGATGTCCCGCCTGTCCGTCGCTGATGGCGGTTGCCCGAAAGGAGGGCGCAATCTATACTCTCGCGGCTCACCCGGGCGCTTTTAGTCCAAACACAATCGAGTCCCGCGTGTACGACCCCTTGCATACAGGCCATCGCCTGGCGCGCCGCACGGCCGTCTGGCAGGCCGGAACAACAGCGCTGCTGGCCCTGATGTTCCTGTTGCAGGGGGTTCCGCACGCCTTCGCGGTGGTGGTTGGCGGGGCGGCCATGCTGGTCGGCGGGGCGATCGCGGCACGACTGATGGTCGGCGGCGGCGTCCAGGCGGCGGCAGGTGTGGTGATCCGCTGGTTCGCCGGCGTGATCCTCAAGTGGGGGGTGGTGCTTGTGGTGGTGCCGCTGGCCATGGCCGTGTGGGGACTACCACCGGTGCCGTTGCTGGCCGGTGTGATTGCCGCCCTCGTGGCGCAGATGCTGGCGCTGTCCCGGCGCTGACAACCCAACCGATTTTGCTTCATTCATTTCATTAACCAGGATCCAGGATAGATGGCGGGCGAGGCCGAACTGACTCCCACCGGGTACATCAACCACCACCTGCAGAACCTGACCACGTCGGTCGGTGAGGGTGGCTTCTGGACCTTGCACCTGGACACCCTGATCACCGCGGTCCTGATGGGCCTGCTGATCGTGTTCGCGTTCTGGGCGGCGACCCGCAAGGCCACCTCCGGCGTGCCGGGCAAGTGGCAGGCCTTCGTCGAGATCTGCCTGGAGTTCGTCGACAAGCAGGCGCGTGACACCTATCACGGCCCGAGCCGGCTGGTGACGCCGATCGCGATCACCCTGTTCTTCTGGATCCTGATGATGAACCTGCTGAAGATGATTCCGGCAGACTTCATCGCCAAGCCGCTCGAACTGGCCGGCGTGCACTACTGGAAGCCGGTCCCGACCGCCGACGTCAACGCGACGCTGGGCATGTCGATCAGCGTGTTCTTCCTGATGCTGTTCTTCGCGATCCGCGCCAAGGGCTTCGGCGGCTTCACCAAGGAGTTCCTGACCGCGCCCTTCGGCAAGTGGATGATGCCGTTCAACCTGATCATCAACATCGTCGAGTGGGTGAGCAAACCGATCTCGCTGGCGATGCGACTGTTCGGCAACATGTTCGGCGGCGAGATCGTGTTCCTGCTGATCTGGGTACTCGGTGGCGCCGGCATCATCGGTGCGCTCGCGGGCGGCGTGTTCGGCCTCGGCTGGATGCTGTTCCACCTGCTGGTGATCCCGCTGCAGGCGTTCATCTTCATGATGCTGTCGATCGTTTACCTGAGCCTGTCGGAAGACGCCCACTAAGCGCTTCGGCGCAAGCCCCGGTTACCAGGTCCTTACCGTTTCAACCCTTCCTCGTTTCAACCCTTAAGCACCCGTTCGGAGACAACCATGGAAATCCTTGCCCACCTCGCTTCGGTTCAGGCCTCGACTGCTCTGGCCGTCGGCATCATGATCGGCCTCGCCGCCCTCGGCGCCGGTCTCGGCCTGGCCATCATGGCCGGCAAGTTCCTTGAGTCGGCCGCCCGTCAGCCGGAGCTGATCCCGGTCCTGCAGGTCCGCATGTTCATCACCGCCGGCCTGATCGATGCCGCGTTCATCATCACCGTCGCTGTTGCACTGCTGCTGGCCTTCACCAACCCGCTGGCCTCGGCGCTGCTGAGCGAAGCCGCCCGGATCGCCGGCTGATAACCGTCGAGCGTCGCACCGGGTGCCCATGAAGACGGGTGCCCGGTGTGGAGATGAAGGGGCGGTGCCCTCGGTACCGTCCGCTCCATTCCATCTGGCAGAGCCTTACGTATGAGCATCAATCTGACCCTATTCGCCCAGGCGCTGGCTTTTGCCGGTCTGATCTGGATCATTGCGACCAAGATCTGGCCGCCGCTGCTCAG
This sequence comes from Lysobacter alkalisoli, assembly GCF_006547045.1. Lineage (NCBI taxonomy): Bacteria > Pseudomonadati > Pseudomonadota > Gammaproteobacteria > Lysobacterales > Lysobacteraceae > Marilutibacter > Marilutibacter alkalisoli. The sequence continues at coordinate 458,019 of NZ_CP041242.1, forward strand.
TGCCATCGAGGAGCGCCAGAAGAAGATCGCCGAGGGCCTCGCCGCGGCGGACATGAGCCAGAAGCACCTGGCCCAGGCCCAGGAGAAGGTCGACGCCGAGCTGCGCGCGGCCCGTACCAAGGCCAACGAGATCATCGAACAGGCGCACCAGCGCGCCAACCAGATCATCGAGCAGGCCAAGGGCGAAGCCATCACCGAGGCGGCCCGCCAGAAGGCGCTGGCCGAGGACGAGATCGTCGCTTCCACCAACCGCGCCCGCGAGGACCTGCGCAAGCAGGTGTCGGTGCTGGCCGTCAGCGGCGCCGAGAAGCTGATCCGTCGCGAGATCGATCCCAACGTCCACAAGGCGTTGCTGGACGAGCTCGCGGCCGAGATTTGATGATGGCCGGATCGATGCGTCAGGTTCTTCGCAGCCCCCTTGAATCGAGGGGGCTGCAGCGTGGCTCGCCCATGATGCAGGGGATGCAGAGGCAGGCGTCCGCAGCAGTTTGCGCAGCAAGCGGCCGGGCGTTGCCGAAGCCGACCGTCGATGGCATTCACGAGGCCGTTTCAGAATGACACAGTCCCTCACCATCGCCCGTCCCTACGCCCGCGCCGCCTACGCTGCCGCGCGCGATGCCGGCACCGTGCCCGGCTGGTCGCAGGCGTTGGCGTTCGCCGCGCGCGTGGCCGTCGACCCGCAGGTGCACAGTCTGCTTGGCCATCCGCAACTGGCGGCGGCCGATGCCGCCGGCCTGCTGGTGGTCGACGGTGCCGACGAAGCGTTCACCCGCTTCCTCGGCCTGCTCGCCGACAACCGCCGGCTGGCGCTGCTGCCGGAGATCGCCGGCCTGTTCGAGGACCTGCGTGCCGAGGCCGACCGCGTGGTCAAGGCCAAGGTCACCGCAGCCAGCGAACTGCCCGCGACCGAACTCGAATCGATCCGTGCCGCGCTGAAGAAGCGCTTCGGTCGCGAGGTCGAGGTCGAGACGGCGATCGACGCCTCGCTGCTCGGCGGCGCGGTGATCGATGCCGGCGACGTGGTCATCGACGGCTCGCTCAAGGGCAAGCTCGCGCGTCTGCAGACGCAGCTGACGCAGTAACCGAATTCACGCATAAGCATTCACTCCGGTTTTGGCCGGATCAAGGGAACCACCCATGGCAACCACCCAGCTCAACCCGTCCGAAATCAGCGAACTGATCAAGACCCGCATCGAGAAGGTCAAGCTGACCGCCGAGGCGCGCAACGAAGGCACCGTCACCTCGGTGGCCGACGGCATCGTGCGCATCTACGGTCTGGCCGACGTGATGCAGGGCGAGATGATCGAGCTGCCCGACAGCACGTACGCACTGGCCCTGAACCTGGAGCGCGATTCGGTCGGCGCCGTGGTCCTGGGCGACTACGAGCACCTGCGCGAGGGCGACGTGGCCAAGACCACCGGTCGCATCCTCGAAGTGCCGGTCGGTCCCGAACTGCTCGGCCGCGTCGTCAACGCACTGGGCGAGCCGATCGACGGCAAGGGTCCGGTCAACACCTCGCTGACCGCGCCGGTGGAGCGCGTCGCACCGGGCGTGATCTGGCGCAAGTCCGTCGACCAGCCGGTGCAGACCGGTTACAAGTCGGTCGACTCGATGATCCCGATCGGCCGCGGCCAGCGTGAGCTGGTCATCGGCGACCGTCAGACCGGCAAGACCGCGCTGGCGATCGACGCGATCATCAACCAGAAGGGCACCGGCATCAAATGCATCTACGTCGCGATCGGCCAGAAGGCCAGCTCGGTCGCGAACGTGGTCCGCAAGCTGGAGGAGAACGGCGCGCTGGCACACACCATCGTCGTCGCCGCCACCGCCTCCGAGTCGGCCGCGATGCAGTACATCAGTGCCTACTCCGGCTGCACCATGGGCGAGTACTTCATGGATCGCGGCGAAGATGCGCTGATCGTGTACGACGACCTGTCCAAGCAGGCCGTGGCCTACCGCCAGATCTCGCTGCTGCTCAAGCGCCCGCCGGGCCGCGAAGCATACCCGGGCGACGTGTTCTACCTGCACAGCCGCCTGCTCGAGCGCGCCGCGCGCGTGTCGACCGACTACGTCGAGAAGTTCACCAACGGCGAGGTCAAGGGCAAGACCGGTTCGCTGACCGCGCTGCCGATCATCGAGACCCAGGCCGGCGACGTGTCCGCATTCGTGCCGACCAACGTGATCTCGATCACCGATGGCCAGATCTTCCTCGAGACCGACCTGTTCAACGCCGGCATCCGCCCGGCCGTGAACGCCGGCATCTCGGTGTCGCGCGTCGGCGGCTCGGCCCAGACCAAGATCATCAAGAAGCTGTCGGGCGGCATCCGCATCTCGCTCGCCCAGTACCGTGAGCTGGCCGCGTTCGCGCAGTTCGCCTCGGACCTGGACGAAGCCACCCGCAAGCAGCTCGAGCGCGGCCAGCGCGTCACCGAACTGATGAAGCAGCGGCAGTACGAGCCGATGTCGATCGCGATGCAGGCGCTGTCGATCTATGCCGTCAACGAGGGCTACCTCGACGACGTCGTGGTCAACAAGATTGGCGCCTTCGAAGACGGCCTGCACGCCCACTTCGCCAACACCCAGGGCGAACTGGTCGACCAGGTCAACTCGACCGGCAACTGGAACGACGATATCGAGGCCGCGTTCAAGAAGGGCATCGAAGAGTTCAAGTCGACGGGTACCTGGTGAAGAAGGCCTGGGGGCTGGAAGCTAGGGGCTGGTAACGGCCAAAGCTGACGGACCCCAGCCCCTGGATCCTAGCCCCCAACCCCCAAAGCGAGCGAAGCGAGCGAAATGGCAGGCGGACGCGAAATCAAATCCAAGATCAAGAGCGTGCAGAACACCCGCAAGGTGACGCGCGCGCTCGAGATGGTCTCGGCCTCCAAGATCCGCAAGGCGCAGGACCGGATGCGCGCCTCGCGCCCGTATGCGCGGGTGATGAAGCAGGTGATCGGCCACCTGGCCCAGGCCAATACCGACTACCAGCATCCGTTCCTCGAGGAGCGTGCCGAGGTCAAGCGGGTCGGTTACCTGATCGTCTCCTCCGACCGTGGCCTGGCCGGCGGCCTGAACAACAACATGTTCCGCAAGCTGCTGGGCGAGTTCCGCGAGTGGCAGGACAAGGGCGTCGAGATCGACGTGGTGACCATCGGCCAGAAAGCCTCGGTGTATTTCCGCCGGCTCAAGGTCAACATGGTCGGCTCGGTCACCCACCTGGGCGACCAGCCGAAGCTGGAGCAGATCGTCGGCGTGGTCAAGGTGATGCTGGACGGCTACAGCGACGGCAACCTCGAGCGCGTGTTCGTCTGCTACAACGACTTCATCAACACGATGACCCAGCGCGCGACCTTCGACCAGCTGCTGCCGCTGCCCAAGCCGGAAGAGCAGGTCGCCAGGCACGACTGGGATTACATCTACGAGCCGGCTCCGGCCGACGTGCTCGACACCGTGCTGACCCGTTACATCGAGTCGCTGGTGTACCAGGCGGTACTGGAGAACGTGGCGTCCGAGCACGCCGCGCGCATGGTCGCGATGAAGGCCGCATCGGACAACGCCAGCAAGCTGATCGACACCCTGCAGCTGGTCTACAACAAGGCCCGGCAGGCGGCGATTACCCAGGAAATCTCGGAAATCGTCGGCGGCGCGGCGGCAGTCTGATCCCAACCCCATCACGCGGACGCAGGTCGCGGCCGCAGGCAAGCTTAAAGTTACGAGGAAACAACCATGAGTCAGGGCAAGATCGTTCAGATCATCGGTGCCGTTGTCGACGTCGAGTTCCCGCGCGCCGAAGTGCCGAAGGTGTACGACGCGCTGAAGGTCGACAACACCGAAATCACGCTGGAAGTGCAGCAGCAGCTCGGTGACGGCGTGGTGCGCACGATCGCCCTCGGCTCGACCGACGGCCTCAAGCGCAACCTGGTCGCGACCAACACCGGCAAGGCGATCTCGGTGCCGGTCGGTGCCGGCACCCTGGGCCGCATCATGGACGTGCTGGGCCGCCCGATCGACGAGGCCGGCCCGGTCGAGGCCAGCGCCGAATGGGAGATCCACCGCTCGGCCCCGACCTACGAGGAGCAGTCCTCGGCCAACGACCTGCTCGAGACCGGCATCAAGGTCATCGACCTGATGTGCCCGTTCGCGAAGGGCGGCAAGGTCGGCCTGTTCGGCGGCGCCGGCGTCGGCAAGACCGTCAACATGATGGAACTGATCAACAACATCGCCAAGGCGCACTCGGGCCTGTCCGTGTTCGCCGGCGTGGGCGAGCGTACCCGCGAGGGCAACGACTTCTACCACGAGATGAAGGACTCCAACGTCCTCGACAAGGTGGCGATGGTCTACGGTCAGATGAACGAGCCGCCGGGCAACCGCCTGCGCGTGGCGCTGACCGGCCTGACCATGGCCGAGTACTTCCGCGACGAGAAGGACGCGTCCGGCAAGGGCAAGGACGTGCTGCTGTTCGTCGACAACATCTACCGTTACACCCTGGCCGGCACCGAGGTGTCCGCGCTGCTGGGCCGCATGCCGTCGGCGGTGGGCTACCAGCCGACCCTGGCCGAGGAAATGGGCGTGCTGCAGGAGCGCATCACCTCGACCAAGACCGGCTCGATCACCTCGATCCAGGCCGTGTACGTGCCCGCGGACGACCTGACCGACCCGTCGCCGGCGACCACCTTCGCCCACCTCGACGCCACCGTCGTGCTGAGCCGCAACATCGCCTCGCTGGGTATCTACCCGGCGGTCGATCCGCTGGATTCGACCAGCCGCCAGCTCGACCCGAACGTGATCGGCAGCGAGCACTACGACGTCGCGCGCAAGGTCCAGGCGACGCTGCAGAAGTACAAGGAGCTCAAGGACATCATCGCGATCCTGGGCATGGACGAGCTGTCGGAAGAGGACAAGCAGGCCGTGTCGCGCGCGCGCAAGATCGAGCGCTTCTTCAGCCAGCCGTTCCACGTTGCCGAGGTGTTCACCGGCTCGCCGGGCAAGTACGTGTCGCTGAAGGACACCATCCGCGGCTTCAAGGGGATCGTGGAAGGCGAGTACGACCACCTGCCGGAGCAGGCGTTCTACATGGTCGGCACCATCGACGAGGCGGTGGAGAAGGGCAAGAAGATCGTCGAGAAGGCATAAGCCAGCCCGTCGACCGAGCCAAGCGAGACAAAAAATGACCACCATCCGTTGCGACATCGTCAGCGCCGAGCACGAGATCTTCCACGGTGAGGCCAGCATGGTCGTTGCCACCGGCGAGATGGGCGAGCTCGGCATCGCGCCGCGCCACGCGCCGCTGATCACCCGCCTCAAGCCCGGCAAGGTCGTGGTGACCCTGCCCAACGGCGAACAGCTCGACTTCGCGATCTCGGGTGGCATCCTCGAGGTGCAGCCGCAGGTGGTGACCGTGCTGGCCGACACCGCGGTGCGCGCCGAGGACATCGACGAGGCTGCCGTGCGTGCGGCCAAGGACGAGGCCGAGCGCGTGCTGGCCAATCGCGGCGAGCAGATGGACGTGGCCGAAGCCCAGGCCAAGCTGGCCGAGGCGATGGCCCAGTTGCAGGCACTGGAGCGGTTGCGCCGCAACATGAAGCACTGACGCTTCCAGCGCCACAACTGCATGTGAACGCCGGCCTCGTGCCGGCGTTCTGCTTTCCGGCCAGTCCGGGGCCCGACGTACCTATCCGGAATCGGAACCTGCAAATGGGGTCTCGCGGTCGCCCAGGACCGGATGGATCGCCTGGCGTGGCTCGGCAGAAACATCGAAGTTCAGCCATGACAGCAGCATTTGCGCGCCGAGGATGACAGGCAGCGCCGCCAGCATCACCGTGCCGGCGGTGGCCGGCGTGCCGCTACCCGCAGAGTCAAGCCATTGCCGAAGGCCGAAGGCCGCGATCGACTCGATCAGCAGCATGACGCACCCGGCAACAGGGAATCACGGCGGCGATGCGGGGCGAAGGACTCATGGCTGGCGATAGATCCAGTGGCGCGAAGTGAAGAAACTGACCACGGCCAGGCAAGCTTCGACCACGGGCTTGGCCAGCCAGGCCGAGCTCAGCCCAAAGTGGTGGCCAATGCCCGTGACCAGCAGCGTACTGACAGCGGTCAGCAACAGCCAGGCGATGATGAAGCGGATCAGCTGCCGGGGCCCCAGGCGGCGGTCACCGCTGGCGAAGGTGATCTTTCCGTTGAGCCAGAAGCCGAGCAGGGCGCCGGCGATCCGGCCGATGATGTTGGCCGCTTCCAACGACATCCCGGCCCGGCTCAGCGCGATCGTGACCAGCGAATCGACCACGACGAGCGCGCCACCGACCAGCAGGAACCAGAACCCTTGCCGCATCAAGACCATGGTCACTTGGGCAGGCTCCACCATTCCGCTTCGCCGACCGACATGTTCAGCTCGGTCGACAATGCAGGCGAATACCACTCGGAGATACATCCGCGACTGCCGATCTCGGCGAAATGGGGGTGGTCGGGATCGAGCACCGAGCGCTCGGACATGACCTGCGGGACTGCCTGCAGAATGACGGAAACCCACCCATGGTGAACGGGCAGGAGTGACAACCAGCCGATCAGACCGGCGAGCGCGATCAGCAGCAGCTCGCCCATGCGGCCGAACGGCCATTGCGTCCACAAGCGATGACTGACAAAGCCGACTGCAAGCAGCACCGGGCCCAGCCACAACAGTGCCGCTTCGATCCGTCGAGAGGTGTACTGCATGGGATTGCGGGTCCGAATATGGGGCGGAAAGGCGATTCCGCCTATGCTATCAGCCGCTGTCGTTTCCAGATTGATGCAAGGACCCGTTCAATGACCCATTCCCTCCACGTCGTGATCCTCGCCGCCGGCGAGGGCAAGCGGATGAAGTCCGCTGTTCCCAAGGTGCTGCAGAAGATCGCCGGCAAGCCGATGCTGGGGCATGTGATCGACACCGCCCGCGCGCTTCAGCCGGCCGGCATCCACGTGGTGTACGGGCATGGTGGCGAGCAGGTACGCGAGGCCTTCGGCGACCAGGAGGATCTGCGCTGGACTGAGCAGGCCGAACGCCTCGGCACCGGCCATGCCGTGCAGCAGGCCATGCCGGGTGTGCCGAACGATGCCCGCGTTCTGGTGCTGTACGGCGATGTGCCGCTGATCACAACCGCGACCCTGCAGCGACTGCTCGAGGTGTCCGATCCGCTGGCGGTGCTGGTTGCCGAACTCGACGATCCGACCGGTTACGGCCGCATCGTTCGCGACGCGGAGGGCAAGGTCGGCGCGATCGTCGAGCAGAAGGACGCCAATGCCGAGCAGCGTGGGATCCGCACCGTCAACACCGGTATCCTCGTCGCCGATGCCGGCGCGTTGAAGCGCTGGCTGCAGGAGCTGGGCAAGGACAACGCACAGGGCGAGTACTACCTGACCGACGTGTTCGGCACCGCGGCACGCGAATACGACGCGGCCGAGATGGTGTTCGTCGATGCTCCGATCGAGGTCGAAGGCGCCAACGATCCTTGGCAGCTGGCCCAACTCGAACGTGCGTTCCAGCTGCGCGCCGCGCGCGCGCTGTGCGTACAGGGCGCGCGCCTGGCCGATCCGTCGCGCTGCGACATCCGCGGCACGGTGACGGTCGGCCACGACGTCGAGATCGACGTCGATGTGGTATTCGAGGGCGAGGTCGAGCTGGGCGATGGTGTCCGCATCGGCCCGTTCTGTCGCCTCAAGGACGTGCGGCTCGGCGCGGGTACACAGGTGCTTGCGCATTGCGACCTGGATGGCGTTCTGGTCGAAGGCGCTGCCGCGATCGGCCCGTATGCGCGCCTGCGCCCGGGCACGGTGCTGGCCGACGGTGCGCGCATCGGCAACTTCGTCGAGACCAAGAACACCACCGTCGGCACCGGCAGCAAGGCCAACCACCTGACCTACCTCGGCGACACCACGGTCGGTGCGGGTGCCAACATCGGTGCCGGCACGATCACCTGCAACTACGACGGCGTGAACAAGTCGAAGACCAGGATCGGCGATGGCGCCTTCATCGGTTCCAACAGTTCGCTGGTCGCGCCGGTCGAGATTGGCGCACAGGCGACGATCGCTGCCGGCTCGGTCATCACCCGGCCCGCGCCCGAGGGCAAACTGACCGTCGCTCGCGCGCGGCAGGAGACCATCGATGGCTGGCAGCGGCCGGTGAAGCGAGAAAGGAGTGGGGAGAAGTGAGAAACGAGTAGAAGCATGAGGCGCGGGGTCCCTGCTCTTCTCTCACTCCTCACTCATTTTCCCTCTCTACTCTTCATCGGGTAGCCCGGGTAAGGCCGAAGGTCGCACCCGGGGACCTTCTCAACAAGTCGGAACGTCCCGGGTGCACTCCGCTTACCCAGGCTACGGCTCTCTATTCGGCATCCGGCAGCACCATGCTCACGCACAGCCCGCCACCCTCGCGGTTGAGCAGGGCGATGCGGCCGCCGTGGGCCTCGGCGATTTCGCGTGCGAGCGCCAGGCCGAGGCCGGTGCCGTTGCGCTTGGTCGAGTAGAACGGCAGCAGGGCGTTGGCGAGCACCGCCTCGTTCATGCCGTTGCCGCGATCGAGCACGTCGATTCGCCAGCCATCGGGCAGGCGGCGCAGCGACAGCTTCACGTCCTGCGGAGGTGAGCCGGATTCGTGCGCGTTCTTGAGCAGATTGAGCAGGCACTGCTCGAGCTGGGCCGCATCGAAGCGGGCATGGCCGTTGTCCGGCACGCCTTCGGCGACAAACTCGACCTGGTCGCGCAGCTGCGAGACGAAGCGCGACCATCGCACCGGCTGGGTACGTGGTGCCGGCAGCTTGGCGAAGCGGGCGTAGTCGCGGATGAAGCCTTCGAGGTGACGCGCGCGTTCCTCGATCGTCGCCAGCGCGTTCGGCAGTCGCTCGAGCTGGCCGCGGCGCAGCAACTCACTGCCGGAATGGGCGAGTGAGGCGATCGGCGCCAGCGAGTTGTTGAGTTCATGACTGATGACCCGGATCACCTTCTTCCAGGTCTGCACTTCCTGCCGGCGCAGTTCGGCGGTCAGCAGCCGCAGCATGACCAGTTCGTGGCGGCGACCGTTGAGGCGGAACTGCCGGCGCGAGAGGTGGTAGATGTCCTCGTTGTCCTCGTCACCGACCGTGAACATGCCGTCGCCGCCGCGGTCGAGCGTCTCACGCATGGCGTCGGGTGCAAGGGCGACCAGATCCTCGAACGCGTGGCCTTCGAGCTGATGTCCGTCGCCGAGCATCTTGCGTGCGGCGAGATTTGCGTGGACGACGCGCCGTGCCGGATCAACCAGGATCATTGCCACCGGCGTGTTGTGCACCATTGTGTCGAGCAGCAGTTCGCGTTGCACGAGGGCGTTGCGCTGCTCGCGCAACGCATCGCCGAGGCGATTGTGGGCGTCTACCAGGTCGGCGAGTTCGCCGCGCCCTGCCCAGCGAATACCGAAGCTGTAATCGCCGTCCCGATAGGCTGTGACCGCACCAGCCAGGGCACGAAGGAGGGCGCGGACCGGAGCGTGCCACCGCCGGATTCGCCAGATAAAAAAAGGCAGCGTCAGTCCAGTCGCAGCCAGGGCAGCGTTCCATGGCGACAGCCAAGATGTCAGCCAACCCGCCAGGATCGCTACCGCCATCATGAAGCACGCCGCAAGAAGGGTCAGCGACAGCTCAAGCGGCAGCCGGGATACGGGCATCAGTTGCGCCGCAGCCCTAGCTTGTCCATGCGACGGTACAACGCTTGGCGCGACAGTCCGAGTTCAGTGGCTGCTTGTGCAAGCACGCCTCCTGCACGTTCAAGAGCGGCCTGGATCTGCGAACGGTCAGGCTCTCGCGCGATCACGGAGGAACTGTCGAGCGCTGGCATCCCGAGTGCGTTGGCGTCGATCTGGCATGTTGGCGAAAGAAGGGCTGCTCGTTGCATCACGTTGCGTAGCTCGCGAACGTTGCCGGGCCATCGGTGGCGCAGTAGGGCCTGCTCGGCGGAGCGTAGCAGAAGCTTGCCGGGAGGGAGAAAATGGCGAGCCAGCGGCAAAATGTCGTCGGGTCGTTCGGCCAGCGATGGCAGCCTGAGTTCGATTGCATTCAGACGATAGTAAAGGTCTTCGCGAAAGCGGCCTTGTTCGATCAGGAGAGACAGGTTGGCATTGGTTGCGCTAAGCACACGCACGTGCACCTGCTTTTCGCGATTGGAGCCAAGTCGTTCGAAACGACCGGTTTCGAGCACGCGCAACAACTTGGCTTGCCCCTCCAGCGACAAGTTGGCGATCTCATCCAGGAATATTGTGCCTCCATCCGCTGCTTCGAACTTGCCTTCGCGTGCCCTGCTTGCTCCGGTGTAGGCGCCAGCATCAGCGCCGAACAGCTCCGCTTCGATCAAATCCGCAGGCAGCGCGCCACAGTTGAGCGCGACGAACGGGCCAGAATGAGCCGTGGAGTTGGCGTGAATGATCTCGGCGATTTTTTCTTTTCCGGCACCATTCGGCCCTGTTACAAGTACAGGTAGTTTCGAGCGTGCCACCTGAACTGCCATGGCAAGCACACGCTCGCTCGCCGCATCGGCCCATACCATGCCACATAGATCATGGTCTCGCTCCAGAGCGTCCCGATCGTGCTGTTCGCGTGCAATCCGCCGCTGGAGCTCTCTCCGGTTCGCTGAAAGCTCCAGAAGATTCCCTAACGTGATCATCAATTTATGATCATCCCACGGTTTGGCAATGTAGTCGGTTGCGCCTGCCTTGATCAATTCGACTGCAGATTCGAGGCGCGTCCACGCGGTCAGCAATACAATGGGTATTCCCGGGTGCCGTGTACGGATTTCGTTGAAAAGCGTCTCGCCTTCATGGCCTGACGTGGTGTCCGCGTGGAAGTTCATATCCTGGATCACCAGGTCCGGCGACGCACGGGACAGGATGTCCAGCCCTTCCGAGGGGCTCTCCGCATGCAGGGTCTGGATGCCGTGGAGCGAGAAGAGCACCTCCAGTGCGATCGCGACCGATGGGTTGTCATCTATAACGAGAATGGTTGGCATCGAGACAAGAAGGATTCGAGAGTTCAGGCGGGCATCGTACAGTCACCCATGGAGACGAGCACGTCGGCGCCCGTTGGTTTGTTAGATGGTGGCGACGGTCTTCATGGCGCGACAGCCATGGGGCGTATCAGTGGATCCGAGATGAATTGTTATAAAGAATGACACGTTAGTAAATATTGGCAATGCCTGTGTAGTACTGCTGTCCTTGAACGTGAGGCAGATCATAAAAGGTAGAGCTCTGTACGTAGAGCGCCCCGCATTGAGGGGCACAAGAAGAGTGCAATCAGAAGGGTCTTATTAGGGGTGATTCCGGTGAGAGGCAGGTTGACAGTGATGTTCGGGTCTTCTTGTCTCGTGGGGTGTGGGTACTCGCATCTATGTCAGCGCTCTTGAACATGAGGGCATGCATTTCGCCTTGTGTGTGACGCGGGGCAAATTGACGATGTGAATCATGAAGAGCAGATTCAGCTGGCCGATGAAACTCGAGCATCGGTAGTGAAATGAAGTTCTTTAACGAACGAAATCAATCCACCTAAGGAGATCAAGGCATGAAGAACGTACTCGCCCTGCAGCAACTGAAGACCAACGGTTCCGAGCTGGATGCATGCTTGTCCAAGCACAGCTGCCAGTCGTCGGCCAGCTCGAATATGCAGCAGCAGGAACTCGAGAACTGATCTGCGGCATCAGTTCGCGAATGAGCGAAATGATGCGGTTCGATGAATGGGCGCGAATGCGCCCATTCATCATTTATGGAGTCTGAGGCGAGGGCTGCTTCGGGAGTGCAGTCCGATATGTACCGACTCTGCAGGGGAACTGGATACGGACAAGGTGGAGCAAATGAACTTCGATGATCACCCCTTTATGATGCATACGCTGCTCGATAGGGATCACTACGAGCCGATCAGCCGATACGCGCCGAAAGCGGACTATCTGGACATCGTCAGGAAACGCCTTGTCAGCGGTTGGAAGCTCGTCGTCGATGGGTTCTGGACTCATTGCACGCCGGAGGACTACCGGGCGATATCACACGGTTGGAAGATCCACGTGTCTAGCACCACAAAGGATGCGCGCGCGATACTGGAAATTGTTTCCGAGGTGCTTGAACAGAGTGGGACGGCATTCAAATTCTGTTCCGACCCTTGGCTGCTGAGGCTGACGTTCAACAAGAACGCGTCGCGCGTGCAGGCGGGCAAGTTCGTTACTATCTATCCGCGCGACGCGGGAGATATGAGATCGCTTCTGGATGCGCTGCACCGGCGCACGAGGAGTTTCACTGGCCCTTACGTGTTGACCGACAAGCCCTATCGCGACAGCAACGTCATTTTTTATCGCTATGGAGAGCATGTCGGAGAGTTCAGACTCAACCGCTATGGAAACAAGGAATCAGGCTTCCGACTTGCCGACGGTTCCTGGCATTCGGATTCCAGGGCGCCGGGTTTCAGGCTCCCGCCGGGAATCACGGATCCATTCGGTGTGGAAGAAGATGAGGAAGGTCCGGGCGAGGATGGTGTACTGCTAAAGGATCGTTATCGAGTAACGGCTGCTCTCAAGTTCAACGCCATAGGCGGCGTGTACGAAGCGATTGATCAGTTGACGGGCGATGAAGTCGTCATTCGTGAAGAGCGAGGTGGGATGAGCATCCTCGATCTGAACGCCCAGGACGATTCGGATGCGATCATGAAGGAAGCGAGGATCGTCAAAAGGCTGTCCGAGACCGGTTATGTTCCGCGTTTCGTGGACGTATTCAAGGAATGGAAGAACTGGTTCCTCGTCACCGAAAAGGTGGATGGGGAGTCACTCTGGGGTCATTCCATGAACTTCTATTTCGAGCGCGAGGGGAAGCCGCCGGGAGAGGCGTTCTCGGAGCTGCGCGAGATCATGATCGGAATCGCTACCGGTCTATCGGCCGTGCATCGAGCCGGTGTGGTTCTGCGTGATGTTACAAGGAACAACGTTCTAGTGACCCGGGACGGCGGGATCAAGTTCATCGACTTCGAATTCTCGCACGAGATTGACGATGAGGGTCCGTGGGTGCATGGCTGGACTCCCGGCTATGCGGCTGCCGATCAGATATCAAACAAGACCCCTGTTCCTGCAGACGATCATTATGCCTTCGGGGTGCTGCTGCTGGACATGCTGACCTACAGTGCGCCCGGATTCGAGTTGAATCGTCAAGGGTTGTACGAGAAGCTGCGGCAGAACATCGAGGAGCTGAAATTTCCGCCTGGGCTCTACGATATCGTCGCAGGCTTGACCGCTTCCGACCCAGGGGAGCGCTGGAATCTGGAAGATGCCGCGGACGCGCTGAATGCCCTCCCGGTGCCATCGATGACGGAATCTATGTTCCATGTTGGAACGAAGCTGCAAGCGTTTGCTCCGCCAGCAGAGTCTCTGCGCGAGTCGCTCGACGGTCTGCTGCAGGGGATAGGTGCATACATCGAGCACAGCACGGTACAGGACAGGGATGACAGGATGTGGCCGACCGCTGCCGAGGCGTTCGTGACCAACCCGGTCAATCTGCAGCATGGGGCGGCTGGCCCAGTTATCTTTCTGCAGCGTGCTCGGGGAAGGGTCGGGCCGACCTGCCTGGACTGGATCGAGCGGCGGGCAAACGTCAAGACCTGTCCGCCTGGGTTGCTGTCCGGGCTGGCGGGGGTTGCGGTTGTCCTGGTGGAGGCTGGGCGAACGGAGCGGGCCGAAGATCTGATGGCAGCATCTCATGCTCTTGAGAGCATCCACGATGCCCCGGGTCTGTTCTACGGTTCGGCCGGGTGGGGACTGGCCTGCCTACATCTATGGCTTTCCACGGATGCGCCTATCCATCTGGAGCGGGCAATCGAAGTGGGCGATCGATTGATCGAGACCTCCATTCGAACACCCGAAGGCGTTTGCTGGAGAACGGAGAGCGACATCCTGTTGGGGCTTGGAGAAGGCCAGAGCGGGGTGGCGTTGTTTCTGAGCTATCTTGGCAAAGCGGCCGGCGATCAGCGATATCTTCAGTACGCATCCGATGCGCTGGATTTCGAGATCGCGCACAGCATCGAGTCGGGAGGGGAGCTTCTGTGGCAGCCGCGCGTCGATGCCAGACCGGGGGAAGCCAAGTCTCCGCATACGTGGTTCGGCGCCAGCGGCGTGGGGAGCGCGTGCCTGCGGCACTACCGGGCTACCGGTGAGGAACGCTTCCTGCGCATAGCCGAGAGGTGCGCGCATACGGCGGGAGCCTCGAGGTTTACGAACAAGATGTGGCAGGTAGAGGGGATCGCTGGATTCGGAGAATTCATGCTCGATATGCATCAGCTCCTCGGCGAAGAAAACTACAGGAACGCAGCATTCCATCTGGCGGAGGCCCTGATCCCACACCGGATAGAGCGAAAGAATGGGGTCGCATTCGCAGGTAGCGATCACTACAGAATATGCTGTGATTTCGGCCGGGGATCTGCTGGCATTGGAATCTTTCTACAGCGTTTGTTCGCAGGAGGGCCTCGTCTGCTGATGCTTGATCACCTGCTGGAAGCAGGTCCATATCAGCAGGTGGAGCGTGCTGCTGTGACTGGTACGCATGCTGGTGACGAGTTGGTCGTGGTTTGATGGAGGAGTGTGTGAGGACAAGGCGAAAGACTCACATTGCAAAGGGGGGCGCGAAGTGAGTGCCCCCGAATCTTCGAGCAGACCTCAACGCAAGAGTTTTCCAGCGCAGATGCTGCGCATAGCGGCTTATGCGCGGCCATACACACGTCGAATCACGGTGGGCGTGGTTCTGGTTCTGCTTGGAACCATGTTCTCGCTGGTGTATCCGATCGGTATCGCTGCGGTCGTGGATACCGCGGTTGGAAGCGGAGACGAGCGCCTGTTGCACGTGTTCTCCATCTGCGTGCTCGGATTGTTCGTGCTTGGCGCGGTGGTAGGGTTCTCCGGCAACTATCTTCTGGACAGCACTGGCGAGTATCTCGTCCTTGACTTGAGAAAGAAGCTGCTTTCCAACCTGCTGAAGCTGGATCTCGCATTCTTTCATTCCCAGCGTGCCGGAGACTTGACGGCAAGACTTACCTCCGACACTGCATCGATTCGACATGCGGTGACGGACACGGGGGTAAGCTTGCTGAATCAGGGGCTTATGCTGGTTGGGTCTGCCGGTGTGATGGTCTACCTGAACTGGAAGCTGGCGCTTATCGTGACTTTGCTGGCTCCGGTCACCACCGTGCTATCCCGTCGGTTCGGAACTTTCTTTCAGGAAATATCGCGTCAGGCGCAATTGCGCAATGCGGAGTCGAACGCCATCGCGCATGAAGCGATCTCTGGAATTCCGCTGGTAAAGTCGATGTCGCGCCGCGACTTCGAGGTTGCCAAATATGAGGCTGCGCTCAAGGCGCTTCAGAAGGAGCGAACCTTGCTGGTACGTACTGACGCATGGTTTCGCGGCCTGGTGGCGGTATCGACGTCCCTTGCTGTCGTTGCCATCTTCTGGTTCGGCGGCATGCAGGTGTTGGCAGAACAGATCTCGGCGGGCGAGCTGGTGGCATTCTTGTTTTACGTCCAGAACATCAGCGGATGTTTTGCTTCATTCGCCCAGCTTTATGCAGACTTGAATCAAGCGGCAGGCGCATCATCACGGGTATTCGATCTTCTGGATATTGAGCCGAAAATTTCGGATGAAGCCCGGCCGGATGTTGCAAGTACATGTTCGGGAATAGTCGAGTTCGATGATGTCGGGTTTGGTTACACCTCAAATGGCATCAAGGTGATTGATGGTTTGAGAATGACGGTGGGTGGTGGCAGTGTTGTCGCTCTCGTCGGAAACAGTGGTTGCGGGAAGTCCTCGCTCCTGCATCTTTTGCTGCGGCTATATGATGTGAATGCCGGGCAGATTCGAATCGATGGAGTCGATATCCGAGAGTATCCGCTGGCCTGGTTGCGGGAACGAGTAACTCTGGTGTCTCAGGACGTATTTTTGTTCAGCGGGTCGGTGCGGGAGAACATACGTTACGGCAACTTGGAGGCAAACGATAAGGAAGTTGAGCGTGCGGCCAGGTTCGCGCAGGCACATGATTTCGTTGCGAAGCTTGACGAAGGATACGATACCGAGGTTGGCGATCGCGGTGTCAAGCTCAGCGGAGGACAAAGACAACGGATCGCACTCGCTCGCGCCTTCCTGCGCAAGCCAAAGATCCTCCTGCTGGACGAGGCGACATCTGGAGTTGACTATGCGATAGAGAACAAGATATTGGCATCTGTGATCGAGTGGGGAAAAAGAGAGGGAATAACCACGATCATAGTGACGCATCGCCTGAATTCGATCCGGATTTCGGACAGGGTCGCCGTGCTTGACGGAGGGCGATTGATCGAGGAAGGCTCATATGATGAGCTTGTCAGCAGGGGCGGGAAGCTTGCAGCCTTGCTGGAAGCGGGAATTCTGCGGGATTTCGACGAGGGCGTAGAGGGAAAGGTTGCGGAAACGAAGTTTCTAGCACCCTCCACCAAGGTGCGATCCGTCAAGTTGAGTTCAAGTGTCATTTGACTGTGACCTTGGCTGTGTGTAGAAGTTATGCGGCACCGGAGCACATCGCGGGAACTTTCAGCCCAGCTTTTTGATGCCGGGAATGGGGCTTCAGCAAGACATCAGACTATGTGGGAATTTCCATAGAATCGGGGTCAAGGAAGAAGGTGATGCGTGAAAATCGCGGATAGGATCAGGATGGCGCGGCGGCGAGCCGGCTTGTCGCAATGCCGATTGGCCAAGCAGGTGGGAGTAGTTAGAAGCGCAGTGGCACAATGGGAGCGATTGGGAGGGCCCCGTCCGACCAGCGAGAACATGGCCAAGCTGGCATGTTGTTGTGGCGTATCATACGAATGGCTTGCCACTGGCAGGGGACAGATGGTGCTGTCGGAGGACAGCGAGGTAATGCCTGTCGAGATTGAGTTCCATCTGTATGCCCAGTGTGAGCTTGAACGGCGATTGCTGACGACATTCCGTAGTCTTCAATATCCGGGAAATCGTGGGCTTGTGGAATTGCTGGAGGCGCTTGCTTCAGGAGACAACTCGTCTTTTGATGAGCCGTCAGGTGTTTCCTTCAATAGGCCGGTCGCGCTATCACACAAGATAGCTGGTGCAGCATGAGGGGCTGAGGGGCTGAGGGGCGCCAGAAGACAGACCCAGTGATTACTGACAAAGTCACGGTTGAAGGGTACTGCGTTGTTGTCGGTTTGCGCGCGATGGTTGGCGGCGAACTGCGCCGGTGGGATCCGGCCGCAGCTGCTGTGCGGACGAACCTCGTTGTAGCCGCGTCGCCAATCGACGATGACCTCGCGAGCCTGCGCCAGCGACGTGAACTAGTGCTCGTTGAGGCACTCTTCGCGGAACTTGCCGTTGAAGCTCTCGATGTAGCCGTTCTGCATGGGTTTGCCAGGCTTGATCAGGATGTGTTCGACGCCATGCTAGTGCGCCCAAGCGATGAAGGCGCGACTGGTGAATTCGGGGCCATTGTCCGTGCTCACCGGCACGGGGATAGCCGCGGAAGCAGACGATCTGCTCCGGCACGGGCATCACATAGGCGCCACTGATGCCGTGATCAACCGCGATGTCCACGCACTCGTGGGTGTAATCGGCGGCGGCGGTCAGGCACTTGGTGCGGCGGCCGTTGGCCAACTGATCGAAGACGAAATCCATGCTGATCACCTCATTCGGGTAGCGCGCCGGCTACAGCTTCCGCCGCTGCGCCACCGGGAACTTGGCCTTCTTGCGCCGACGCACGCTCATCTTCGCCTCGCAATACAGGTGGTAGATCTTCCTGTGGTTCACGGCGGGAAACTCCGGGCGCAGCAGGTCGTGCAGGCAGCGATTGCCGAAGCGGCGGCGCGCCTGCGCCAGTTCGATCAGCTTGGCCGACAGCGCCTGCGTCGCCGGCGTGGGCGCCGGCGCGTGGCGGAAAGCATCGCGGGGCAGCCCCGCAAGGCGGCAAGCCCGGCGCTCGCTGATCGACGTACGCTCGCACATGCGCCCGATTGCCTCGCGCTTGCATTGCGGGGCTGGCGTTTTACCCCATGCCGCCGTATTTGGCCCGCCACTGGTAGAAGCTGGCCGGGCTGAAGCCGTGCTGGCGGCACAGCGCGGCCACCGCCATGCGGGCATCCGCCTGCTTGATGAACCTGATGATCTGCTCGGCGACTCTTCTTCATGTCCGTCCTCGTGGTTGACGGACTTTACAGCTTCAAATGATATGGCTCAGGGAGGGCTGATCATCAGGCGCAGTTTCGCCTGTCTCAGGCGAGACGAGTAGCGGTTGCTGGCGGAATCATTGCTGCTCGCGTTGCTGGATATAGCGCCGCGGTCACCCCGAGTAACCAAAGAATGGTCGCGCCCAGCGGAAGAATGTGAATCGGCATTCTCGCGATTTCGTAGTAGTCCATCAGGCGAATATTGATGGCATAAGCCAGCAGCATGCCAACTGCGATTCCTATCGTGGTCAGGAGGAAGCTTTCGAGCAGGAACATCTTCATGATGTCGGTACGGGCAGCACCAAGTGAGCGCAGGATGCCGATTTCGCGGAATCGTTGCTGTACCCAAAAGCTGACAATCCCGACAATGCCGAACGCGGTCATAGCAAGCAGCGCGGAACATATCGAAGTCAGAAGCCAGGCCATGGCGAGATCTTTCCGGAAGTACTCGTCGCGAATATCTTCGAATGTATCGATGCTGAAAAACGCTCGGTTTCCGTTGATGGACATGAGTGCCCTTGCCGCGGAGTCCAGTATCTCCGTGCGCAGGCCAGGGTCGGCGCGCAGCACATAGTTTCCGAAGATTCGGCTATAGGAAGTACGGATTGGAAGCAAAACGGAGTTCTCGTAGAGTGCGGGGTTCCCTTCGACGTACCCACGCTTGAGGTGTTCAACTACACCAACAACCCGCACCGGATCGCTGCTCCAGATGTAGAAAATCCTGCCAACAGCATCCCCTTCGGGAAACATCTGTTCGGCGACGCTTCGGGTGAGCAACGCAACACCCGGACTCGGTTTCGTTTCCTGGTGTTGCGGCCAGTCGACAGTATCGCTCTCGTCGAAAAGCCGTCCGGCTATGAGACGCAGTCCCAAAGTCTCGGCGATGCCTGTGTCGCCGATGAACGCAGTGGCTTGCAGAGTGGGAGCCTGCTGGTCCGGGGTTCGTCTGAGCGGGACGGCGTCATCGGCCTGTCCGAATGGAACAAAGCTTGTCAGTGAGGCAGATCTCACGCCTGGAATGGCGCGTAACGCGGCGATATCTGCCCGGGTAATCTGGTCCGGATTCTCCATTTCCTTCAGGTCTACCGGCTGGATACGGACAACTTCCCGCTCGGCGACCCCGCTAGGTATGGAGGCGCGTTCTAGCCTGAGCCCGATGATATATGCCGCATTGCAAAGGATTGCGCAGCTGATGGCAATTTCGAGGATTATGATCGCAGAGGACGCTTTCCTGCGACGGAGAAGGGACAGGGCATGATGGAATGACATGGCGGGACTGGCTTCCTGGTTCGAGGGTGGCGCGGTTGCCGCTACGGTGACTTGAGTTGAATGGCGGGCCGCGCCCGACTTGCCCACCATGCCGGAAGCAGGCCGGCCAGTACGGAGGCGGTCAGCGCGAACGCAACAGTGACGGCTGTCATGACCGGGTCCAAGTGAGCAACCTGGACGTGATCACCGGGAAGCTGTCGAATTACCCACAAACCGAACGCCGCCAAGGCAAGTCCGGGGATGCTGCCTGCCAGGCCGATTGTTGCTGCTTCCGTCAGATGTTGAACGAAGATGCTCTTGCGGGAGGCTCCAAGTGCGCGGCGGAGCCCAATTTCCGGGCTTCGTCGCAAGAACTTGGCAAGTAGCAGGCCAGCTGTATTGATCAGGCATACCAGAAGAAACCCGGCTGCGACCCAGGCTTGCAGCCAAACATCCTTCGGGATGACTTGGTTGAACTCCAGCCATTCGTTGACGTCACGAAGCCGGATGTTGACCGGCCTGGCGAAACGGCCGGCTTCGCGCTGCTGTTGGGAGTAGTTCATGAGGTAAGCGCGATACGACTCCACTTCATCTCGGGTATCGAGCTGAACCCAGAACTGTATCCAGGCGCAGGGTGCGTTTGGTTCTGTGGGATCCTCGACATCACTGCCCCAACAATATGTGGTTCCCATCCTGGGGAGTTGCAGCGACATCGCCGTGTGGAAAGGGATGAATATATGATCCTGATGGGACAGATCGCGCACATACATATCGTAGAACTGGGGAACAGGCCGCCAGTGCTCGATGACGCCGATGATGCGGAAGGAAGTGTCATTGACGGTTACGGTTTTGCCGAGGCCGCCTCCGCCTCCAAATATGCGATCGCTCAGTTCCTTCGAGATCACTGCGATGCGGGCTCGCTCCTCATCCTGCTCCTGGCTCCAAGGGCCTCCTTCCAGGAATGCAATGTCAAAGAGGGCGAAGAAGTCGGAGGTGGTGTAGCGAGCCTCCTGAAACGATGGCACCAGGCGATCGTTATCGGGTTTTACGGCGACCATGCCGCTGGTCATCAATGCCTTGTGTCGGCCTCCTTCATGCCTTAGGAGAGCTTCGGCGTCGTGTCGCGTGAGTTGTCCGTGTGGAGGTGAACCAGGTACGTATCCGGTCATCCCTGCAGCGTCAAGCTGCGGGTAGAAAAGGGTGGAGCTCTTGGTCGGGATGGGATCCTTGGAAAGGATGTAAAGAATGGTGACTGTGGACATGCAGGCGCCGATTCCAAGCGCAATCGCCATCACCATGAGCAGCGTGAGCAGTCGGTTCCTGCCGAAACTGTGCAATGCCATTCTGAGGTAGTAACCGAACATCGGCATGTCCTTGCGTTATCAGGTAACCAGTTGGGTTTCGGCACGGGCCACGATCTGGAATGAGGTGCCCGGTGTTTCGATATCGAAGTCGCTCGCGATACCGTCGACGATATGTACGTTGCGTGCCGCGCGCGCCGCCAGATCGGGATCATGGGTGACCATGATGATGGTTGTGCCACGTTGATTGATGTTTTCGAGCATCTCGATGATGCTTCGCGCCATGCTCGTGTCCAGGTTTCCCGTCGGCTCGTCGGCAAGAATCAAGAGCGGATCGCCTGCCAGGGCACGCGCAATGGCAACGCGCTGTTGCTGTCCGCCCGAGAGCTCGGACGGGTAATGCTTCATGCGGGATCCCAGACCTACACTATGTAGTGATTCCTCGACGCGACGGTTCCGCTCGGCTGTCGACATGCCTCTATAGCGCAAGGGCACAGCTACGTTGTCGAACAAGTTGAGGTCCGGGATAAGATTGAAGCTCTGGAAAATGAAACCGATCTTCCGGTTGCGCAGGCGACTCATGGCGCCATCGGACAATCCACTGACATCCTGGCCGTCGAAGAGGTAGGTGCCAGACGTGTAGTTCTCCAGCAGTCCGGCGATGTTGAGCAGGGTGGTCTTGCCTGACCCGGAAGGCCCGGTGATGGCGACGAACTCGCCTTTCCTGACATGCAGGTCCACCCCTCGCAACGCATGCGTCTCGATGGCCGAAGTGCGGTAGATCTGGGAGATTCCTGTCATTTTCAGCATGAAGTGGCTCCGGGCAGATTGGAGTATGTGTAGGTGGGGGCGGACGGTTCAGCCGCGGTGCCGAACGGTGGGACGCCGGGGTGGTGAGTACACAGGGAAGTCATAAGCCAAAGACGCGTACTTTGGGTTCGTTCTGAAAAGCCTCGCTCCCGAACACGACGACGCGGTCGCCTGCTTTCAGGCCGGAGATGATCTCGACAGCGCTGACGCTGCTGCGGCCGATGCTGATCGGGCGCTTGACGGTGAAGTTTCCGTCAATAACATAAGCGTACTGGCCACCTCCCTGTTCCACGAAGGGGCCGCGTTCCACCATCAGCACATCGCGCTGGGTGTCGAGAAGGATGCGTGCCGAAAGACGCTGGTTCTGTCGCAGGCCGGGGGGCTGGCGGTCGCTGAAGCGCAGCCGGGCGGCGACTTCGCCGTTGACCACCTCGGCGGATACCGCCGACACTTCAGCCGGAAACAGTTCGGTACCGCTGCGGATCTCAGCGGGCATGCCGATACCCAGGTCGCGGGCGAAGCTCTCCGGTACTTTGATCTCCACCTCGAACAGTGCCAGATCGACCACTGACAGTACTGGAGCGCTGGCGACGACGTTGCTGTGCTGCGCGACCTGGATTTGTCCGACTTGTCCATTGAACGGCGAACGCAGACTGAGCGCGTCGACTTGACGCCGCGTCTCGGTAACGACGGCGTGTTGGCGTTCGGCCAACAGCTGTTTGTTGCGCGCATCCAGATTCGCACCCTGGCCTTGTAGATTGGCGTCCTCGCGCGTGGATGCGAGGCCGATGTCCGCCTTCTTGAGGGCGTCCTTTGCCTTGGCGAAATCGACCTCGGCCACCACGCCAGCCTCGTAGGCGCGCTGGGAGCGCTGCAGCTCCCGCTCTGCAGCGGTGCGTTCGACCTGTGCCTGCTCGACTAGTTTGCGTGCTTCGGCGCGTGCAATGCGTGCATCGAGCGCCGTTCGATCCGCTTCGGCCTGCAGGCTGGCGAGGGTGGACTCTTCCTGCGCCAACTTGCTACGCAGTTCCGGGCTGTCGATCTCGGCCAGTATCTGGCCTTGTTTCACGACATCGCCTGCCACCACCTTTAGTGCCACCGTGCCACTGGCTACGGCGTAAAGGGTAGGGCTGTTGGCGGCGATGACCCGTCCTTCGGCGCTGATGTCACGAACGAGATCGCCGCGCGTTACCTCGGCGATGCGCAGGCGTGTGGCATCGACGGAGCGTGCCGCCCCGCTCCACCCGAAAACGACCCAGGCTAGGCCGATAAGGACAAGCGCACTGACCACGCCCGGCAGCAGCCAGCGACGCAATAGACGCCGTGAGCGCGGAGGAGACGTATGCACGTCTTGGGCTGAAGTATCGCGAATCGACATGGCGTTGGGTTTTGGGGGCGTAAGGGGGGCTTCTACGGAAGGTTCTGAACAGCTCAGTCTTGTTCGTTGTTTCCACGAAAGCGGGAATCCAGTGGTGCCATCTCGAAATGGCTTAATGAAGCAGTGGATACCCGGTTCCGCTGGAGTGACGACAGCTTGCCTGGATCTGCATCCTTCCAGAACCTCTAATGCATGTTTCGTGCCACAAATAAGTATTTGACGTATAAGTTTTTTCTTTCGCGCCTGTGTCCGGCCGTACATTTGCGGACGTCCGGCTCGCTGGGATGGGGAGGGTATAATGTCTCTTTGGCTCGGAGTCGTACACGCAATGTGTGGAATCGTTGGCGCGATCGCCGATCGCGACGTGGTACCGGTCCTGATCGAGGGGCTGAAGCGGCTTGAGTACCGGGGCTACGACTCCGCCGGCATCGCCGTCGTCGATGGCAACGAGGTCAGCCGCGTGCGCCGCACCGGCCGCGTCGCCGAGATGGCCGGGGCAGCCGAGGCGGAGGGTTTCCACGCCACGCTCGGCATCGGCCACACCCGCTGGGCGACCCATGGCGGGGTCACCGAGGCCAATGCCCATCCGCACATCAGCCACGGCGTGGCGCTGGTGCACAACGGCATCATCGAGAACCACGACGAGCAGCGCGAGAAGCTGCGCGCGCTGGGCTATGAATTCGAGTCGCAGACCGATACCGAGGTCATCGCCCACCTGATCCACCACCACCTCAAAAACGGCGCCGACCTGCTGGCGGCCGTACAGCAGGTGGTCAAGGAACTGGAAGGTGCCTATGCGCTGGCGGTGGTCAGCCGCAAGGAACCCCATCGCATGGTCTGCGCGCGGATGGGCTGTCCGTTGCTGGTCGGCCTCGGCGAAGGCGAGAACTTCATCGCCTCGGACGTGTCGGCGATCATCCAGGCCACCCGTCGGGTGATCTTCCTGGAGGAGGGCGACACTGCCGAGATCACCCGTGCAGGAGTGCGCGTGTTCGATCCGCAGGACAACGAGATCGCGCGCGATGAACATCTCTCGGACGTGTCGCTGGCCTCGCTCGAGCTGGGTCCGTACCGCCACTTCATGCAGAAGGAGATCCACGAGCAGCCGCGCGCGATCGGCGACACCATCGAGGCGGTGATCGACGGTGGCTTCGTGCCGGAGCTGTTCGGCAGGAACGCCGAGGCGGTGCTCAAGGGCATCGAAGGCGTGCAGATCCTCGCCTGTGGCACCAGCTACTACGCCGGCCTGACCGCGCGCTACTGGATCGAGGCTATCGCCGGCCTGCCGTGCAGCGTCGAGATCGCCAGCGAATACCGTTACCGCGACGCCTACGCCGATCCCAGGCACCTGGTGGTGACGATTTCCCAGTCCGGCGAAACCCTCGACACGATGGAGGCGCTCAAGTACGCCAAGTCGCTGGGGCACGAGCACACGCTGTCGATCTGCAACGTCCCCGAGAGCGCGATCCCGCGCGCCAGCGAGCTGGTCTGCTACACCCGGGCCGGCGCCGAGATCGGCGTCGCCTCGACCAAGGCCTTCACCACCCAGCTCGCGGTCCTGTTCCAGCTCGCTGTCGTGCTTGCCAAGCTGCGTGGCCGGCTCAGCGCCGATGAAGAGGCGGGCCATCTCGACCAGCTGCGCCAGCTGCCGGGCAGCGTGCAGCATGCGTTGAACCTCGAGCCGCAGATCATGGCCTGGGCCGAGCGCTTCGCCGGCAAGCCCAACGCGCTGTTCCTCGGCCGAGGCCTGCACTATCCGATCGCGCTGGAAGGTGCGCTCAAGCTCAAGGAAATCTCATACATCCACGCCGAGGCCTATCCGGCCGGTGAGCTCAAACACGGCCCGCTGGCCCTGGTCGACGCGGAGATGCCGGTGGTGGTGATCGCGCCGAACGACCGCCTGCTGGAGAAGGTGAAGTCGAACATGCAGGAAGTGCGCGCGCGCGGCGGCGAGTTGTTCGTGTTCGCCGACCAGGACAGCAACTTCGGCGAGTCCGAAGGCGTGCATGTGATCCGCACCCCGCGCCACGTCGGCGTGCTCAGCCCCATCGTGCACACCATCCCGGTGCAGCTGCTGGCCTACCACACCGCGCTCGCGCGCGGCACCGACGTCGACAAGCCACGCAATCTGGCCAAGTCGGTGACAGTGGAGTAGAAAATCTTTGAGCTGGCCTTTGCTCGTCATCCCGGCGAAAGCCAGGATCCAGTTTGTTGCTGACAATGGATCCCGGCTTTCGCCGGGATGACGGATTGCGGGGAGAGACGCTTCAGAACACGTCGCCCGGCACCCGCACAAAGCCTTCCATCAGCACCCGCGCGCTGCGGCTCATGATCGCCTTGGTGACGGTCCAGCGGCCGTCGACCTGGCGCGCCTCGGCGCCGACGCGCAGGGTGCCGGACGGATGGCCGAAGTTCACCGACTGGCGTTCGCCGCCGCCTGCGGCGAGGTTCACCAGCGTGCCCGGGACCGCGGCCGCAGTGGCGATCGCGACGCTGGCGGTGCCCATCATCGCGTGGTGCAGCTTGCCCATCGACAGGGCGCGGACGTTGAGGTCGATGTCGCCCGCGGCGATGCGCTTGCCGCTGGAAGCGACGTAGTCGCGCGGCAGGGCGACGAAGGCGACCTTGGGCGTGTGCTGGCGGGTCGCGGCCTGTTCGATGCTGTCGATCAGGCCCATGCGCACCGCGCCGTGCGCGCGGATCGCCTCGAACCGGGCCAGCGCGGCCGGGTCTTCGTTGATCGCCGGTTGCAGTTCGGTGCCGTCGTAGCCGAGTTCCGCGGCATCGAGGAAGATCGTCGGGATGCCGGCGTTGATCATCGTCGCCTGGAACGCGCCCACGCCCGGCACGTCGAGGGTGTCGACGAGATTGCCGGTTGGAAACATCGCGCCGCCGCCCTCATCCGCAGGATCGACGAACTCCAGCACGATCTCGGCAGCGGGAAAGGTCACCCCGTCCAGTTCGAAGTCGCCGGTTTCCTGCACCTCGCCGTTGACGACCGGCACGTGGGCGATGATGGTCTTGCCGATGTTCGCCTGCCAGATCCGCACCGTGCAGATGCCGTTCTCGGGTACGCGCGCCGGATCGACCAGGCCATTGGCGATCGCGAACGGTCCGACCGCCGACGACAGGTTGCCGCAGTTGCCGCTCCAGTCGACGAAGGCGGTGTCGATCGACACCTGGCCGTAGAGATAATCGACATCGTGGTCAGGCACCGAGGCCTTCGAAATGATCACGCACTTGCTGGTGCTCGAGGTCGCCCCGCCCATGCCGTCGGTGTGCTTGCCGTAGGGGTCGGGCGAGCCGATGACCCGCATCAGCAGCGCGTCCCGCGCCTCGCCGGGGACCTGCGCCGCGGCCGGCAGGTCGTCGAGGTTGAAGAACACGCCCTTGGAGGTGCCGCCGCGCATGTAGGTGGCGGGGATGCGCATCTGTGGAGCGGGGTGCTGCGGTGCATGCGCCATGTCAGGCCGCCTTCGACGATTCGAGGAAGTCCTGGGCGAAGCGCTGCAGCACGCCGCCGGCTTCGTAGATCGAGACTTCCTCGGCGGTGTCGAGGCGGCAGGTGACCGGCACCTCGACCGTCGCGCCGTCCTTGCGATGGATGACCAGGGTCAGCCTCGCGCGCGGGGTGCGCTCGCCGATGACATCGAAGGTCTCGGTGCCGTCGATGGCCAGCGTCCTGCGTGTGGTGCCGGCCTCGAATTCCAGCGGCAGCACGCCCATGCCGATCAGGTTGGTGCGATGGATGCGCTCGAATCCCTCGGCGACGATCGCTTCCACGCCGGCGAGGCGCACACCCTTGGCTGCCCAGTCGCGCGAGCTGCCCTGGCCGTAGTCGGCGCCGGCGATGATGATCAGCGGCTGCTTGCGCGCCATGTAGGTCTCGATCGCCTCCCACATGCGCATGACTTCTCCTTCCGGTTCCAGCCGTGCCAGCGAGCCCTGTTTGATCTCGCCATCGACCACCGCCATCTCGTTGACCAGTTTCGGGTTGGCGAAGGTCGCGCGCTGTGCGGTCAGGTGATCGCCGCGGTGGGTCGCGTAGGAATTGAAGTCCTCCTCCGGCAGGCCCATCTTCGCCAGGTATTCGCCGGCGGCGCTTGCCAGCTGGATCGCGTTCGACGGCGACAGGTGGTCGGTGGTGATGTTGTCGCCGAGCACCGCCAGAGGGCGCATGCCCTTGAGCGCTCGCTCGCCGGCCAGCGCGCCTTCCCAGTACGGCGGACGGCGGATGTAGGTGCTCTGCGGGCGCCAGTCGTACAGCGGGCTGATGTTGCCGCTGCCGGTGTGTTCGACGCGGACCTTGAACATCGGTTCGTAGACCTGGCGGAAGAACTCGGGCTTGACGTGTTTGGCGATGACCGCATCGATTTCCTCGTCGCTCGGCCAGATGTCCTTCAACGTGACCGGATTGCCGTCGGCATCGAAGCCGAGCACGTCCTTCTCGATGTCGAAGCGCACCGTGCCGGCGATGGCGTAGGCGATCACCAGTGGCGGCGAGGCGAGGAAGGCCTGCTTGGCGAAGGGGTGGATGCGGCCGTCGAAGTTGCGATTGCCCGACAGCACGGCGACCGCGTACAGGTCGCGTTCGACGACTTCCTGCTGGATCTTCGGGTCGAGCGCGCCGCTCATGCCGTTGCAGGTGGTGCAGGCGAAGCCGACGATGCCGAAGCCGAGCTGTTCAAGCTCCGGCAACAGGTCGGCGTCCTCCAGGTACAGCTGCACCGCCTTGGAGCCGGGCGCGAGCGAGGTCTTGACCCACGGCTTGCGAATCAGCCCTTTTGCATTCGCGTTGCGCGCAAGCAGGCCGGCGGCGACCACGTTGCGCGGGTTGCTGGTATTCGTGCAGCTGGTGATCGCGGCGATGATCACCGCGCCATCCGGCAATCTGCCTTCGGCTTCTTCCCCGCGCGCTGCATCGAGATGGCCGGCGATGCCGCGTTCGGCCAGTGCCGAGGTCGGCAGGCGGCGATGCGGGTTGGACGGGCCGGCCATGTTGCGGGTGACCGTGGACAGGTCGAAGTGCAGGGTGCGCTCGTACTCGGCGTTGGCGAGGCTGTCGGCCCACAGGCCGGCGGCCTTCGCATAGGTTTCGACCAGGGCGATCTGGTCCTCGTCGCGGCCGGTCAGGCGCAGGTAGTCGAGGGTGTTGCCGTCGATGAAGAACATCGCCGCGGTGGCGCCGTACTCGGGCGCCATGTTGGAGATCGTCGCGCGGTCGCCGACGGTCAGCGCCGCGGCGCCCTCGCCACGGAACTCGAGGTAGGCACCCACGACCTTCTGCTGGCGCAGGAATTCGGTCAGCGCGAGCACGACATCGGTCGCGGTGATGCCGGGCGCCGGCTTGCCGGAAAGCTCGACGCCGACGATGTCCGGCAGCCGCATCCACGAGGCGCGGCCGAGCATCACGTTCTCGGCTTCAAGCCCGCCGACACCGACCGCGATCACGCCGAGCGCGTCGACGTGCGGGGTGTGGCTGTCGGTGCCGACGCAGGTATCGGGGAAAGCCACGCCGCGGCCGTTATCGGCTTGATCCACGTAGACCACCGGCGACATCTTCTCCAGGTTGATCTGGTGCATGATCCCGTTGCCGGGCGGGATCACGTCGACGTTGCGGAACGCCAGCTTGGTCCAGTTGATGAAGTCGAAGCGGTCGGCGTTGCGGCGATCCTCGATCGCGCGGTTCTTCGCGAACGCTTCCTTGTCGAAGCCGGGCGCCTCGACCGCGAGCGAATGGTCGACGATCAGCTGGGTCGGCACCACCGGGTTGACCTGGGCCGGGTCGCCGCCCTTGTCGGCGATCGCGTCGCGCAGGCCGGCGAGGTCGACCAGCGCGGTCTGGCCGAGGATGTCGTGGCAGACCACGCGTGCCGGGAACCACGGGAAGTCGAGGTCGCGGCGGCGCTCGATCAGCTGGGTCAGGTAGGCGTCGAGCTTCTCCGGGTCGGCACGGCGGACCAGGTTCTCGGCGTGGACGCGCGAGGTGTAGGGGAGCCCGTCCCAGGCGCCAGGCTGGATGGCCTCGATCGCCTCGCGGGCGTCGAACCAGTCGAGTTTCGTGCCGGGGAGCGGCTTGCGGTGCTTGGAATTCATGGCGGGCATGGACATTGGCGAGGCCGGAACGGCAGCTGGAAGAACCATTTTAGTCCTTGTCCGCGCTCGTCACCCGTTCCGGCCCCGCGGTTCCGGAGCCGGGAAAGGCAGTTACCATGCGTCGAGGCGCCAGAGAGCCGCGGATCATGAATGCATCGGGAACATCATCTGTCCGAAACAGTCGAGCACGGCCACACGTGCTGGTGGTGGACGACGATGTCGAGATCGGCGCGCTGTTGTCGCGCTACCTCGATGGTCAGGGCCTTTCGGTGCGCACCGCCCACGATGGCCGGCAGCTGCGCGAGGCCGTGCGCGAGGCGGATTTCGACCTGGTGCTGCTCGATCTGGGATTGCCGGACGAGGACGGACTCGACCTGATGCGCGACCTGCGCCGGCAATGGCAGGGGCCGGTGATCATCGTCAGCGGCCGCGGCGAACCGGTGGAGCGGATCATCGGCCTGGAGCTGGGTGCGGACGACTACGTGAGCAAGCCGTTCGACCTGCGCGAGCTGCTGGCCCGCATCCGTTCCGTGCTGCGGCGTGCACGGCCTTCCGGAGAGGGCGGCGACAGCCCCGGCTTCGAGTTCGATGGCTGGCGACTGGATGCCCGGGCCCGCCGCCTGACTCGCTCCGATGGCGGGGAGACCGAGCTGACCAGCGGCGAATTCGACCTGTTGCTTGCGCTGCTGCAGCGCGCCGGCCAGGTGCTGACGCGCGACCAGCTGATGAACGTGCTGCACGGTCATGATGCCGGTCCGTACGACCGCGCGATCGACGTGCAGATCGGCCGGCTGCGACGCAAGATCGAGACCGACCCGGCCCGGCCACAACTCATCAAGTCGGTGCGCGGGGCAGGATACCTGCTGGCCGCCCCGGTCAGGCCCTTCTGAGTATGCTCTTCTAGGCACGCTCTTCCGAACACGCTCCGGCGAGGCGCACATGTTCCCCCAACTGTTCGAAATGGTGCCCGACGCGCTGGTGGTCGTCGACCAGGACGGCCGCATCCTGCTTGCCAACCGGCAGGCCGAACGGCTGTTCGGGTATCCGTCCGGGGGGCTGACGGGGCTGCCGGTGGAGACGCTGATGCCCGAGGCCTCGCGCCAGCGGCATCGCTCGCATCGGAACGCCTACATGCAGGCGCCGCGGATGCGGCCCATGGGCGGCAGCGGCATGACCCTGACCGGGCAACGCAGGAGTGGTGAGCCGTTCCCGGTCGAGATCGCCCTGAGCCCCCTGGAGAGCGACGAGGGCCTGCGCTACCTGGCTTCGGTCCGCGACATCTCCGAGACCCAGCGTGCCCGGCAGGCGCTGGTCCGTGCGCGCTACGACGCCCTGGTCGCACGCATCGGGCAGCAGGCGCTGGCCTCGATCGACGATCCGTATGTGATCGACCGGTTGCCGGCGCTGCTGGCCGAAACCCTCGCCGTGGACACGGTAGCGGTGCTGTTCCTTCGCGGTGAGGGGGGAATCGAGGTCGGCGCGGCGGCGGGACTGGGCCCGGCCGCGACCGGAATCAGCGAGGATCGGGAGGCCTGGCGGCGGATCGTCGAGGGTCGGCCGATGATCATCGAAGACCTGGCGGACGATCCCGGTGCGCTGCCGCTGGTCGAGGACAAGGGCAGCGGCGTCATCGTGCCGCTGCTCGACCGCGGCCGGCCGATGGGGGCCCTGATGGCGTGGTCGTGCGATGCCGGGCACTTCGACCACGATGCGCTGCACCTGTTGCAGTCGGTTGCCAACATCGTGGCCGCGCTGGTCCAGCGGCGGCGTTCGGAGGAGCAGCTCGCGCATGTCCAGCGTCTGGATGCGATCGGCCAGCTGACCGGTGGAATCGCGCACGATTTCAACAATCTGCTCACCGTGATGTCGGGCAACCTGCAACTGCTGGAAATGCATTGCGAAGGCGATGCCGAAGCGACCCGGTTCATCGGCACTGCCCTGCGGGCGGTGGGCCGGGGCAGCGAGCTTACCGGCAAGCTGCTGGCATTCGCGCGACGGCAGCAGCTGAACCCGTGCGCGATCGAACCTGCGCGGTTGTTGCACGAGCTCGACGACATGCTCCGCCGGACCCTGGGCGACGGCATCAGGGTCCGGATCGAATGCGCCGAGGGACTGCCATCCGTTTACGCCGATCCGACCCAGCTCGACGTGGCGCTGCTCAACCTGGCGCTGAACGCGCGCGACGCGATGCCGGAAGGCGGCGAGATAGCCATCTCGGCCGGGCAGCGTGCGGGTATCCCGGGGCAGGCCGTGACCGGGCCGGGAGCCGGCCACCACATCGTGTTCACCGTCGCCGACACCGGCCACGGCATGTCGGCCGAGACGCTGGCCCGGGCGGTGGAGCCGTTTTACACGACCAAGCCGACCGGCCGGGGCAGCGGGCTCGGCCTGAGCATGGTCTACGGCTTCGTCGAACAGAGTGGCGGCAGCATGCGGCTCGACAGTCGGCCCGGCCGCGGTACCCGGGTGGAACTGTATCTGCCATCCGCGATCCCCGGGGGGGAGGTGGATCCCTCTCCGTTGGCGCCCGGCACCGTTGCGGGAGAAGGCGAGACCGTGCTGGTGGTGGAGGACGAGCCGGCCGTGCGCGACATCGCGGCGGCATTCGTGGGGTCGCTCGGCTACCGGGTGCTGGCGGTTGGCAATGCGGGCGAGGCGCTGGAGCAGTTGGCGCGGGATCCGCAGATCTCGCTGCTTTTCAGTGATGTGATGCTTGGGCCCGGCATGAACGGACGGGCGCTCGCGGAAGCTGCGCGCCGGCGCCGGCCGGAGCTGGCCGTGCTGCTGACCTCGGGCCACGCGGATGCTGCGGCCGAAGCGGGTGCCGAGGCGTTCGAGCTGTTGCGCAAGCCCTACCGGCGCGAGGACCTGGCCGAGGCCCTGCGCCGCAGTCTCGACGGCGTGCGCAGCTGACAGCTGAGCCGCGTCCCGGCCTCAGCGTGGTTCCATCAGCAACCTTCTCAGGCCATCGGCGTCGTCGATGCGGACGGCGCGCCGCTGCACGTCGATCAATCCCTGTGCCTGCAGCCGTGACAGCGCCCGGGTCACCGTTTCCAGTTGCAGGGCGAGAAAATTGCCGAGTTCGGCGCGGGTCATGCGCAGCAACAGGTCGCGCGCACTGAAGCCCAGCCGTTCGAGCCGGCTGGCCAGGTCGAGCAGGAAGGTGATCACCCGCTGCTCCGCATTCAGGGTGGCCAGGGCCAGCATCCAGCTCCAGTCGCGGCGGATTTCGCTGGCCAGCAGCGCGGTCAACCGCTCGTGGAACTCGGGCAGGTCGGTGTGCAGGCGGGCAGTCGGGAGCTCCCATACCTCGCCGAAGTCGAGCGCGACCGCGTCGCAGGTGTAGCAGGGCATGTCGAGCGAGTCGATGCCGAGCAGCTCGCCGCGCATGCGGAAGCCGGTGATCTTCTCGCGGCCGTCCTCGCTGAGTATGCAGGTCTTGAAGAAGCCGGCATGGATGAAGAACAGCGAGTGGCGAGGTTGCCCGGCGCGGAACAGATATTCACGGGCTTCCAAGCGTCGCCGCTGTGGTGCCAGCCCGGCCAGCAGCCCTTCGAGATCGGTGGCGGCTCCGGCGGGGATTCCGGCCAGCCGACCGTGATGGATCGCGGCAGGTGGAAGAGTGGCAACAGCGGGGGTCGTGTCCAGCATGGCGGCAGTCCTGGCTCCAATGGCAGGTACAAGCTAGCCCGCCGGCTCCACACGACGATGTGGTTCGCGTAACCGTTTGTAACAGCCGGTGACGGTGACGCACGAAGAGCGCGTGCCCGTTGCACAGGAGATGCTCCACACCGCAATCAGACGCTGAAGTGAGCGTGCGCCCGAGGCCGGCGTAACGATCCGAAGGTTCCCGACGTTGCCCTAGTGCGAGAACAGCACCGGTATCGGTGATTGTTCGAGCAGATGCCGGGTCACGCCCCCGAATACGCGCTCCAATGCCCGCGAGCGGCTGTAGCCACCGGCTACGATGAGGTCGGCCCGGCTTTCGAGGGCATGGCCGAGGATGGCTTCGCCGGTGAAGCCGAGTGCGCGCGGGCGCCGGACCAGGCTGGCGGATATGCCGTGACGCTCGAGGTGTCCGATCAGGCAGGCGTCCAGGCGTTCGGCATCGCCATTGCCGCTGCCGCGCTTGCCGTCGCCGCGTTCGACCATCAGCACGTCGACCGAAGACGCCCGCCGCAACAACGGCAAGGCATCGTGCACGGCGCGCGCGGCCTCGCGCGAGGACTTCCAGGCGATGACGACATGGTTGAACGCCCGGCCCTCATCGCTATCCGGGACCATCAGCAGCGGCCGGCCCGATGCGATCAGGAGGTCGCCAAAAAGCGCCCGCTGGACGGGCTGCAGGGGACGCTCGACGCCCATCACTGCCAGGTCGGCATGGTGCGCATGGAAAGCGGAGATCTCGCCGGGCGCGAGCCAGCGCGACTTCGACAACCGGACTTCATGGGCGACGGATTCGCGGGCCAGCCGCTGCTGGACGGCCTTCGTGAGTCGCTGCTCCGTGGCGGCCACGGTTTCATCGATCGAATCGAAGATTCCGTCAGGCGGATACGCCCACGCGGATGGCGCCCGCGAAACGAGACTGACCGTCACCAGTGCGATGACGTGGCCGTCGTCGGCCGCAGCAAGCGCGCACGCCCGGCGCATGGCCGACTCGTGGATGTCTTCCGACGCGACCGGAAGCAGGATGTCCTTGAACATGGTGGGTTCTCCGGAATGAGTAGGGCGGGGTGCGGCATCAGGATCTTCGCGTGTGTCGATCCGGGATCAGTGGGAGAACAGGATCGGAATCTGCATGGCCGACAGCAGGCCGCGGGTCGTGCCACCCAGGGCCCATTCGCGGAAGCGCGAATGGCCGTAGCCGCCTGCGACCAGCAACTGCGCGTCGACGCGGGCGGCATGCCTGAGCAGGACCGTCTCCACCGTTTCATGACGTGCGGGTCGCTGCAGACGGACGAGGTCGACCTTGAGTCCGTGTCGGGCGAGATGGCTGGCGATGGCGGTGTCCGGCAGCAGTTCCGGGTCGCTTTCGCTCGACTCCACCATGACGACGTCGATGGCCTTGGCCTGTGCCAGCAGCGGCATCGCATCGTGGAGCGCCCGGGCCGCTTCGCGTGTTGGCTGCCAGGCGATGACGACGCGCCGGAAAGGGGGCTGGATCAGTAGGCGAGGGGGAACCATCAGGACCGGCCGTCCGGTCTTCATGACCAGTGTGGCGAAGTAGGAATGGATGACGGCGGATGAATGGGCGTTGCCGTTGGCCGACGTCATCACCACCAGGTCCGCGTTGCGGGCATGCGACGCGATGGCGTCCGGCGGCTCGGTGACCAGCGATTCGACCACCTGCGCCGAGGCAAAGATCGGGAGTTCGTCCAGCCGGGTCCGGATCCGCGCCGCTTTCAGTTCGGCCTGGTTCCTGAGCTCGTCGTGGAGTTGCAGGACGGCATTGTCCTGCGCCATTCCGACCGGAGAGGGATCCGGGATGGGCAGCTTCAGGGCGACCAGGACGGACAGGTGTGCGCCCTCGCTCGACGCAAGCGCAATGGCGGCTTCCAATGCGTTCACATCGCCGTTGCTGCCGGTCATGGGCATTACCAGGTCTTTCATCGTCCAGCCGCTCGTGGGATCGGTTGATGTCGGTCATTGGACCCCTGTATGCGGTCGAAGGGCTTGATCTGGATCAACGCAGGCCCGCATCCGGAAGTGTCGCTCGCGCCGCTGGCGGATACCGGGAAACCGGTCGATTGATCGTGATCAACTCCACGCGCAAGCGGCGGATCTAACGTGGCGGCACTCTTCCCGTCGATATCGCCGCGAGCCGATGGCCCCCGAGACACCTCCATTCCATTGCCAGGGCACGGACGCCGTTCTAGCAGGGCTGTCCAGTTCCCGGACTGGCCTGAGTGCGGCCGACGCCGAGGCGCGGTTGGCATGCCACGGGCCGAACCGGTTGCCGGAAGGGCGTAGTCGGACCGTGCTGGAGGTGTTCCTGACGCAGTTCAGGAGTCCCTTCATCTATCTGTTGCTGGCGGCCGGCCTGGTTTCGCTGCTGTTGTCGCACATGGCCGATGCCGTCTTCATCTTCGCCGTGCTGCTGATCAATGCCGCCATCGGATGCTTCCAGGAATGGCGGGCGGAGACGCGATCGCGTGCGTTGCGCGCATTGATCAAAGGCACCGTGGCCGTCTGGCGCGACGGCCGCCTGCAGCGGCTGCCGACAGAAGTGCTGGTGCCGGGCGATGTGGTCCAGGTCGAGAGCGGGGAACGCGTGGCGGCCGATCTGCGCCTGATCGAGGCACGCAACCTGCTCGTCGACGAAAGCCTGCTGACCGGCGAATCGGCGGCGGTGCTCAAGCACGCCGATGCCATGCTGGAGAGCGTGACGCCGCTGCCCGAGCGCGTGACCATGCTGCATGCCGGAACCACGATCCAGGTCGGTCGTGGCCTGGCAGTGGTGGTGGCCAGTGGCGACTCGACCACGGTCGGCCAGCTGGCGGCGGAACTGGAGCGGCCCGACGCACCGCCTCCGCTGGTCCGGCGCATGGCCCGCTTCACCCGCCATGTGGTGGTCGCGGTAGTAGTGGTGATCGCGTTGATCACCGCGTTGGAACTGATGCGCGGCGCTTCGGCCGGCGACATTTTCCTGCTTGCGGTGGCGTTGGCGGTATCCGCGATTCCGGAAGGCTTGCCGGTGGCGATGACCGTAGCCCTGTCGATCGCGACCCATCGCATGAGCCTGCGCAACGTGATGGTGCGGCATCTGCCGGCGGTCGAGGGGCTCGGCGCCTGCACCCTGATCGCGACCGACAAGACCGGCACGCTGACCCAGAACGTGCTGACGGTCGAGCGGCTATGGGTGGCCGGCGCCGGCGAGGTCGCGCCAGATGCCGCCGCGTCGAAGTCGCTGCTGGTCGCAGCCGCGCGTGCCAGCGAACGTGCGGCCAGCAGCGGCGAGGGCGTCAGTGGCGATGCGGTCGACCTGGCCTTCCTCGACGCCGCGGCGGCACACGGCTGGTGTCCGGACGACGACGATCCTGCGCTGGTCGTCGCGCGTGTGCCCTATGAGCCGCAGAAGCGCTTCGCGGCCTCGATACACGCCGATGCGGAGGGGCTGGTCGCGTATGCCAAAGGGGCGCCGGAAACCATCCTCTCGCTATGCGGGCATGTCGCCCCCGCGGCGCAGACGGCGGTCGAATATCTGTCCGGTGCCGGCTACCGGGTGATCGCCGTGGCCGAAGGCCGGGTCGCGAACGCACATGAGGACGGGCTGGGCGGACTGTGCCTGCTGGGCTTCGCCGGCCTGATCGATCCATTGCGGCCCGAGGCCCGCGGTGCCGTCCACGCGGCGCAGAGCGCGGGCATCCGCGTGGTCATGGTCACCGGCGACCATCCGCGCACCGCGGCTGCCATTGCCGGCCAGCTCGGACTGGAGCTGACGCCGGATGCCGTCGTGACCGGGGCCGAACTGGCGGCGCTGCCCGTCGAGGGGTTCGATGCGGCAACCAGCCGGGCCAGCGTGTTCGCCCGTACCGAGCCGCTGCAGAAGCTGGCGATCGTCGAATCCCTGCGTCGCGATGGGCACGTGGTCGCGGTCACCGGCGATGGCGTCAACGATGCGCCCGCCCTGCATGCTGCCGACATCGGCGTGGCGATGGGCAAGGCCGGCACTGATGTCGCCCGCGACGCCGCCGATCTGGTCCTGGCCGATGACAACTTCGCCTCGATCGTTTCCGGCATCGAGGAAGGGCGGATCGCCTAC
Source organism: Lysobacter alkalisoli (assembly GCF_006547045.1). Classification (NCBI taxonomy): domain Bacteria; kingdom Pseudomonadati; phylum Pseudomonadota; class Gammaproteobacteria; order Lysobacterales; family Lysobacteraceae; genus Marilutibacter; species Marilutibacter alkalisoli. The sequence continues at coordinate 494,827 of NZ_CP041242.1, forward strand.
GACAACCTGCGCAAGGTGATCGCGCTGGCGATCTCCACCGGCGTGGCCGAGGTCATGATGGTGCTGGTGGCCACGTTGACCGGCCTGCCGCAGCCGCTGACCGCAGTGCAGCTGCTATGGCTGAACCTGGTCACCAACGGCATGCAACACGTCGCGCTTGCATTCGAGAAGGGTGAGGCTGACGTGTTGCAGCGCCGCCCGCGCGCGGCCAATGCCCCGGTGTTCGATCGCCGGATGATCGAGCAAGTGCTGCTGGGCGGGGCGGTGATCGGCTCGATCGGTTACGTGTTCTATTACTTCGCGCTGGCGACCGGAATGGAGCACGTGGCCGCGCAAGGCGCAGTGTTGTGGCTGCTGGTCTGGTGCGAGAACGCACACTGTTTCAACTGCCGCTCCGAGAGCGAATCGGCATTTCGGATCCCGCTGTGGCACAACCCCTTGCTGGTCGCCGCCGTGATCGGCACCCAGCTGCTGCAGATCGCGGTGCTCGCGATTCCGCCGCTGCGCGATCTGCTCTCGCTGCAGGCAATGACCATCGCCGAGGGCCTGCAGCTGGGTGCGCTCGCCCTCATCGTGCTGTTCGCGATGGAGCTCTACAAGATGTTCCGCCGCCGGCATCCGATCAACGGCTGAGGCGCTGCGCCCTGCATCGACGCAGCCGCCTTGCCGCACCCGTGGACGATGGTGTCCGCGGACGCGACCGGTTCACTGCGGCGCGTAGCGCAGGGTCAGGAACCACTCGCGGCCGGGCTGGTTGTACCAGGCCACGGTCTCGTATTTGCGGTCGAACAGGTTGGCGACGCGGGCCTGCAGGGTCCAGTCGGGGTGGAAGGCGTACTCGGCGCGCAGGTCGAAGGTCGCGTAGCCGCCCAGGCGCGTGCTGTTGGCGACATCGTCGTAGCGGCTGCCTTCGGCGACGCCGGTCAGGCCGAGGCGCACGGCACCGAAATCGCGATCGATGTCGATGCGCGCGTTGTGGTCGGCGCGGCGCGGCAGTTTGTTGCCGGCGAAGAAGCCTTCGCGATTCTCGGTGTCGACGAAGCTGGCGCTGGCATTGACGACCCAGCCGGCCAGCTCGGTGTCCATGCCGACCTCGGCACCGCGCATGCGTGCGCTTTCGATGTTGTTGGGCAGGAAGATGCCGGCGTCGTAGGCGATCAGGTTGTCGGCGCGGGTGTCGAATGCGTCGATGCGCCAGTTGATCGCGTCCCCGCGCCGGGCCAGGCCCAGCTCCCAGCTCTTCGATTCTTCCGGCTTCAGGTCGGGGTTGCCGAAGAACGGAAAGTACAGTTCGTTGAAGGTCGGTGCCTTGAACGCGGTGCCGTAACCGGCGGTGATCCGCCAGCCGTCGCCGAAGCCCATCCCCCAGGCCACACTGCCGGTGGTGTGGCCATCGAACTGCTCGTTGTCGTCGCGGCGCAGGCTGGCCTCGAACGAGTGTGCGCCGAACCGTCCTTGGTACTGTACGAAACCGGCGTGGTTGCGGCGCGAGGTCTCGGCATATTCGGTGCTGCCCTCGACGCGGTCGCGCAGCCAGTCGAAGCCGATAGTCAGCATCTGGTCACGGGCGAAGGTGAAGTCGCCCTGCACGGTGGCGCTGTCGCGGTCGGTGTCGAAGCGGCCGGCGGGGTTGCTGTCCTTGTAGTTGTCGGAAGTATCGCTGTTGCGGCCGACGACCAGCTTGAACGCCGCCACGTCCGACGGCTGCCATTGCGCGTTGGCGCCGATCACCTGCTGGGTGATCTTGGACAGGTTCTGGAAGCTGCCGTCGTATTCGTTGCGGCCCTCGGCGCGCAGCGCGTGCACACCGAGCGAGAGGGTCTCGGTGGCGTCGATACCGGCGCGGGCCGACAGTGAGCGGTTGCGGTAGCCATCGTCGTCGGGTTCGTCGGCAAAACAGCCGGCGCCGAAGTCGAACGGATCCGACGGGTCCGGGCCACGGCCGCGGCAGGCGTCGAAGCCTTCGGTATTGGTGTAGGCGGTGTCGAGACCGAACCAGGCATTGCCGCTGCGGCCGCCGAGGCCGGCGGTGCCTTGGGCATAGTCGTGGCTGCCGACCGTCGCACTTCCCCGCATGTGCAGGCCCTCGCGGTCGCGGCGGGTAAAGATCTGGATCACCCCACCGATCGCATCGGCGCCGTACAGGCTGGAACGCGGGCCGCGCACGACCTCGATGCGCTCGATCATCGCCAGCGGCAGGTCCTGGAACGAGACCAGGCCCGAGGTCGGCGAACCGACGCGGATGCCGTCGATGAGCACCAGCACGTGGTCGGACTCGGCGCCGCGCAGGAACAGCGTGCTCAGCTTGCCGGCACCGCCCTGGTTGGCGATGGTGATGCCGGCGCGGCCGCGCAGCAGATCGGGCAGGTCGCGGGCCTGGCTGCGCTCGATCGCCTCGCGGTCGATCACCTCCACCGGCACCAGTGCGTCGTTGACGCTGATCGCGGTGCGATTGGCAGTGACGGTGACCTCGTCGAGGTCGGTCGCATTCTGGGCGCGGGCCGGCGATACGGCGGTAGCCAGCGCGGCGGCAACGGCCAGGGACAGGATCTTTGCGGACATCGGGGGCTCTCTCCATCGCGGGCCTGGCGGCCACGCATTGCGTTCGGGTTACGCGTGGGAGGAGCGAGGCGTCGACGGACGGCAGCATGCCGTCATCGCTGCCGCGATGCCCTCCGCATCGCAATCAGTCATGGGCCTGCCGCGACCGGTGTGCAGTCATCGGCATGGTCCGCCCACGAGGCCGGTCTCCGGACTTGCAGGGCAGGCGGCCGGATGGACGCCCCGGCTTCCGACGCCTTCCCGCGCGCTGCACGGTGGCCCGTGTCGGAAACCTTGCCTGCTTACCGTTGCGGGGGCAGTGCCGGAATGTTGCGCGCCGATCGATTCAGTGGTCGATCGCGGCAGGTCACCGGCTTCCCGTTTCAACCCGGGCCGGTCGGCCCTGGGTCACCTCGAAGCGCGCGTAGTCTACGCCAAAGGCGAGGAGTGAGTGGAGAGGAGTAAGAAGTGAGAGAAAAAGCAGGCTCTCCCCCACTCGCTTCTCACTCCTCTCCACTCTCCACTGCTCCCGGGGGCGGCGGCTCGACCGTATCGGCGGTCATTACCGTCGTGCGCACCGGTGCCGCGGCCGGCTTGTAGCGCGGCGGCGGCAGTTGCTCGATCGCGGCTTCGGCCTCGGCAACCAGTTGTTGCCGCCGAGGTTCGGGCACCTCCTGCCAATGGCAGTCGCACAGCGCGCCCTCGATCGCGTACAGCAGGTTCATGGTCGGCTTGAAGCCGGCACGCTTGATCCGCATGTAGGCCTCCACCGGCCCCGCCGCCTCCAGCTCCTCGCGCGTGTGCAGGCCGACCTGGCGCAGCCACGCCGCGCTCTTGGGGCCGATATTGCGGAGCTTGGGCAGAGTCATGCCGGTGCGTTCCCCGTGGTTTGTTCCATATAGATACGGGCAATGGCTTCCAACCCGGCCTGGTCGTCGGCATCGAAGCGGCCGCGCAACGGACTGTCGAGGTCGAGCACGCCGATCAGGCCGCCATCATTGTCGACCAGCGGCACCACCAGCTCCGAGCGTGAGGCGGCATCGCAGGCGATGTGGCCGGGGAAGGCATCGACATCTTCCACGCGCTGGGTTTCGCGGCTCGCCGCGGCCACTCCGCACACCCCCTTGCCGAGCGGAATGCGTACGCAGGCCGGCAGGCCCTGGAACGGGCCGACCACCAGTTCGTTGCCATCGAAGAAATAGAAGCCGACCCAGTTCAGGTCCGGCAGACTGTTGAACATCAGCGCGGCCAGATTGGCGGCATTGGCGATGCGGTCGTGCTCGCCATGGACCAGGCCGCGGGCCTGCTCGGCGAGTTGGGCATACTGTTCCGGCTTGCTGCCGGTGAGGGCGGTGGCGGCGAACATCCCCGGAGTCTAGCAGTACGCCGCGGCGCGTTCAGGCTTACCATTCGTGCGGTCGAAACCGATCCGGGGGATGAGACCATGGACCTGCACCAACTGCCGGTGGACAACGGGTTCCGCCTGCGTGGAAGCTCGGTGACGCGGGTGGAGACCTTCGTCGACGCGGCCTTTGCCTTTGCCGTGACCCTGCTGGTGGTTTCCTTCGGCGCGATGCCGGAAACCTTCGCCGAACTGTACGAGGCGTTGCGCCGGTTCCCGGCTTTCATTGCCGGGTTCGCGATCCTGGCCCTGTTCTGGCATGCCCATTACCGCTTCTGCCGGCGGCTCGGGCTGGAGAACACCGGGGTTGTCGTGCTGAGCCTGGCGCTGGTCGCGACGGCCCTGTTCTATGTGTACCCGTTGCGGATGGTGATGTCGGCGGCGATGCACTTCATGACTGCGGGCTGGGCGCCGAGCGAGTTCCGGGTGGAGAGTTTTGCCGAGTTCCGCCTGATCTTCGTGATCTACGGCGTGGGCTTTGCGACGCTTGCGATGTTGGTTGTGATACTCAACCGGCATGGCCTGCGGAAAGCTTCTGAATTGGGCCTGGATGCCGCCGAACGACTGATCCTGCGCTCGGAAGTGGTGGTGCATGCGGTCTACATCGGCTGCGCTGTGCTGTCGATGGTGCTTGCCCTGCTGCTGCCGGAAGGTCAGGGCTGGTGGCTGGCGCTGCCGGGGTTGGCTTACGGACTGATGGCAGTGATCCTGCCGGCTTATGGCTACCGCGTTGGGCGGCGGGTAGATGCCCGCCTCGCCGAGCGCGACGCATCGGAGAAGGGAGCTTCATGATCGAAGGCGTTTATGTCACCGGCACCGATACCGGTATCGGCAAGTCCGTGGCCAGCGCCTGCCTGTTGCACGCGCTGCGCGCGCGCGGTCTGCGCGCGGTCGGGATGAAGCCGCTGGCCAGCGGCTGCGAGCGGACCGTTGACGGCTGGCGCAACGAGGATGCGTTGCTGCTTCAGGCAGCCAGCGATCCGGTTCCGGGCTATGACGACGTCAACCCGTTCGCGCTGCCCGAACCGCTGGCGCCGGAATTGGCCGCGCGTGCGGCCGGGGTCGAGGTCGCACTGGATCCGATCGCTGCCGCCTTCGGGCGTCTGTCCCGAAGTGCGGATCACGTGGTGGTCGAGGGTGTCGGCGGCTGGGCCGCGCCGCTGTCGGCGACGTTGGACCAGGTCGACCTGGTGCGCGCGCTGGACCTGCCGGTGGTGCTGGTGGTCGGCCTGCGGCTGGGCTGTATCAATCATGCCCGACTCACCGCGCGCGCGATCGAGGCCGATGGCCTGCGCCTGGCCGGCTGGATCGCCAACGGCATCGACCCGGAAATGGCGCGGGCCGACGACAACTTCGCGTTGCTGCAGAGTCGCCTGCAAGCGCCGTGTCTCGGGCGCCTGCCGCACCTCGACGACCTGCGAATTCTGGCCGAAAAGACGCTGGCCGAGGTGCCGCTGGACGTGTCGGCGCTGCTGGATCGATAACCGATAACGGTAGCCCGGGCAAGGCGGAGCCGCACCCGGGACGTGTGTGCCCGAATCCCGGGTGCGGCTTTGCCTTACCCGGGCTACGGAGGCTGGAATGCGAAGCCGGCCCTTCCCGGGATTCCGCTTCTGGGGCCACCAGTCATGTCCGAACGCCGGGAGTGAAGGCCCTTGGGTGCGAAATCAAGGAGGAGGCGCCGGCCTTGGCCGGTGCCGGGGGACATTCGCATCCAAGGGCCTTCGCTCCCGGCGCCCCGGTCATCCAGCAGGTCCGGCGCTTTCCCCTCGACTGGGCGAAGAACCAAAAAAAGCGGACGCATTGCTGCGTCCGCCTTCGTCGTGTTGCCTGTCCGGGCTACGGAATCGTTACGTCACCGGTTCCGGAATCGCTTCGATCTCGTCCCCGTGCCGCTGCGCCGAATGGTCCTGGGCCAGGTACAGGTAGAACGCCGGCAGCACGAACAGGGTGAACAGCGTGCCGATGGTCATGCCGGAGGCGATCACCATACCCATCGAGAAGCGCGAGGCAGCGCCCGGGCCCTTGGCGAGCAGCAGCGGGAACATCGCGAACACCAGCGCGGCGGTGGTCATCAGCACCGGGCGCAGGCGGATCCCGGTGGCCTGCTCGATCGCCTCGCGCTTGCTCAGGCCCTGCTCGATCTGCAGCTTGTTGGCGAACTCCACGATCAGGATGCCGTGCTTGGAGATCACGCCCACCAGCGTCACCAGGCCGACCTGGGTGTAGATGTTGATGCTCATGCCCGGGAATGCCTCGATTCCGGAGAAACCGAGGATGTTCGACAGCAGCGCCAGCACGTTGAGCGTCAGCAATGCGCCGCAGATCGCCATCGGCACGGTCAACAGCATGATCAGCGCATCGCGGAAACTCTCGAACTGCGCCGACAGCACCAGATAGATGATGATCAGCGCCAGCCCCATCGTCACCAGCATCGCCGAGCCTTCCTGCTTGAACTGGCGCGACTCGCCGGCGTAGTCGACGCTGTAGCCTTGCGGCAATACTTCGTTGGCGGCTTTCTCCAGGATCGCCAGCGCCTCGCCCTTGCTCACGCCCGGGCGCGGGGCGAAGGTGATCGCCACCGCGTTGAGCTGCTGGAAGCGCTTGAGCGACTGCGGCTGCGTGCTCTCCTTCAGTGTCACCACGGTCGACAGCGGGATCAGCTCACCATCGCGGGTGCGGGTGTAGTAGTTCTCCAGATCGCTGGCATTGAGGCGGTCGCTGCGCTGCACCTGCGGGATCACCCGGTACGAGCGGTTCTGCATCGCGAAGCGGTTGGTGTAGCCGCCCGACAGCAACGCCGCCATGTCGGCCGCGAGCGTGCGCATGTCGATGCCGAGCGAGGCCGCCTTGTCGCGGTCGATGTCCACCTCGATCCGCGGCTTGTCGATCTTCAGGTCCTTGTCGAGGAAGATGAAGCGCTTGCTCTCCATCGCCCGCTGCAGGATCGCGTCGGCCAGTTCCGACAACTGGCTGAGGTCGCCGACGCCGCCGATCACGAATTCGCCACCGCCGTCACCGCCCGCGCTGGGCAGCGAGGGTGGCACCATCGCGAATACGTTCAGGCCGGTGACCTCGCTGATCTGCGGCTGCAGGCTCTGCTGCAGCACCTGGTTGGTCGAGCGCGAGCGCTCGCTCCAGGGCTTGAGCACGAAGCCGGCCATCGCCGACGGGCTGGCGCCGCCGCCGCCGCTGCCGAAGCCGCCGTTGAACAGGAAGTAATTGTCGACCTCCGGCACGGTCTTGGAGATCGCGGTGATCTCCTCGGTGTAGCGCTCCACGTAGTCGAGGGTGGCGTATGGGTCCGCCATCGCGATCGAGAAAATGAAGCCCTCGTCCTCGACCGGCGCCGGTTCCTTCGGTGCGGTGGCGTAGAGGAACCCGCACGACACCAATACGATGGCGCCGAACACGGCGATCACCGACTTGGTTTCCAGTGCGCCATGCAGCTTGCGCTGGTAGGCGCGTTGCAGCGTCTCGAACTTCTGGTCCAGCCAGGCCTCGAGACGGCCCTTCGGGTGTTCGGGATCGTGCTCCTTGAGGATCTTCGCGCTCATCATCGGCGACAGGGTCAGCGCGATCACGCCCGACAGCAGCACCGCGCCGGCCAGGGTGAAGGCGAACTCGGTGAACAGCACGCCGGTCAGACCGCCCTGGAAGCCGATGGGTATGTACACCGCGACCAGGGTGGTGGTCATCGCGACCACCGGCCAGGCCAGCTCGCGCGCGCCCTTGAGCGCGGCGGCATGCGGCGTCATGCCCTCCTCGATGTGGCGGTGGATGTTCTCCAGCACGATGATCGCGTCATCGACCACGATGCCGATCGCCAGCACCATTGCCAGCAGCGTCAGCAGATTGATGGTGAAGCCCATCAGCATCATCAGGAACAGCGCGCCGACCAGCGATAGCGGCACCGCGATCGCCGGGATCAGCACGCTGCGCAGCGAGCCCAGGAACAGGAAGATCACCACGATCACGATGATCACCGCCTCCACGATCGTACTCACCACCTCGTCGATGGCTTCCTGGATCGACTCGGTACTGTCGTAGGGGACGGAGCCCTTGATGCCCTGCGGCAGTTGCGGAATGATCTGCTCGTCCCACAGCGTGCGCACGTCCTTGATCACGTCGAGCGAGTTGGCGTCCGGCGACACGAAGACGCCGACGAAGGTCGCAGCCTCGCCGTTCATGCGCACCGAGGTACCGTAGCTCTCCGATCCCAGCATCACGTCGGCGATGTCGCCCAGGCGCACGATCGCGCCGTCCTGCTCGCGGATCACCAGCTTCTGGAATTCCTCCGGCGTGCGCAGGTCGGTGCGCGCGGTCATGTCGATCGCGACCATCTGACCCTTGGTCGAACCCACCGCGGCCAGCACGTTGTTCGACTGCAGCGCGGTGGAGACGTCGCTGGCGGTGACCTGGAGTGCAGTCATGCGGTCAGGCTTGAGCCACACCCGCATCGCGAACGTGCCGGCGCCGAGGATGTCGGCGCGCTGCACGCCCGGCACCGTGACCAGCTTGGGCTGGATCACCCGGGTCAGGTAATCGGTGATCTGGTTGTTGTCGAGCGTTTCGCTGGCGAAGGACAGATACATCGCCGCGATCTGCTGACCCTGCTGCAGGTCGATCACGGGATCCTCGGATTCCGGCGGCAGCTGCCCACGCATCTTGTTGACCTTGGCCGCGATCTGGGTCAGCGCCTCGTTCGGGTCCTGGTCCAGGCGGATGTAGGCCGAGATCGAGCTGACCCCGGCCGAGCTGGTCGAGGTCATGTAATCGATGCCCTCGGCGCTGGCGATCTCGCGCTCCAGCGGCGTGGTGATGAAGCCTTCGATCAGGTCGGCGTCGGCACCGAAGTAGGTGGTGTTGACGGTGACCACGGCGTTGCGCAACTCGGGGTACTGGCGCACGTTCAACTCGCTGTAGGCGCGCAGGCCGAACAACAGGATGAACAGATTGAGGACGATCGCCAGGACCGGCTTGTTGATGAAGATATCGGTGAATTTCATGCGAGCGGCCTTGTGGGGGTGGCGCTGTGGGATTCTGATGTGAGGCCTCTTTCTGCTCGTCGCTCCCGCGAAGGCGGGAGCCCATGGACTTGGATGTTGGTGGGTTCAACGTCCATGGATCCCCGCCTGCGCGGGGATGACGGGCAGAAAATCAGCGGTTCTCCGGACGTGGCTGCTCGTCCGCAGCCGGTTGCACCTTGTTGTTGAGGGTGACTTCGGCATCGTTGCGCAGCTTCAGCAGGCCGCTGGTCACGACCTCATCGCCGGGTTCCAGCCCCTCGGTGACCACGATCAGGTCGCCACGGGTCGTGCCGGTCTTGATGAAACGCTGGCTCACGGTGAGCTTGTCGCCGGTCAGCGGATTGCCCTGCATGTCCTTTTCGCCCTCCGCACGCGGGGTCCTGTCGATCACGAACACCGCGTTGCCATAGGGGTTGAAGCTGACCGCGGTCTGCGGGATCACCATCACCTCGCGCTCGCTGCCCAGGGAGAAGCCGACTTTGGCGAAGCTGCCCGGACGCAGTGCGCCATCGGGGTTCTGGAACGTGGCCTGCACCTTGAAGTTGCGGGTGCTGGAATCGACCAGCGGCTCGATCGCGGTGACCTCGCCCTCGAACACCTGGCCGGGCAACGCGTCGACGGTGGCCTGGACCTTGCCGCCTTCCCTGACCTTGCCCATCTGCTGTTCCGGCAGGCTGAAATCGAGGTAGATCGGGTCCAGCTGTTGCAGGCTGACGATGGCCGTGCCGGGCGAGACGTACTGGCCCAGGTTGACCTTGCGGATGCCGAGCACACCGGAGAACGGCGCACGGATGGTTTTTTGTGCGATCAGCGCGCGTTGCGCGTCTGCCTGCGCCTGTGCGGTGGCTGCGGCGGTGGCATGCTGCTGCGCCTCGTCCCGCGACACCAACTGCTCGCGGGCCAGCTGCTGCCAGCGGTCGCGCTGCGTGGCGGCCAGGCGGGCGGACGCCTCCAGCGATTTCAGCGTGGCTTCCTCGTTGGCGGTGTTCAGCCGCACCAGCACCGTGCCGGCCTTGACCGGTTGTCCGGCGTCGAACTCGAGCGAGCGGATCACGCCGCCGGCTTCGGTGGTGACGTCGGTGCCATTGACCGCGACGAAGGTACCCACGGATTCGCCCGCGTCGTTCCACTGCTGGGTCTGGACGATGGCCGAGCTGACCGCGACCGCCGGCTGCGGCATGTTGTCGAAGAACTTGTTGGTCTGCGCGGCGAAGAACGCCTTGACCGCAAACACGCCGCCGAACACGACGATCGCGCCGATCAACATCAGGATCATGCGCTTGCGCGTGGAAGGGGGGCGCTTGTCTGCATATTTCGGCATGGGGGAAGCCTCGCGGCGATGGCGCCGGTAGTGGTGGAGCAGGTGGGGTGACGCCATGGTCCGGACAATGCCGGACGGCGCCCACTCCCATTAGTTTACTGAACCAATGGGTCCAGTATTGTGGAGGTGAACCGGCCGGCGATCAATCCTGCAACCAATAACAGGCTCTAAAGACACATGCTGCAAAGGCAAACGTAGTGCGCGGACAATAAAGAAGAGTTCTTCCCCTGATTGAGGGAAAAGCGCCGGATCTGTTGGATGACTGGAGCGCCGGGGGCGAAGGCCCTTGGATGCGAATGTCCCCCGGCACCGGCCAGGGCCGGCGCCTCCTCCTTGATTTCGCACCCAAGGGCCTTCGCCCCCGGCGTTCCGACATGAATGATGGTCCTGGAAGCGGACTTCCGGGGGGAGGGCCGACTTCGCGTTCCAGCGTGGCCGCGCGACCCGAGGTGGCCTGCCGGCCTTGACGGCGAAATCAAGGAGGAGGCCGCCGCCACGGGCGGCGGCCGGGGGACATTCGCCGTCAAGGCCGGCAGGTCGCGTCGGGACAGTCAGGTAGCGGCGAGTACCGGCGGTCGAACGCAAACGGTAGCGTCCACGCCTTCGCTGAAGGCGATCTCCGCGATCAGGCGAAGAACCATAAAAAAACCCGGCAGCCGAAGCTGCCGGGTTGGATCCAGACGCGGCGGAGGGAGGGAGCCCGTGCGCCTGGAGAAACGGTACGCTTTGTCGCTTTATTACTTTGCGGCCTTGGCGGCTGCCTTGGTGGCCTTCTCGACGTTGGCCTGCGCGGTCTTGGCGGCCGACTCGAACTGGCCCTTGGTCAGCTCGGCGATCGCCTCGTTGGTCTTCAGGGTGCGGCCGACGGCCTCCTGGCCGGTGCTCACTGCACGCTCGACGTTCTCGCGTGCAACCTGCACGCCCTTCGGCCACAGGGCCTTGAGGCCGTCGAAGTCACGGGCCTCGGTGGCCTCTTCGAAGAAGGCGAAGGTCGCGGTGGCGCGTTCCTCGACCGCAGCCAGCTGCAGGCCGAAGAGGGCCTCGGCATTCTCGAGGGTCAGGCGGTTGATCTGTGCGGCGGTGTCCGCGAACTGGCGCGTCGCGGCGATGAACTGCTCATTGAACTGCGGGTACATGACGAACTCCTGCTCGGGGGAACACCGACGGGATGCCGGTTTGTGCGTTGCAGCATATCCCCCTTTTTGTTGCGATGCAACAACGGCAGGCGGCCGTCGGATTGCCGTTCAGCTTCGATCACTAAAGTGCTGAAGAATCAATGAGTTGTGTGACGCTCAGCCGCGGTAGCGGCAGCCCGAGGTGCAGGTTTCGTGCACCACGACCTCGCTCAGCAGTGGCAGGGCCGGCTTGAGCCGTTCCCAGATCCAGACCGCCAGACGCTCGCTGGTCGGGTTCTCCAGGCCCTCGATGTCATTGAGGTAGTGATGGTCGAGCCGGTCGTACAGCGGCTGGAAGGCCTGCTTCACGTCAGCGAAATCCATCACCCAGCCGGCTGTCGGGTCCAACTCGCCGGACAGGTGGATCTCGACCCGGAACGAATGCCCGTGCAGGCGCGCGCACTTGTGACCTTCCGGCACGTTGGGCAGGCGGTGCGCGGCTTCGATCGTGAAGACCTTGAAGATGTCCATGGCTGGAACCTCGGATCGGCGAAGCGCCCGTCACGCTGCGCGAAACAGTTTGGCCGGAAACGACAAGGCCCGCGAGACCGCGGGCCGGAGCATGCTTCTAGCTGGATGGGCTCGTAGCCGCATGGCTTTCGCCGCGTCGTCGGGCGATGGTGGCTATGGGTGGACTCGAACCACCGACCCCGTCATTATGAGTGACGTGCTCTAACCGGCTGAGCTACATAGCCATGGGGCGAACCGCGAATTTTTCCTGTTATCGGGGATGTTGTCAATCATCGTGAAGTGCGCGGCAGGGCGGCTTGTGGTGCCGGCGGCGGCGTGGCAGAGTCGATGCCAGTGACGCAAGTCAAATGAATTCCGGGAGTCCGCATCGTGATCGATCCGGACGGCTATCGACCCAATGTAGGCATCATCCTGATGCGCCCCGACGGCCGGTTGTTCTGGGCCCGCCGCGTGCGCCGCGACGGCTGGCAGTTCCCGCAGGGCGGGATGAACAGCGACGAAACCCCGATCGAGGCCATGTATCGCGAACTCCGCGAGGAGACCGGCCTGCTGCCCGGGCACGTCGAAGTGCTTGGCGCCACCCCCGGCTGGCTTCGCTATCGACTGCCGCAGCGGGCGATCCGCCGCAACGACCGGCTGGTCTGCATCGGCCAGAAGCAGGTCTGGTTCCTGCTGCGGCTGGTCGGACGCGAAACAGATCTGCGCCTGGACCTGACCGACACGCCCGAGTTCGACCACTGGCGCTGGGTCGACTTCTGGTACCCGGTCGAGCATGTGGTGATGTTCAAGCGCGGCGTCTATGCCCGCGCGCTGGACCATCTTGCGCCGTTCGCGCGCCAGATAGCGGGGACCCAGGCGGTGCCGGTGCGTGAACCCGACCCGCGTATCGCCGGCTGGCAGCGCGGTCGAAACCGGCCGCGGCCGCGGAATCGCGAGCCCGGCGCCCGTATCGATGGCCGACCCCATGGGCACGATCGCGGCGGATCGGGTTGAGGTTCCAGGCTGAATACGGCCAACGATTGACAATCATTCTCATTCGTAGTGGAATATCCGTGCAGCCGATCCGGCTGCGTGGCGAACGGGCCGTTCCGCACCTATGTACGTCTGCATCTGCAATGGGGTGACCGAGCATGACATCCGCGAGGCGGCCGAAGCCGGCTGCGGCAGCGTGCCGGAGCTGACCATGCGCACCGGCGCCGGTGCCAACTGCGGCAGTTGCCTGGAACTCGCCGCCGAGATCCTCGACGCCCATGGCCCGGTCCGCGAACTGCCGCTGCCGATGCTGCAACAGGCAGCCTGAGCGTCTTGCGCCGTTCCGGCGCGCACTCCTTTTACTGGCACTTCTTCCTGATACTGATTCGCGAGTGCGGCTGCGGCCGATTCGCGTTCCGTCATGGCTGTGCGTCACGCGCTAGAGTGCCGCCATTGAACCCCCACGGAGCACGGCCATGAAAGGCGACGCCAAGGTCATCGAATTCCTCAACAAGGCGCTCTACAACGAGCTGACCGCGATCAACCAGTACTTCCTGCACGCCAAGATGCTGAAGAACTGGGGACTCAAGGAGCTCGCCGAGCACGAGTACCACGAGTCGATTGACGAGATGAAGCACGCCGACAAGCTGTCGGAGCGCATCCTCTTTCTCGACGGCCTGCCCAACTTCCAGGCGCTGGGCAAGCTGCGCATCGGTGAGAGCCCGCGCGAGGTGCTGAACTGCGACCTCGCGCTGGAACTGGAAGCGGTGCCACTGCTGCGCGAAGCGATCGCCCATTGCGAGAAGGTCGCCGACTTCGTCAGCCGCGATCTGTTCTCCGACATCCTCGACTCCGAGGAAGAGCACGTCGACTGGATCGAGACCCAGCTCAGCCTGATCGAGCGCGTTGGCGAGCAGAACTACCTCGCCATGAAGATGGAGAGCTGATCAGGCTGGCTTCGGCGCGCGCCGGAACAGCTTGCGCCAGACCCACCAGATCGCCAGCGCGATGCCAAGGCTGATCAGCAAGATGGCGGTCAGGGTCAGCCACGGGTAGGCGAACACCAACGCCAGCGCGCCGACCACCGCGATGTCCTCGCCGACCGAAGCGGTCCAGTTGGTGACCGGTTCGGGCGAGGTGTTGAGCAGCGCCCGGGTGCCTGATTTGAGTACGTGGCTGGTCAGTGCGACCCCGGCCCCGGTGGCCAGCGCGCCGGCGCCGAGCTGGCCGTCGGACGACAGGGTGGCGGCGGCGAGGAAGGCGCCGGCCGGAATCCGCAGCAGGGTCTGCAGCAGGTCCCAGCCCGAATCCACACCCGGGATCTTGTCGGCGAAGAATTCCGCTACCGCCAGCGTGCCCGACACGCCCAGCACCCACGGCGACTGGGTGACCTGCAAAGCCTCGGGCAGGTCCAGCCAGCCCAGCGCACCGGCCAGGCCGACCCCGAACACCGTCAGGTAGGCACGGATGCCTGCCAGCCAGGCCAGAACCACGCCAATTGCGAACAGGTGCGCATCTGTCATCGTCGTGTCCCGGCTAGAATCCGGAGTCGAGTATAAAACCGGGCGCGCGGGGAGCGTGCCGTCGCCATCCTGTATGAGCCTTTCACCGGGGAAGACACCGCCACCGCGTTATCGCATCGTCCAGCAGGGGCCGGATCGCCGGCCGCTGGTGTGGACTGTGCTGGTTCTGGTCTGGCTGGGGTCGCTGGGGGTGGCCTGGGTCGGATCGAGGCATATCGCCGCGCCGCAGCTGCCTGAAGTCAGCCGCGAACTGTCGGAGGCGCGCAGCGTGCTCAAGCGGCAGCGCAGCGAGCTGGAGACATTGCGGCAGCGCACCGCGATCCTGGAGAAGTCGGACCAGATCACCCGCAGCGCCAACAAGCAGGTCCAGCGCAGCCTGGCCGAGCGCGAGGAGGAGATCGCCGGGCTGCGCGGCGATGTCGCCTTCTACGAGCGCCTGGTTGGCGCGACCACTCCGCGCAAGGGCCTGAATGTCCATTCCAGCCAGTTCACCCGTGAAGCCGGTGGCACCTGGCGCTACGAGATCGTGCTGACCCAGAATCTCAACCGCGGCGCGGTCAGCGAAGGCCGGCTGCAGTTTTCGCTCGAGGGCGTGCAGAATGGCAAACTCACCTCGGTGGACTGGGATGCCCTGCACCAGGCCAAGGGGGCACCGGCGCAGCCGTATTCGTTCCGTTACTTCCAGCAGCTCGCCGGTAGCGTGATGCTGCCAGCCGGTTTCACCCCGCAACGGGTGAAGGTACGGCTGCGCGGCTCAGGGGGCTCGGTCGACCAGACCGTGGCTTGGCAAGGGCAGGATGCCGATCTCGATACCGTTTCCGGCAGGCCCGTTTCCAGCAGGTCCGCTTCCGGTGGGCCTGTTCCTGGCAGAGCTGCTCCCGGCAGGTCTGCCAATGCGGTCAGTGCCGCCGGCACGGCCAATGTCCTACATGGGGAATCATGAGTATGTTCAAGAACAAACCGGCCCATATCGAAGGCCAGGTCGACACCCTGATCGGGCCGCAGGTGGTGTTCCGCGGCGACCTCGAGTTCAGCGGCGGGCTGTACATCGAGGGCAAGGTGATCGGCAAGGTGATCGCCCACCAGGGCGAGAAGGCGACCCTGACCCTGGCCGAGGGCGGCACGATCGAGGGCGAGGTGCATGCCCCCGTGGTGGTGATCAACGGCACCCTGACCGGCGATGTGTTCGCCGCCGATCGGGTCGAGCTGGCCGCCAAGGCGCGGGTACAGGGCAATGTCCATTACAAGGTTGTGGAGATGTGCGCCGGCTCGACCCTGACCGGCCGCCTGATCCATGCCGACAGCACCCTGTCCGAGCAGACCGCGTCGCCTCTTCGCGAGGAGTTTGTCGAGGCAGCCTGAGCCGTCCCGGCCTGCCCGGAGCCGACCACGGCATGCGGCTGGTCAGCTGAACCGCGCATGCCGGCCCTGCCCGGAGCCGGTTGACGCCATCCTTCGCCGCTTCTATATCGGAGCGATGAACGACTCCACGCGCCCCGGGGCGGTCCCGCCGGAATCCGAAGCCGGCATCCCCCTGTCGCCCCTGATTCCGATCCGCTGGCGTGGGCGCGTGGCCGGGGCGCTGGTCGCGTTGACCCTGCTGTCACTGGCCTTTGGTGCATGGGGGCTGTGGCGTTTGTTGTCGCCGGAGTCCGGGGACATCCATGCCCGCCTGGCTGCCAGTGAGAAGGCGCGTGCCGGATTGCAGGTGGCGGTCGAGGACTTCGAACAGCGGGTCGCGACCCTGACCCGTTCCGATCAGATCAGCCGCGACGCCAATCGCGACCTGCAGAACGCGCTGTCGGAGCGTGACGAGGAGATCGCCGGCCTGCGTGCCGATGTCGCTTTCTACGAGAGGCTGGTCGGGGCCACAGGGCAGCGTCGCGGTCTCAGCGTGCACGCCATCCGCATGCGTGCGCAGAACGATACCGCCTGGCATTTCACCTCGACCCTGACCCAGAACCTCAACCGCGGCGCGGTCAGCAGTGGGCAGCTGACGCTGGCCGTCGAGGGCAGTCGGGACGGTCGTCGCGAAATTCTCGATTGGGACGCGCTGCGCCAGGGTGAGGACGTGCCGGGGCTGGAATATTCGTTCAAGTACTTCCAGCAGATCGAGGGCGACCTGTTCCTGCCCGAGGGTTTCGAGCCGGTACGGGTTACAGCGCGACTCCAGTCGCGCTCCGGCGCCACTGTGGAGCAGTCGTTCACCTGGGCCGATGCGACCCGCGAGGCGGCCGGCAATACCGGCGCCGAGGCCGCAGATCGTTCCGACAAGGGCTGAACCTCCGCGCCAGCGCGCTTGAATACAGCCGCCGCGCGCCCCATCCTGATCGCATGGACATCACCCCGCTCCCGACCGCCAAGGCCGAGGCCACCCCCGACTACCAGTCGATCGACCGGCCGCTGAGCTTCACCTTGGCCGCCGCCGCCAAGGTGCGCGAACTGATCGCCGAAGAAGGCAACGACGCGCTCAAGCTGCGTGTGTACATCCAGGGCGGCGGCTGCTCGGGCTTCCAGTACGGTTTCGAGTTCGACGAAAGCCAGGCCGAGGATGACCTGGCGGTGGAAACCGACGGCGTGACCCTGCTGGTCGATCCGCTCAGCCTGCAGTACCTGATGGGTGCCGAAGTCGATTACACCGAGAGTCTGCATGGCGCCCAGTTCGTGATCCGCAATCCGAACGCCAAGACCACCTGCGGCTGCGGGTCCTCGTTCTCGGCCTGAGATTTTTTGGTTCGCCCAATCGAGGGAAAAGCGCCGGGTCTGTTGGATGACCGGGGCGCCGGGGGCGAAGGCCCTTGGGTGCGAATGTCCCCCGGCACCGGCCAGGGCCGGCGCCTCCTCCTTTATTTCGCACCCAAGGGCCTTCGCCCCGGCGTTCCGACATGTCCGGTGGTCCTGGAAGCGGAATCCCGGGGAGGGCTTGCTTCGCTTTCCAGCGTAACCGTGCGATCCGCCGTGGCCTGCCGGCCTTGGCGGCGAAATCAAGGAGGAGGCCGCCGCCACGGGCGGCGGCCGGGGGACATTCGCCGTCAAGGCCGGCAGGTCGCGGCGGGACAGCCAGGTGGCGGTGAGAAGTGGCGGCGAGAACCGGCGATCGAACGCAAGCGGCAGCGTCCATGCCTTCGCTGAAGGCGAGCTCCCCCTCACGTGAGAGAAGACCAGGTGTTGCCCTCGCCGCCCCAGACCTTCTCCCACGCGCGGGAGAAGGAAGTGAGGGCAAACGCCGCATCGGCGACAATGGGGCGCTGCAGCTCCCGTCGACCGCCGCCCGATGACCGATCAATCCCCGTTCGCCTTCATTCCCACCGCGCCGGGCGAGTTGCCTGCGGCCGCGCTTGACCGTGCCGATCGCCTGCGTGGCGATAACTCCGCCCTCGACCGGCTGTGGGCGGAAGCATGCGTGTTGCTGCTTGATGCCTCGGGCCGCGCGTTGGCCGATGCCGATGGCCAACCGGCTGCGCCGCGTGGTGCGGAACTGAGCCGCGGCACCGGCGGCAGTGGTCTGGCCACCTTCCTCGGCCTGGCTGCGGATGGCCGTGCCTGGTTCTCGCTCGATGCCGAACTTGTCGCGTATGCAGCCCCGGGCACGCTCGACCTGCGTTCGGCGGCCGCATTGTGGCCGCTGCAGGAAGCGGCGGTGTTCGCGCAGGCACGGGCGATGCAGCACTGGCACCGGCGTCACCGGTTCTGCGGGGCCTGCGGAGCGGAGATGAGTGTCGAGCGCGGCGGCTGGCTGCGCCGCTGTGGCGGCTGCGGCCTGGAACACTATCCGCGCACCGATCCCGCGGTGATCGTCGCTGTGAGCGACGGCGAGCGCCTGTTGCTTGGCCGCCAGCGCGACTGGCCGCCGGGCCGGCATTCGGTGATCGCCGGCTTCGTCGAGCCGGGCGAGTCGCTGGAGCAGGCGGTCGCGCGCGAAGTCGAGGAGGAGACCGGCCTGCGCATTCGCCATTGTCGTTACCTGGCCTCACAGCCATGGCCGTTCCCGGGCACGCTGATGCTTGGCTTCGTCGCAGAGGCCGATCCGGTCGAGCCCCAGGTCGGCGAGGAGTTGGAAGCCGCGCGCTGGTTCACCGCCGACGAGATCCGCGAAGCCGCCCGCCGTGAGGCCGTGGGCCAGACCGAGGGCGCCGACCTGTTGTTGTCGACACCGATCTCGATCTCGCGCTGGCTCATCGACCAATGGCTCACGAACAACGAAAGTGAGGGCGCCAAGCCCCCTGAGTAGGGGGCGATTCGTGCCGCAGGCGCGAATGGGGGTATGGGAGTGCATTGACGGGGCCCGGCACCTGCGCAGCAGGTTCTGGGGTTTACCAAGCAGGGCTTGGTAAACGTCCCCCTGAGTAGGGGGCGATTCGTGCCGCAGGCGCGAATGGGGGTATGGGAGTGCATTGACGGGGCCCGGCATGGCTCGGGAATCGCGGTGCTCACGCCGCACAGGATAGAATCGCTGCATGCCCGAATTGCAGCGCCGGAGCTCTGCCTGATGTCGACCACCCTGATCGCTACCGTTGTCGCGCTCGTGCTCGGGCACCTGGCGCAGCCGTTGGCTGCCTCGCTGCGTGCCTATGGCTGGTTCGGCGACTGGCTGCGCTGGCTGGACGAGCGCTTCGAGGAGGGCAGCTTCTGGAGCGGACATTGGGGCGTCGTCCTTGCGCTGGCGCCGCCGCTGTTGCTGATCGGGCTGTTCCAGTACGCGCTCGACGGGACGATGTTCGGGCTGGCCAGTCTGGTATTCGGCATCGTGGTGCTGTTCTACGCCTGGGGGCCGCGCGACCTGGATCTTGATGTCGAGGCGATCATCGATGCCCCCGATGCGGCCTCACGCCGCGCGGCGGCGATGTCGCTGTGGTCGGAGCCGGAAGATGCCTCGCTGGAACCTGCTCCGCTGGTCGATGCGGTGTTCCGCAACGCGCTGCGGCGCTGGTTCGGAGTGCTGTTCTGGTTCCTGTTGCTGGGGCCGGTCGGCGCGCTGTTGTACCGGCTGACCGCGCTGGCAGCCTACGGCCGCAAGGCACACATCCTGCCGCGCGAAACCGTGTTCGGCGCACGTGCGCTGCTGTCGGTACTGGAATGGCCGGTGGCGCAACTGATGACGCTGGCGCTGGCGATCGTCGGCAATTTCGATACGGTGCTGAGCGCCTGGCGCACCAACGGTGGTGCGGCGGCCAGCCTCGACAATCGTTTCCTCGCCGCGGCCGGCCGCGCCAGCGTGAATACCGAGCTGGCCGAGCAGGTCGGTGAATACGAGGACGAGGCGGGCGACGGGGAGGCCGGCGGCAGCGAGGTGCTGGGCGAGCTGCCCGAACTGCGCGACGCGATGAGCCTGGTCTGGCGCGTGCTGCTGGCCTGGCTGGCGGTGCTGGCGTTGTTCGTGATTGCCGGCTACGTCAACTGAGTCCGGGCGTGGGGTTCAGTACCCGCCGCCACCGAACAGCGCACTGAGCACGGCCAGGCCACCGGCGAAGACGATCCAGAGGATGATGAGCACCGGTCCGGCCAGCGCCGAGGCCAGCGCCCAGTTGCGCGCGCTGTCGGCCGCGGACCGGGCGGCGACGATATTGCCGGCTGCACGCAGGCCATCGACCCTGGCCGCGTAGACGATCGACACGATGCCAAGCGGCAGGCAGCAGAACAGTGTCGTCAGGATCGCCCAGACCAGGTTGTTGGGCACGTACTCGTTGCTGGTATTCATTGTCGTTTCCGGCTTGACGCCTCAGCCCGGCGCCAGCCAGCTGAAAGGCCACCATGGCAGATTGCGGGCGATCCAGTAGCCGATCAGCAGCACCAGCCAAAGTTTCGGATTGTTGAGCGCGGCCATCAGCCATGCCGGCAGCGGCACCCGCCTGCCCATGCCGTGCAGCACGAGCAGCGGGACCGCGACCATCAGCAGCGGCAACAGCGGGTTCATCGCCACCATCTGCCCCAGGTCCCCATGGACCAGCGCATGCAGGCCGCGGGTGGTGCCGCAGCCCGGGCAGTACAGCCCGGTGGCCTTGAGGAACAGGCAGCCGAGGAACGGGCTGTTGGCTGCATTGGGATCGAAATTGCGCAGGGCCCAGACTCCGAACGCGGCGAAGGCCGCCGCCGCAGTCGCGGCGGCCAGCATCCAACGGTGGCGGGGCAGGGCCGGCAGGATCATTACTGCGCCTGCTGCATCTGTTCGATCATCCGCATGTACTCCTCGGTGCCGCCGCTCATGACGCCCCAGATGTTGAGCAGCAGGCCGAAGATTGCCAGGCCGGTCGCGACCCAACACCAGGTCTTGGCGTTGTCGGATGCGCGGCGCGCACCGTCGATGTCGCCCTGGTTGAGCTTGGAGTTCACCTGCGCGGCAAACACGATCGCGACGATGCCGGGGATGCCGCCGACGAAGCAGCACAGGCAGAACGACACCACGGCGGAGATGATCGCCCAGGCCAGGTGGTTCGGGATGGGTTGCGACGGTGCCGGGGCAGTCGGGACCGGTGGCGGCATGCTCATGGAGGTTCCCCCTTCAGGACAGGAAATTACGGGTGGTGAATGCGAGAATCGTTGTAGGCCGGACGCATCCGGCTCCCCGCGGGCATCGTATCAGTGCCCGCGGTATTTCTGTAGGCGCGACTGCCTTGTGTTCGGGTCAGGCTGCGTCCCCGCGCAGTGTGCGCACCCTGCTTTCCAGTGCTGCGGCGGTGACCCACGAGTCATCGATCGGCGTTTCGGCGATCACCTCGACATGGGCGCGGAAGCGGCGCGGCACGCGCATGCGCCCGAGCCTTGAGTCGCGCCGGCTCCACATGCTCGACCACATGCCACGCAGTGCCATCGGCACCACCGGCACCGGACGGCCCTCGGCGCGGGCGCGTTCGAGGATGCGCTCGATGCCGGCCTTGAACGGTGCCATCGTGCCGTCGTGGGTCAGCCTGCCTTCGGGGAAGATGCAGACCAGTTCTCCGTCGGCCAGCACCGCGTCGATCTCGTCGTAGGCGCGTCGCAGCAGTTCCGGGTTTTCCTTTGCGCTGGCGATCGGGATCGCCTTGGCGGTCTTGAAGATCCAGCGCATGAAGGGGATGTTGAAAATCCTGTAGTACATGACGAAACGCACCGGCCGCGGAATGCAGGCGGCCAGGATCAGCGCGTCCATGTAGCTGACGTGGTTGCAGACGATCACGCCCGCGCCTTCATCCGGGACGTGTTCTTCCACCCCGCGTACCCGCAGCCGGTACAGCGCACGGACCAGCAGCCAGCTCATGAAGCGCATCAGGAACTCGGGCACGATGGTGAAGATCCAGATCGCGACCAGGGTGTTGAGCACCGCCAGGGCGAGGAACACCTGCGGGATGCTCCAGCCCAGCAGCTGTTGCGCGGCCAGCGCCGACATCGCGGCCAGCACGATGAAGCCCGAGTTCTGGATGTTGAGGCCGGCGATCACGCGCGAGAGCTCGTTCTTCGGGGTGCGGCTCTGGATCAGCGCGAACAGCGGTACCACGAAGAAACCGGCGAACAGGCCGATGCCGAGCAGGTCGATCACGATCCGCAGGCTCCCGGCACGCCAGCTGCCAGCCTCGCGCAGGAAGCCGATCGCATCGAGCCCGGTGGCCGCCGCCACGCCGGTGCGGGCGAAGTACAGGTCGAGGATGAAGGCGCTCATGCCGAACGCGCCCAGCGGCACCAGGCCGATCTCGACCGTGCGTCCCGACAGCTTTTCGCACAGCAGCGAACCCACGCCCACGCCGATCGAGAACAGCGCCAGGGCGAAGATGTACAGCGTCTCGTCGCCGCCGAGGTGGACTTCGGCATAAGCCGGCAACTGCGAGGTCAGTACCGTGCCGACGAACCAGAACCACGACACGCCGAGCACCGCGTTGCGTACCGCCAGTTGCCGGTGCGCCAGCCGCAGCATGTGCAGCGACTCGGGGATCGGATTCCAGTTGATCTTCAGGTCCGGCGCGCCGGCATCCACGCGCGGGATCCGCCGCGCGAGCAGGTTGCCGAGCACCGCGAACCCGATCACCGCCACACCGGCCACCCATGGCCCGTTGTCGCCGGCCAGCTTGAACAGCAACCCGCCGAGGATCATGCCGAGCAGGATCGACATCGAGGTGCCCATCTCGACCAGGCCGTTGCCGCCAGTCAGCTCCTCCGGCCGCAGTACCGATGGCAGGATCGAATACTTCACCGGTCCGAACAGGGTCGACTGCACGCCGGTCAGGAACAGTGCCAGCAACAGCACCGGCAGGCTCTGCAACACGAAGCCGGCCGCCGCGACCACCATCATCGCGATCTCCATTGCAGTGGTGATGCGGATCAGCCGGTGCTTCTCCAGTTTCTCCGCCACCTGCCCGGCGATGCCGGAGAACAGGAAGTAGGGCAGGATGAACACCGCTGGCGCCAGGCTTGCGTACAGCGCCTTGTCCTCGCTGCTGGCGCCCAGCCAGAACAGCATGCCGATGATCGCCTGGCGGAAGACATTGTCGTTGAGCGCATTGATCGCCTGCACGCTGAAGAACGGCAGGAACCGCCGCTGCTTCAGCAGTCCGAACTGGCTGCGGGTGGCCGGCGCATCCGGTCCCGGTCCGGAGGCCGGTGGTGTGTTTCCCCTCGATGCGTCGTTCGGCTTGTCCTGCGCCGTGATGTCCTTCTTCATGGAGCCTCCACGCGGTTTCGCGGGAGTGTAGCCGGTCGCTGCCGCAGTCGAAGGCGTGCCCGATGCTGTCCCAGCCTCGTGCGAGCGGATTGGCGATGCCGCCGCACGCGTGTGGCCGAGCCGAGCCGGACCGGACGACGACCGCCGGTCGCCTGCAGCGGGGGTAGACGTGACCCCGGTTCGTGTTCGTGCCCCTCGTGCTTGCTCCCGTGTCATGCCGGTGCTAAAGCCGCTGTAGCCGCCGGGCCGTGCGCCGGACGCGGACGTGATTGCAACGCCCGCTTCCGTGCCGCACATGCGCCCGGTTCACGCCCACTGCAGTCCATGCGCGGCCACACGGCCGCCGACAAGAAGCGACAGGCCATGGCCGGACGTCCGTATCGGCCTGTTGCCTCGTCCGGCTTTTCAGGTCCGGTCGCTGTGTGCGACCGGTGTTGTCAGCCGTAGTACCAGGAGGGTGAACCATGCAACGCAATGCGAGAATGTTGGGTCTTCTGTTGGCCGTCGCCGCAGTGCCAAGCCTGATTGCAGGCACCGCGCGTTCCGGGCCGGTCGATGTGGCCGCACTGTTGCCGGATAAACCAGCAGCGGTTGCCGCCTGCTCCACCGTGGCGGACCCGCCGACCGATGCACAGGGCCGGATCAAGGTCGGCGACGAAGTCGCCCTTGCGGCGGAAAGCCCGGACTACCAGGCGCTTCAGGCCGGCATGAACCTGGTCTGGCGCCAGGAAATCCACCACCCCGGCGCGTCCTACATCGCCCCGCACTTCCAGCGCTTCAATCTGCCCAGGGGTGCGGCAGCGGTGGTGCGTTCGCCCGACAATGCGCGCCTGTGGACCTACACCGGCCAGGGCAAGCCGCGTTTCGGCGACCGCGAAGGCTTCTGGGGTATCCACATCCCCGGTGACCGCGCGGTGATCGAGGTGTATTCGCGCCATCCGGTCGGCAAGGGCGCGGTGCGCATCGACGGCTACGCACGTGGCTTTGGCAGGCAGGAGCAGGTCGCTCCCTCGCTGGGCGAACCGGAGGCGATCTGCGGTACCGACGACTCCCAGCGCGCGCAGTGCTACATCGGTACCGACGCGTACGACAAGGCGCGCACCGTGGCCCGCCTGCTGATCAACGGCACCAGTGCATGCACCGGCTGGCTGGTGGGCAGCGAAGGCCACGTGATGACCAACAACCACTGCATCGCCACCGCCGGCGATGCCAGCAATACCGACTACGAGTTCATGGCCGAGGGCAGCTGCAGCCAGAACTGCGAAAGCTGGGGCGCCTGCCCGGGGACGGTGGAAGCCAGTGGCGGCACCCTGGTCAAGACCAACTCGGCGCTTGATTACAGCCTGATCAAGCTGCCGACCAACGTCAGCGGCACCTATGGCTACCTGCAGATGCGCAATTCAGGCGCGGTGCTGGATGAGCGCATCTACATCCCGCAGCACGCGGCCGCCTGGGGCAAGCGCATCGCCATCGAGTCGACGGCGACCGTCGATGGCGGCTTCTGCCATGCCAACGACCTCAACCGGCCAGTATGCACCGGCGGCACACGCGATGTCGGTTACATGTGCGACACCCGCGGCGGCTCCTCGGGCTCGCCCGTGCTGGGCTGGGACGACAACACCGTGGTTGCGCTGCACCACTGCGCCAACTGTCCGAACCGTGGCGTGCCGATCGAGCACGTCATCGATCACCTGGGCAGCAGCCTGCCGGCCGACAGCACCACCGGCGGCAGCCCGCCACCGCCGCCGACCTGCAGCGTCAAGGGTGACGCGTGCAGCGCGGACAGCGAATGCTGCGATGGCAAGTGCAGGGGCAAGGCGGGCGCGAAGACCTGCAAGTAAGGGTTTCCTGAAGTCAATCCCCCGGCCTGCGTCGGCCGGGGGTCTACGGGGCTGCAAGCATGGGGTGCCGGGTACTCAGCCCCGTATCCTCAAAGCACCAGACTGCCCTGAGCCTTCGGACCATCACCGTGGCAGCCGCGCACTGCAGGACTCAGATGGCGGCCATGCTCCGCAGGCGCACGACCACGATATCGACGCGGCCGGGGTCGGTAATCAGGCCGGGCAGGGCATTGGCGAAGTCGGGATGAGCCAGCAACTGCGCGAATGCTTGACCTACGACCTGGCGCAGGGACGGTGGCGCGGCTGCAAGCTCACGCTCGAGTTCCTCGCGGCCATCGACGATGTTCAGTACGTCCTCCAGATCGTGGCTGGCGAGAATGTCGCTCGCGCCACGGTCGGCGAACGCCTCCAGCTTGGTAGCGATGAAAGCCACCGCCGTTGCCAGGCGGATCGACAGTCCGTTCGCCAGCTCGACCGATTGTGCGGTCTCCACTGCATAGCCGTACCAGCGGTTGGGAAATCCGAGTACGCTCGCGTCTACCGGCATCAGGTCGAGCAGTGCACCGGAATCGCGATGTACCCAGCGGCATATCACGCCGCTGTCGGCATCGCGCACGAAGCCACGCGCCGCGACCTGCTCCTCGATGCGATGGAACTGCGCCAGCCGTGCTTCGACTATGGCGTCGACATCGCGTGTCGCGCGCACGCCTTCGGCCAGCGGGTCGGTTACCAACAGGCCCGCGACGCGCCACCGACAAACACCATCCGTTCGCGCAGTTCGCCCAATGCCTCGGCGATGGTGCGCAGGACCGGCAGATTGGGATCATCATGCCGCATCCGCTGCTTCCAATTCCTTCTGCAGCAGTTCGGCGGCCAGTGTGCGCTCGCGTGCACGGCCGGCGCGCAATGCATCTTGCAAGGCCAACAGGCGATGCAGGGCCGGATCGGCCAGTGCTGCCTGCGGCGCGGTACGGTAGAGCGGCGAGAGACTGGGACCCTTGGCGGTACCTCTGGGGTAGGCCCAGACCGGTGCTTCGCCGGCCGAGCTGCTGATCCGAGAAGCAAGCGGCTCGACACCGAAAGCGGTCGGCACGCCGCGCCGCACTGGGCCCGTCACTGCGGGCCAGACATAGCGCGCACCGTGCACGGCGAACTCGATCAGCGCCGGCCGTAGTGGCGACCAGTCGCCGCGTCCGCGCTCCACCGCCAGTCCTGCGCCGACTGCACGCTTGACGCTGGCATGAACTTCCGAGGCGCTCATCGACAGCGCTTCGCCCAAGGCAGCATAGGTCCATCGCCGCTGTGGGTGTACGGCAACCTTGAACAGCACCAGCAGGTCTTGTGGCTTGAGTTCCATTGGCGATATTCGCTATTCGCGAATAGCGAATATCGCGGAATCCGGAGTCATTGGCAAGTTGCCTGAGGCGCTCGCCTTACGCCGGCATCGCCTTGCCCTTCTCCCGCGCGATCGCGCGCCAGCCGATGTCGTGGCGGTGGAATTCGCCGTGCCAGGAGATGCCGGCGACTTCGGCGTAGGCGTTCTTCTGCGCTTCGGCGACGCTGTCGCCCAATGCGCAGACGCACAGGACGCGGCCGCCGGCGGTGACGACATGGTCGCCTTCGAGCCGGGTGCCGGCGTGGAAGACCATGGCGTCGTCGACGTCGGGCGCGTCCCAGCTGCCGATGGTGTCGCCGGTGCGCGGCTTGCCGGGGTAGCCCTCGGCCGCCATCACCACGCCCAGCGAGGCGCGCGGGTCCCATTCGACTTCGCGGCCTTCGAGCTGGCCGTCGATCGCGGCTTCGACCAGATCGACCAGGTCGGACTTCAGGCGCAGCATGATCGGCTGGGTTTCCGGGTCGCCGAAGCGGACGTTGAACTCGATGACCTTGGGCGCACCGGACTTGTCGATCATCAGGCCGGCGTAGAGGAAGCCGGTGAACGGCACGCCATCGGCGGCCATGCCGCGCACGGTCGGCTCGATCACTTCGCGCATGATGCGGTTGTGGATCTCGGGCGTGACTACCGGCGCCGGCGAGTAGGCGCCCATGCCGCCGGTGTTGGGACCGGTGTCGCCGTCGCCGACGCGCTTGTGGTCCTGGCTGGTCGCCATCGGCAGCGCGGTGGTGCCGTCGACCATGGCGATGAAGCTGGCCTCCTCGCCGTCGAGGAATTCCTCGATCACCACCCGCGCGCCGGCCTGGCCGAAAGCGTAGTCGGACAGCATGTCGGTGATCGCGGCTTCGGCCTCGGCCTCGCTCATGGCGACGATCACGCCCTTGCCGGCAGCCAGGCCGTCGGCCTTGATCACGATGGGAGCCCCTTTCTCGCGCACGTATTCGAGCGCCTGCTCGGCCTGGGTGAATACCGCGTAATGCGCGGTCGGGATGCCGTGGCGGGCGAGGAAGTCCTTGGCGTAGGCCTTGCTGCCCTCCAGCTGGGCGGCGGCGGCGGTGGGCCCGAAGATGCGCTGGCCGGCTGCGCGGAAACGGTCGACCACGCCAGCCACCAGCGGCACTTCGGGGCCGACCACGGTCAGCGCGATGTCCTCGCTTTCGGCCAGCGCCAGCAGGCCGTCGAGGTCGGTCGCCGCCACCTCGGCGTTGCGGCACTTGGGCTCGGTGGCGGTGCCGGCGTTGCCGGGGGCGACGATGACCTCGTCCACGCGCGGCGACTGCGCCAGCTTCCAGGCCAGGGCGTGTTCGCGGCCGCCGGAACCGATTACGAGGATCTTCATGGGTGCTCCTGGCCTGCAGCGGGTATGGGGACAGGGATTTTACGTGAGGTTCGACCTCGTAGCCCGGGCAAGCGGAGCGCTCCCGGGGTTGGCACGAGCTACCGCCGGGTACGCTCCGCTTGCCCGGGCTACGGGGTACCATCGGCCGCTCGCCTGAAGGGAGTGGCCGTTGGACCTTCTGCTCGACGCCATCGAGGCGGTCCTCGCGCCGGTCATCGGCGGTATCAATGCGCTGCTGTGGGACCACGTGCTGGTCTACGGCCTGCTCGCGGTCGGGCTGTTCTTCACCGTCCGCCTGCGCTTGCTGCAGCTGCGGCGGTTCCCGCACATGCTGCGACTGGTCGTCAGCGGCACCCGGGCCGATGCCAGCGGCATCTCGCCGTTCCAGGCACTGTGCACGAGCCTCGCGGCGCGGGTGGGCACCGGCAACCTGGCCGGGGTGGCGATCGCGCTCGGCGCTGGCGGGCCGGGGGCGCTGTTCTGGATGTGGTGCACGGCGGTACTCGGCATGGCCACGGCCTACGCCGAGAGCACGCTGGCGCAGCTGTACAAGGAGCGTGACGCCAAAGGCCAGTATCGCGGCGGGCCGTCGTACTACATGACCCGCGGCCTCGGCCAGCGCTGGATGGGCGTGGCGTTCGCGCTGGCGCTGCTGCTCAGCTACGGGCTGATCTTCAGCAGCGTGCACGCCAATGCGATGGCACAGGCGCTGGAGGGCGCGTTCGGACTCGGGCAGGCGACCGTCGCGACCGGGCTGGTGGTGCTGACCGCGGCGATCATCTTCGGCGGGTTGCGTTCGGTCGCGCGCTTCGCGCAATGGGTGGTGCCGTTCATGTCGGTGGCCTACCTGTTGCTGGCGGCGTCGATCGTGCTGGCCCATCTGCCGCAGTTGCCGGGCGTGCTGGCGTTGGTGCTGCGCAGCGCGTTCGGGTTGGACGCTGCGGCCGGCGGCCTGCTCGGCGCGCTCAGCGTGGCGATGCTGCAAGGCGTGAAGCGTGGCCTGTACTCGAACGAGGCCGGCATGGGCAGTGCGCCGAACGTCGCCGCGGCGGTGACGCCGGTACCGCACCACCCGGCCAGTCAGGGTCTGGTGCAGGCGCTGGGGGTATTCATCGACACCTTGCTGATCTGCAGCGCGACCGGCGTCGTGATCCTGCTGTCGGGGGTGC
Source organism: Lysobacter alkalisoli (assembly GCF_006547045.1). Classification (NCBI taxonomy): domain Bacteria; kingdom Pseudomonadati; phylum Pseudomonadota; class Gammaproteobacteria; order Lysobacterales; family Lysobacteraceae; genus Marilutibacter; species Marilutibacter alkalisoli. Next base: position 523,636 of record NZ_CP041242.1, read on the forward strand.
TCGGCGAGGGCGGCCGCGACGGTGTGCAGATCACCCAGGCAGCGATGACGGTGTTCCTCGGCGACTGGGGTGCGGGATTCGTCGCGGTGGCGATGTTCTTCTTCGCGTTCACCACCATCCTCGGCAACTATTCGTACGCCGAGAGCAACCTGCTCTACCTCGGCGGTGGGCGCGGCGGCCTGCTGGCGCTGCGGCTGGCGGCGCTGGCGACGATCGCCTGGGGTGTGTATTCGAAGGTGCAGCTGGTCTGGGACGCGGCCGATGCCTCGATGGCGGTCATGGCTGCGATCAACCTGCTCGCGATCGTGATGCTGTCGGGCGTGGTGGTGCGGCTGACCCGCGACTATGACCGTCAGCTCGGAGCCGGCGTGAAGCCCGGCTTCCGTATCGGCGAGCACCCGCAGATTGCCAAAGGCGTGGATGCAGGAATCTGGAAATAGGTTCGGCAGAGCCGAAGGCGAAACCCATCGATAACTCGGTCCCGATGACGGGTTTCGCTTTTGGCTCTACCCATCCTACGGCGTGGGCGGCGCGTTGTTGTGCGAATTGCGCAACGCGTGCGACATCACCACCAGCAAGGTCACTACGGTCAGCGGAATCACGAACCAGGTCATGGCCGTGCTGAATGTTTCCAGTGCGTCGTGGTGGGTGTTCTGCAGGACCAGATAGGTAAGGTAGGCGGCGTAATAGCCGAGGAACAGGCCACCTTCCCAGCGCGCGATGTAGTGGCCGGTGAAGAAGATCGGCAGGCAGGCCACCGCAGTGGCGATCATGACCGGGATATCGAAGTTCAGCGCGGCGCGGCTGACCGGCACCCCGTCCGGGGACACCGCTGCAGTCGCACCGAGCACGAGCAGCAGGTTGAAGATGCAGCTGCCGATCACGTTGCCGGCGGCGAGGTCGCGCTGGCCGCGCGCGACCGCGAGAACGGAGGTCGCGATTTCAGGCAGCGAGGTGCCGATCGCGATCACGGTCAGGCCGATGATCAGCTGGCTGACGCCGAGTGCCTGCGCGATCGATACCGCGGACGACACCAGCAAGCGCGCACCCAACACCAGCAGCACCAGCCCGACCACGAGCAGCAGCAGATTGAACCACAGCGGGCGCCGCGGCATTTCGGCGAGATCGTCTTCGACCCCGCCCATGCCGATGCCGCGCCGGCTCATCCATATCAACAGCACGGTGTAGGCGATGCCGACGAGAATCAGCGCCCCGCCCTCGACCCGCGAGATCTCGTGGTCGAGCGCCATCAGCCAGACCGCGCCGGAGATGACGACCAGCAACGGCACGTCCAGCCAGATCAACTGCCGCGCGACCACCAGCGGCATCACCAGCGCGGCGATACCGAGCACCAGCAGTACGTTGGCGATATTGCTGCCGACCACGTTGCCGATCGCGATGTCGGGTGCGCCCTGCAGCGCCGCGCCGATGCTCGTCGCCAGCTCCGGCGCGCTGGTGCCGAATGCGACCACGGTCAGGCCGACCACCAGCGGCGAAAGCCCGGTCGCCAGCGCGATGCGCGAGGCGCCACGCACCAGCAACTCGGCGCCGCCGACCAGGACGGCGAAACCAATGAGCATCCAGAGCGCGACCATGAAGTTCATGACGGATATGATGACCGATGTTGAGCCCTTGAGTCAGCGGGCGACTTGGTAGATGTCATGCCGGCGCAGCTGGCATCAATGCCGGAAGTGGCGCACGCCGGTGAACACCATTGCGATGCCGTGCTCGTCGGCAGCTTCGATCACTTCCTTATCGCGCATCGAGCCGCCGGGCTGGATCACTGCCTTGATGCCGGCCTCCGCCGCGGCGTCGATGCCGTCGCGGAACGGGAAGAAGGCATCGCTCGCCATCACCGAACCCGGCACCACCAGGCCGGCATCGACCGCCTTGATGCCGGCGATGCGTGCCGAGTACACCCGGCTCATCTGCCCAGCGCCGACGCCGATCGTGCGGCTGTCCTTGGCGTAGACAATTGCGTTGGACTTGACGAATTTGGCTACCTTCCACGCGAACAGCAGGTCGGTGAACTGCTGGTCGGTCGGTGCGAGCTTCGTCACCACCTTCAGGTCCTCGCGGGTCACCACGCGATCGTCGGCGGTCTGCATCAGCATGCCCGAGCCCACGCGCTTGGTGTCGATGAAGCCCTTGGAGGCCGGTGCGAGCGGAATGCGCAGCACACGCACGTTGGCCTTCCTTGATGCGTAGTCGAGCGCGGCGTCCTCGTAATCCGGCGCGATCAGCACCTCGACGAACTGGCGGTCGAGGATCACCTTCGCGGTCGCCGCGTCCAGCTTGCGGTTGAACGCGATGATGCCGCCGAAGGCGCTGGTCGGGTCGGTTGCGTAGGCCAGCTCGTAGGCGTCGCCGCAGGCCACGCCCACTGCCACGCCGCAGGGGTTGGCGTGCTTGACGATCACGCAGGCCGGCGCGTCGAACTGGCGCACGCATTCCCAGGCCGCGTCGCTGTCGGCGATGTTGTTGTAGCTCAGCTCCTTGCCCTGCAGTTGCTCGAGCGTCGCCAGCGAGCCCGGGGCGGGATAGAGATCGCGGTAGAACGCGGCCTGCTGGTGCGGATTCTCGCCGTAGCGCAGGTCCATGACCTTCACGAAGCTGCCGTTGGCCTGCGCCGAGAACGCCGTGCGCACCGGCACCTCGCCCGCCGCGTCGGAGATCGCGGACAGATAGTTGCTGATCGCGGCGTCGTATTGCGCCACGCGGTTGAATGCCGCCACCGACAGTTCGAAGCGCTTGGCAGCGGACAGCGTGCCGTCGTTCGCTTTCATTTCCTCGACCAGCGCGCCGTACTGCGCTGGATCGGTCGCGACCGCCACCCGGGCGAAGTTCTTGGCCGCCGAGCGCAGCATCGCCGGGCCGCCGATGTCGATGTTCTCCACTGCGTCGGCGAGCGTGCAGTCGGCGCTCGCGGTAACCGCTTCGAACGGATACAGGTTCAGCACCAGCAGGTCGATCGCGCCGATGCCGTGCTCGGCCATCACCGCATCATCGGTACCGGCACGGCCGAGCAGGCCGCCGTGCACGATCGGGTGCAGGGTCTTGACCCGGCCGTCCATCATCTCGGGGAAGCCGGTGACATCGCTGACATCCCTGACTGTCAGGCCGGCGTCGCGGATCGCCTTGGCGGTGCCGCCGGTGGACAGCAGCTCGACGCCGTGGCCGGCGAGGGCGGTGGCGAGCTCGATCAGGCCGGTCTTGTCGGACACGGACAGCAGGGCGCGGCGGATTTTCACCGGCGCGGTCTTCACGGCGCCGTTCGGCGAGGCAGCGGTCATCGGGGCAGGGAGATGGGAGTGGGCCGCGAATTATAGCCGCCGCACCGATACAGGGTCCGGATGGCGCCATGTCCGTGGAGGCCTGTCCTTGAGCGTTTCCGCCGAGGGTGCCCCGCGTCGTTGCAGCCGGTGGAGCGGGAGCCCGCTGGATCCCCGTCTTCGCGGGGGTGACGTCAACCTGGCCAGCAGGCGACTCAGGCCAGGCCGTATTCCCGCAGCTTCTTGCGCAGCGTCGCGCGGTGGATGCCGAGCATGGTGGCGGCGCGGCTCTGGTTGCCTTCGCAATGTTCCATCACTTCGGCGAACAGCGGGATCTCGAGTTCGCGCAGTGCGATCTCGTAGAGATTCTCGGTATCGCTGCCATTGAGGTCGCCGAGGTAGCGGCGGATCGAGGTCGCCACGTGGTCACGCAGTGGCACGCGCGGGCCCTGGCGGCTGGAGTCGGTACGTTCGGCAGCGTTCAATTCGATTCCCCTGTGCAACGGTACCCGTCATGGCGTGGCCTGGGCCGAGCGGGCGGACGCGGGGCGCGACGGGAGGAGGAGTCTAACCCGTGGGCCGCCGGAGTGACACCGGCGGGTATCACATTCAGCGGAAGTCGAAGGTGAATGCGACGATGTTCGGGGCCGGCTCGACCACTTCGAAGGCCACCGTCGCGCTCTGGCCGGATTCGAGCCGGTCGTCTGCGGCGTGAGTCCCGTGATAGTCGCCAGGGGCGAAGGCGCGCTGTCCGACCTGGCGGCCGTCGGCATCGGACAGGCTCAGCACCAGGGTCGGCCAGGCTTGCGCCCAGCGCGCGTCGTTGCGGAAGCTGGCGTTGACCTGCAGCACGCCGGGACGGTCCGCAATCGGACGTACGCTGCGGTCGAGCATGACGTAGGCGGCAGGCTGGTGCCACGGTGGCAGGTCGCAGCGCAGGACTGTGCACAGCGCGGTCATCAGTGGCCGCCATTGCGCCTTTCCCGCCAGCTCCGCGCGCTGGGCGAGCAGCAGTTGCAGCGCCAGCAACGCGGCCAGTCCGGCGATGGTCAGCAGCAGCGGCCATTGCGGTGCGCTGGCATGCGGGTCGACGCGCACGCGGGTGAAGCTGGGACCGCTGCTGGCGGCGGGGACCGGTGGCGCGGGCGTTGGCGGCAACGGCGGGCTCGACTGCGCGGGTTCGGCCGGCTTGCCAGACGTGGTCGCAGTGGGCGGCTGCTGCGGAGTGTCCGCTGTCGCTTCGGCCGGCGGTGTCGCGGATGTGGCGGTGTCTTCCTCGAGCAGGGTATTGCAGCGCGGGCAATGCTGCGACCTGCCCGTGCGCTTGGCGGCAAGGGCGACCAGGAATCCGCAGTTGGGGCAGGGGATGAACATGCCGGGAGTTTAGCGACGTGTGCCGGTGACTCGCATCCAGTCGTCGAGTCGTTCGGCACGCAGGGCGTCGAAGCGGTCTGCGTAGGCGGCGATCACCTCGTCCTCCTGCCCGGCGAGGATGCCCGACAGCGCGATGCGGCCGCCCGGCGCGACCCGCTCGCCGATCACCCCGGCCAGTTCGATCAATGCCGAGGCGAGGATGTTGGCGACCACGATCGGGTAGGTCGCGACTGGCTCGTCCTCGGGCAGGTGCACGCCCATCTTCGATTCGACGCCGTTGCGCTGTGCATTGTCGAGCGTCGCGGCGACCGCCTGCGGGTCGTTGTCGACACCGACCGCACGTGCCGCGCCGAGCTTCAACGCGGCCAGCGCGAGGATGCCCGAGCCACAACCGAAGTCGAGCACCTCGCGGCCTGCCATCAACCCCTCGCCGGCAAGCGTGTCCAGCCATTGCAGGCACAGTGCGGTGGTCGGATGGGTGCCGGAGCCGAACGCGAGGCCGGGATCGAGCCGCACCACCGCCGCGTCATCGGCGTCGGCGCCTTCGGGCAGTTCATGGTTCCACGGCACGATCCAGGTGCGGTCGCCGAATTTCAGCGGCTCGTACTGGTCCATCCACGCGCGTTCCCAGTCCTGGTCCTCGACCTCGCGGAACGATGCGCGCGACCAGTCCAGTCCTTCGTCGGCGGCGGCCAGCGCATGCAGCAGCAATCCGGCCGGCGTTTCGCCCGGGAACAGCGCGGTCAGCACCATCTCGCCCCACAACGGCGTCTGGCCCACGCCGGGTTCGAAGATCGCCTGTTCGTCCGGCGCATCGGCATGCGCGTCGGCCAGGGTGACCGCGAGCGCACCGACATCCTCCAATGCGCGCTCGTAGCGCGGCTGTTGGATCTCGGTGCAGGGCAGGGTGAGTTCGAGGAAGGGCATGGAAGGCCGCGCTCAGACGATCGAGCGCGACTTCTCCTGCTGTTCCTTCAGCCGCTTCTCCAGGTAGTGGATGTTCTGGCTGCCCTGCTGGAAGCCGATGTCGGCCATGATCCGCTGCTGCAGCGGGATGTTGGTCTTGATGCCGTCGACGACCATCTCGCTCAGGGCCACCCGCATGCGCGCGATCGCGGTCTCGCGGTCCGGGCCGTGCACGATCAGCTTGCCGATCATCGAGTCGTAGTTCGGCGGCACGCGGTAGCCTTCGTAGACGTGGCTGTCGACGCGCACGCCGGGGCCGCCGGGTACGTGGCAGTGCTGGATCAGGCCCGGGCTCGGCATGAAGGTCTCCGGATCCTCGGCGTTGATGCGGCACTCGATCGCATGGCCGTCGAGGACGATGTCCTCTTGCTTCAGCGACAGCTTGTTGCCGGCGGCGATGCTCAGCTGCTCGCGGATCAGGTCGACGCCGGTGACCATCTCGGTGACCGGATGCTCGACCTGGATGCGGGTATTCATTTCGATGAAGTAGAAGCGGCCGTTCTCGTACAGGAACTCGAAGGTGCCGGCGCCGCGGTAGCCGATGCGGATGCAGGCCTCCACGCACACCTTGCCGATCTCGGCGCGCTGCTCGGGGGTGATGCCGGGCGCGGGCGCTTCCTCGACCACCTTCTGGTGGCGGCGCTGCATCGAGCAGTCGCGCTCGCCCAGGTGGATCGCGTTGCCCTGGCCGTCGGCGAGCACCTGGATCTCCACGTGGCGCGGGTTCTCCAGGAATTTCTCCATATAGACCAT